>JACMPG010000022.1 GCA_014377625.1 Spirosoma sp.
CATAACGCAGCAGCAGCGACGACAGGGTACGAACGGCAATGCCATTGTCTTCGCGGCTGATTTCAGGTCGGTTGTTTTGCTGCATGGCATAGTCGCCAAAGCGGTTCATGGCCTGGGCGCGGGCGGCAGTCAGCAGTTGATCATTGGCGGGGCGCAACGAATCGGCCAGCGATTTGGGTACCTGCTGACCGTCAAACGCGGCTTTATCGTACAGAAACGCAGCCGCACTGTACCGATTGCCCGACTGCACCCAGCGCGACAGCAGCGGGAAGGCGTTCTCCTGACTGGCAAACTTCCGAAACGCCGTTTGATAGGCCGACAAGACCATACGATACGTTTCCGGCACACTTTTATTCACTACCTCCTCCGACAGTCGCTGCGGATTAGGCTTATCGGGCAGGGCGGCTTCGGTGGCTTTGTAGCGGGCGTATTGCTGGTTGACCTGCGCATTGACACCCCCAAACCGGAACGGCACGGCAGCCGTAAACAGCGAGTCGGCGTTGAGGTCGATGCGCAACGTACCGCTTGCGGCCATAAATGCGGTCGAAATGCGGCCATAATTGAAGTACATCTCCTCCTGCGCGTAAATCAGCGGCATGGCCACCCTGAATGTACCATCTACGTTGAGCGGAGCCGGGCGCACCAGTTCGCGGCTGGCTTCCAGAATATTATTCCGGCTCACCAGCACCGTAGGCGCGTCGCGGTATAAGCGGGCCGAGAGGTTTTTAATCTGCCCCGTCACAATCACCGAATCGACAGATTGAGCAAATGTGGTTAAGGGAACGCAGCAAAGCAGGAAAAGCAGATGCATAAATGAACAGACAGTTTTGGGGCGGGTAAGCTATGATGATACATAACCATTGCTTACAAAACACAAATAAACTCATTTCGTCTTTATGCCGTGATACTGCTCCGGTTCCTCGTAGTCGGTACGGAGGGGATGACCGATCCAGTCGGTGGGGAGCAGAATCCGGCGGAGGTCGGGATGCTTGTCGAAGTAGATGCCCAGCAGGTCGTAGGCTTCGCGTTCGTGCCAGTCGGCGGTGCGCCAGAGGTGAGTGAGGCTGGGCAGGGTAGGTAATGTTGTGGTACCGGTATGGCGCGGCACCGTTACACGCAGCATCAGGTTGTGTTCGTGGGGAATAGACGTCAGGTTATAGATTACGTCCATCGTGTCTTTCTCGGGCGAATCCACGCCGACACCGTTATCAATGGCCGTAATACAGGCGAGCAGATCGAAGAAAAGTGGCTCATCATCGCGCAGAAACTGGCAAAGTTCAACCAGTTTATCTGCCGAAACCGTCAGGTACGGCTGGTAATTAGCGGTTTCGACGCCAAAAGCATCCGCGCCAAAGCGGGTTTGCAGGTACTCGGTTAGTTCAGAGAAAGTCACTTACTGAATGGATTTGATGGAAAGAAAGTACTTCATCAGATAACGCTGGACCAGATCGGCCACACCTTATGCATTTCTGATTACCCGTTTGTTGGTACTTTACGCTGACCACTACGCTGATAGTTGCACCGCTATTAACTCGATATCTGGCAATAAGTGGCGTTGACTGATCGCTGATGGCATATAATTCAAAGTGGGTTGAATTTACGTTGACTGCAAAATTCAGGCTACAACCATCAACAGCTCCGTAATCAGACAGAGTTCCGGTGGTTTCCTGAATTGGTCCGAAATCCGGAATAAGCGCGATGGTCGCGGAGTCGTATTTTTTTGCGTAAGAGAACACCGCCCAATAGGAATAACATCACTACCTTTTTCATAAATATACCCACTTTGAGCCAATCAATGAAACAAATTAGCTTGTCGGCTATCGTTCACATCCCCTGGCTAAAACAGGAGTTTTCTGCTAAATTTTCATAAACCATGGAAATCCGTGCGGTTATTCTATGGGTAATCAGGCGCAGTCTGATGAGTTATTCGATGCGGTTCGGGTGTTGACATGATGCACCACGAACGGGATGTGACCAGGCCATCAGTGCGGTCTGTTGGAAGATGACTTACGAACGGGTAAAGCATCGGCCTATCAAGTACTGTACAACCCATATGTACTGATTATCAACTTATTGGGAGACAAAAACATTGAAAATATGGCGGCTGAGATTGATGCTTTTGCCGACAAATTTACCGCGATAATCCAGTTTTTAACTCAGCAAATGGTTTTATGAGAAAGCCCTATAAATTGAGACCATGAGGATCTTCCAAATATTAGACCGCTCGAAGATTGAGGAGCGGACGTTCTACTGGCAAATATTTTAACCGAAATTAAATATGAGTAGTTAATTGTAGTTCTATTTCTATTCAATTTATTCGTGAATAATTGTGTTTACAAGGCCTCAGAATTTCACTTAAAAAAAGCTATTGAAATCTTCTTCTAAAGTCCGTGAACAATACTAATTTTTCAAGGTTAAATATATTAATCACTCAACATATAAATTTCCTATGAAACCCATTGATAATCCGGAAAGTCTTGAGAAATGCCCATTCAGGGGTACCAGAATAGGCGGTGCATTGGGCACGGCTCCTCAGATCGATGACTGGTGGCCTAACCGTTTACAGGTAGAGTTGCTTCATCAGGAACAGCCGGCGGCTAATCCGCTCAGTGACGAGAATTATAAGGAAGCTTTTAACAAAATTGATTTCCAGCAGCTTAAGCAGGACATCAAGGCGTTACTCGTCGATTCTAAAGATTGGTGGCCGGCAGACTATGATAATTATGGTCCGCAGATGATTCGTATGGCATGGCACTCAGCCGGTACGTACCGTATTGCCGATGGCAGAGGGGGTGCCGGGCAGGCCATGCAGCGTTTTGCACCGGTCAATTCCTGGTGGGATAATGGCAATACAGACAAGTCTCGTCGGCTACTCTGGCCGGTCAAGAAAAAATATGGCGCGTCTTTATCCTGGGCTGACCTTATCGTTTTGACCGGCAACTGCGCGTTGGAAATCATGAATTTCCCCACATTTGGCTTTGGTGGTGGACGCCGTGATGCCTGGGAACCCGACCGTAGTACGTATTGGGGGCCGGAGTTTTGGGACGGTAAAGCCGTTGACGAAGTGCCCGCCACTACAAACCATAAAGGGCACCCCGACGAAATGGTAAACCTGGGTTTGCGCTGGGTTGGTGGACCAAAAGACGCCTATCACGACTTAGAAAATCCATTAGGGGCTACCCATCAGGCGTTGATTTACGTGAATCCCGAAGGTCCGGGTGGTAATGGTGACCCGCACGATTCGGCCCGTAACATTCGCGAATCGTTCAAGCGTATGGCAATGGACGATGAGGAAACGGTGGCGCTTATTGCCGGTGGACATGCATTTGGCAAAAGTCACGGCATGGTACCTTCCGCCAAAATTGGGGCCGCGCCAGAAGCCGCGCCCATCCACGCCCAGGGCTTCGGATGGCACAATCCGGTAGGATCTGGTAACGGTGTCAACACGATGACCAATGGTATTGAAGGGTCCTGGACCCAGCATCCGACACAGTGGGATAACTCATACCTCGAAAACCTATTCAGATTCGACTGGAAAAAAATCCAGAGTCCTGCGGGTGCCATACAGTGGACGCCGGTTGATGCGAATGCGCCAAAAACGCCGGATGCTCACATAGACGGTCAGATGAACGACCTAATGATGATGACCTCTGATATTGCACTCAAAGTAGACCCGGAATACCGTAAAGTGTGTGAGAAATTCCTGAACGACTTCGATTACTTTACGGATGCCTTCTCAAAAGCCTGGTATAAGCTGACGCACCGGGACATGGGGCCAAAAGAACGGTATCTGGGTCCTGAAGTGCCTGAACAAGATATGATTTGGCAAGATCCGAGACCTGCCAGAGCGTATGACCTGATAGACGATACGGATTTTGCAGCCTTGAAGCAGCATATATTGGACAGTGGCCTTACCGTTTCGGCGCTGGTTTCGGCAGCCTGGTCGGCGGCTTCGGTGTATCGCGATACCGATAAGCGCGGTGGCGCAAACGGTGCCCGTATTGGTCTGGAACCTCAAAACAACTGGGAACTTAACCGACCAGAAGAACTTAACAACGTACTGCAAACGCTCAGGGGTATCCAGGGCGAGTTTGAGAACCAGCAGTCTGGGAACAAGAAAGTTTCCCTGGCCGATTTGGTGGTACTTGGCGGCTGCGCAGCGGTTGAAAAAGCGGCTCGTGATGCTGGCGTTGCGGTTAACGTTCCATTCACACCGGGCCGGGAAGACACTACGCAGGCGTTGACGGACGTGGAAAGTTTTGATTGGCTCAAGCCGGTATCAGACGGGTTCAAAAACTACCACAACGACAAGGTCGGATACCGCGTACCTGCTGAGCGAATTTTTCTTGATCGTGCTCAACTATTAACGTTAACGGCTCCGGAATGGACCGTGCTCGTTGGTGGGCTTCGGGTGTTGGATCAGAATTATGATTATTCAAAGCACGGGGTATTTACGGAACGCCCGGGGCAGTTATCGAATGATTTCTTTCAGGTGTTGACCAATATGGATTACGAGTGGGTTCCGCAGGATCAAAATGAGATGCTGTTCAACGTCAGGGAACGGGAAAGTGGAGCTACTAAATACACTGCTACCCGCTGCGATCTGATTTTTGGTTCTAACGCTCAGCTCCGCAACATCGCTGAAGTGTACGGCGCCGATGACGCGCAACAACGCTTTGTCAGAGATTTCGTTGCGGCCTGGAATAAGGTTATGATGCTTGATCGTTACGACATCAAAGACGAATAACATTCTTTAAAAGGAACCTACCAACTAAATGCCCGATATCGTTAAGAATGGTATCGGGCATTTAGTTGGTATTCGACTACCTTAATAGGATTCCCCAAAAAAGGCCCTGCCACACTGAAAAATACGCTTTTTACGCCAGCCAAGCCAGCCATTGCATCCAGTTCTCGACCCAGAACAGGAACTTGACGGCGTACTTACCCGCCGGGGCCGATGACGGTTCGAGCGTCAGGCTGTTGTTGTTGACGTTTACGTCCATGTAAATTTTGTGCGTCGGGTCTACCATCGCCCAGACCACGTCGCTTTTCCCGGTGAGCGTAAACACCTGCCGACGGCCTTTACCGTCCCAATACAGCGTTTTTTCTTTACCATCCTCGAAACGTACCTGAATGTCGACCGGCATCTGTCCGTCTTCGTTCCGGTCAACGGTAATGATTTGCTGCTGCTGCCCGCTGACTTTGTCTTTCCGGTTGCGCAGACTGACCAGTTCATAATCTACAACGGCATCACCATAGAGCGCGAGGTCAAAGAACCAGTTCATATCGGAGCCGTAAACGGGCCATTTCTGGCCCAGTCGCTTCGGTACAATCTCGTTTACGATGTCAATGAAACTCTGCGCGTTGGGGTGTTTGAACTGCCAGCGCCTAAAGTACGTCCGCATGATTTCGTCCATGACGGGGCGGCCCACCAGCCCTTCAAGCGTACGCAGCCAGGTGGCGGTTTTCATATACGTCAGCACGCCATATTGCCCGGCGGGGAGTTGCCACGTATTACCGAACGACGATCCGATGGCCGGGTTCTCCTGATGCACGTAGCCATCCCGCGAAGTTTCCAGATCGCCCATCCGAAAGCCGAACAGGTCGATTTGCGATGAGCGCGGGCCGTAGGTTTCGTCCATGATGCGGCCTTCGTAATACTGATTGAAGCCCTCGTCGAGCCAGGCTTCTTCGGCCTCATTAGTGGCCAGTAGCTGCATAAAATACTGATGACCAAACTCATGCACCGTCACGATTTCGGGCGCGCGGATGCCATTGGGTACAAACCAGGCCGTACCTGCCGTAATGAACGTGGGGTATTCCATACCCGCCGAGCCACTGCCATGCAGGGGCGGATCGACAATGGTCAGGTTGGGAAAGGGGTAGCGGCCCAGGTGTTTATCGAAATACGAAAAAGCAGCTTTTACGGCGTCTAAGTGCCGGTCGGCCTGCTGCGCGTGTTCGGGCTGCATCAGCAGCCGGATGGCCACGCTGCCGCCATTGGGGCGTTTCCATACGTTGTTAATGACCTGAAAATGGGGGGAAGCCGTCCAGGCAAAATCTACGACGTCTTCGGCATGCCAGCGGCTGATTTTCGTGTTTTTCGGGCCGGGCTTTTCGCTGACCAACTGCCCCGTAGCACCCACTACGTACTCCTTCGGGATGGTAATGCTGACGTCGTACACACCATAATCAGCGTAGAATTCTGAATCGGCATGAAACTGATGCGCGTTCCAGCCGCCCACTTTGGCGTAGCGCGTCCCGGCGGGTTCATAGACGGCAACCTTCGGGAACCACTGCCCCACCAGAAAGTAATCCCGGCTGAAACCCGTGCGGGCAAAGATTTTAGGCAGTTTGGCGGCAAAACTGATGTCGAGTACAATGGTTTCGCCGGGCGCGATGGGCTGATCGAGCGGGACGCGGATAACGGTGTGGTCGTCGCGGTTGGCGGGGTTATCGGGCTGGATAAACTGGTACGCCAGGGCCTTCCCTCCGCGCCGTTTCACACTCCTTACGTCAATGAAACCGTAGGGATTGTCTTTGGCATTACGGTCAATCTCGTTGCCCCGCAGCTGCCCACCCGATTCGCGCATAAACTGGCTTTTGTCATTGCGGAAGGCGTTGAGGTACAGATGAAACTGCAATTCCTGAATAACATCCTGAGACGTATTACGCCAGGTCAGGGTTTCGCGCCCGTTCAGTTTTTTGGTGACCGGGTCGAGCGATACGTCGATCTGGTAACTGGCAATGCGTGGACTGAGCGGCTGCGAAAAAACGGGTGTTGGCGGTTGTGCCGTTGCACAAAGTGCGGTCATGAGCAACGGGAGAACGAACAGTCGGGACATAGTTGATTGATTCAGGACACTGAGCCAAAGATACTCCTTTTGCAGATTGCCGGCGCGGGCCACGTGGCTCAACACGTACAGGCATGGCAACTTTGGCAGTGGCAACCGTCCGTTCTGATGGCCGTTTATGGACATCAGAACCGGCTTATCCCGAACAACTTGCAACCCATCAATAACTCCTGTAGTTTAGCCATCAGACTTTTAGTTACTGGCTATGACTCCTATCCGTAAAAATACCGTGCTTCGGCGCGTAAAAGATATTACCCTCAGCACCACGCTGGGACTGGCTTTGCTCAATGGTACCGTGATGCTCCAAAGCTGCGGCTCCGGCAATGAGCAGGATGAACAGACCGAGCAGACCAAAACGACTTTTGGCAAAGGCGTCCGAACCTATATCACCGAAACAGCCCCCGGCACCTTTAAAATCACCGACGAAGTACCCGTTGACCCCAGCCGGGCCGGGGCTATTGTCAGCTACGTTGACGGTCATCGCGACACGCTTAGTGTAGAGGCTGCCCGCCGACTGGTCGAAACCGACTCATCGACCAGTACGTATCTCAACAACCCCAACTCGTACAGTCAACACCACCACAGTGGCCTGAGTAACGTGCTGCTGTGGGGTAGTCTGGGCTATATGCTCGGTCGGAGGTCGGGGCCACAGTATGCCAATGACGCCCGCCGGTACGGGTCAGGCGTGTATGCCAATCCAGGCCTGTATAACCGCTCCGGCAACATTGGCGAGAGCGTACGCTCGTCCCGCGTTACGCGTACCACCCGGCCATCGGGCGGGCGCAGTGGCTTTTTTGGCGGGCGGAGCCGGGGATTTTCATCATAAGCCCGGAGTGGTACACTGGTTAACAAATTGTTAGGATAGAAGTCTGACAGGGCATTTGCAGAACTTAGTCGACTTTTTTCCTGTCTTTTGCAGTATGAATCGCGAACAAAATCAGCAACGGTTACAACAGGAAATATTCGACGTGTGTATCATTGGGGCGGGGGCCAGCGGAGCGGGCGCAGCTCTGGATGCGGCCCTGCGCGGCTACCGCGTTGCGCTGATTGACCGGGGCGATTTTGCGGGCGAAACATCGTCACGCTCTACCAAGCTGATTCATGGCGGGGTTCGGTATCTGGAGCAGGCCATCAAAAAACTTGATCTGGCGCAGCTTCGGCAGGTACGGCACGGCCTGGCCGAACGCCGGACCGTTCTGCGCAACGCCCCCCATCTGGCCCACCCGCTGGCGTTACTAACGCCCGTTTTCAGTGCATTCGAGGGATTATATATGTCCATTGGCCTGTCGCTATATGGCCTTTTCGCCCGGCACGACGCTATTCCCAAAGGGAGCTGGCTCAACAAGGCCGATGCCCTGAAACGTATGCCGACACTGACGCCGAAGATGCACAGCGCGGTGCTGTATTACGACGGCCAGCTAAACGACTCCCGCTACGCCCTGGCCCTGGCCCACTCTGCCGACGAAGCCGGGGCTGTAGTGGCCAATTACACCGCTCTGACCCGTTTTGGCCAGAATGAAACTGGTAAACTCACCACCGCCATCGTGCGCGACGAACTAACCGGCGCTACGTCGCAGATCAGGGCGACGGTATTTCTGAACTGTACCGGCCCTTACGCCGACGCCGTCCGGTTGCTGGCCAACCCAGCGCTTGAGGCCCGCATCCGGCCCAGCAAAGGAGTACACATTGTTCTGCCCCGCGAAGCCCTCAACAGCGATACGGCCATCCTGATCCCAAAAACATCGGACGGGCGAGTAGTCTTCGCCATTCCATTTGGCGACAGTGTGTTTATAGGAACTACCGATACAGACTATACCGCACTGGATGAAGAACCCGTGCTGGAAACCAGCGAGGTTGATTACCTGCTCGAAACATTACAGCCCTATCTGGCCAAAACGCCCAGCCGGGCCGACGTGCGGTCAGGCTTTGGCGGTATCAGACCGCTGATTATGAGTAGTCGTGCCGATACGAAAACATTGTTACGTGATCACGAAGTAGAAGTTGATGCCGAATCAGGATTGCTGAGTTTGCTGGGCGGCAAATGGACCACGTACCGGCTCATGGCTCAGGATGCCGTTGACCGCGTGGGTGAGGTGCTGAAAAAGCCGGTGCCGGGCCAAACCGAAACACACTTTCTGGTAGGTGGTGAGCTGTATAATTTTGCTGACTGGTCAAAGCTGCAACAGGAGTACAACCTGCCCGACGATGTGTGCCAGCACCTGATGCAAACCTACGGCACCCGCGCTGACCACGTAGCTCAACTTACGCAAGAACAGCCCGACCTGGCCGACCGTCTGACTGATACACAGCCGTTTATTGGGGCCGAGGTCGTGTATCAGATGCGTGAAGAAATGGCCGTGACCCTGCGCGATGTACTGGCCCGGCGGTGGCGCGTTGAACTATCCGACTGGCAGCTAACGGCCCGGCTGGCCCGGCCCGTGGCTGATTTAATGGCTACAGAATTAAACTGGAGCGATATACATTGCAACCGGCAGGTAGAAGCCTACCGGGAGTTACTGGCGTCGTTTAGCGAACGGGCCGATGTAGCATCCATTCCTCTGGCTATCGGAGTTGATAACTGACCATCTACCCTTCAAACATGACGCTGAAACCACTTGCTACCCCGCCCGATGCTCCTCTGCGAAACCTCGGATGGAACTGGATGCTGGGCCAGGACACGCTGCCCTACCTGAGTAATGAAGTCGTGGCAGTAACCCCAGCCGAAGCGGACGCGTATTACGAAGCAGCCAACGAACTCTTCGAGATGATGGTGGCCGCCGGGCAGCACGTAATTGACGAGAACCGCTTTGCCGAACTGGGCATTCCCGAAAACCTTGTTGACCTCATTAAACTCTCCTGGGACGACGACCGGCACATTCACCTCTACGGACGTTTCGACCTGGCGGGCGGCATTGACGGGGCCGGTATCAAACTCATCGAGTTCAACGCCGATACCGCTACCTGCCTGCCCGAAACGGCGGTGGTACAATACGCGCATCTGCGGGCCAATGGTTTAGACGACAGTCAGCAGTTTAACAGCCTGTTTGAGACGCTGACGGGGCAGTTTGAGGAGTTACTGGCCGTAAATCCTGATTTGCAGCCAACCCTGCTACTATCGGCCATGCGCGATTTTCCCGAAGATGACACCAACGTAGCCCTGCTGGGTGAAGCCGCCCGCGAAGCCGGTTTCGACATCGAATTCGATTTTATAGATAACGTCGAGTTTTCGGCGGAGGAGGGTATTTTCTGGCAGAACCCCAAAAACGGGCAGTTCGAGAAACTCGATTTCTGGTTCAAGCTCATTCCGTGGGAAGCCATTGCCGGAGACGAACCCGCATTGACCAGTATCCTGACCGAGATTGTCCGCAAGCGACTATGCGTAGTGCTAAACCCGGCGTATACACTGCTGTTCCAGTCAAAATATATCCTGAAAGTTCTCTGGGAGTTATACCCGAATCACCCGTTATTGCTCGAAACCGACACCAAACCGCTACTGGGTAAACCCTGCGTAGAAAAAGTATTATTTGGACGGGAGGGTGCCAACGTCCGCATTCTGGACGCCAGCGGCAGCGAACAAACGGCTATGGATGGCGAGTATGGTGACTATCCAAAAATCTATCAGGAATATGTCCGGTTTCCGCAGGATTCGGCGGGCCACAGCTATCAGGCGGGCGTGTTCTATGCGGGTGACGCCTGTGCGTTGGGTTTCCGGCGCGGTGGCCTAATCTTAAACAACGGTGCGGGCTTTGTTGGACACGTAGTAAATTAAAAAAAACGCATGAAAAACCTGGGCGCGTACATACAGGCAGCCGTGTACATAGTGGCCGGGCTGAACCACTTCGTCAAGCCGAAGATGTACCTGGCCATCATGCCACCCTATATTCCGGCCCACACGCAAATGGTATTCTGGAGTGGCGTGGCCGAGGTGGTGCTGGGTGTAGGAATGCTGTTTCCTGCAACACGCTCATATGCGGCCTGGGGACTCATTTTGCTCCTTATCTCGGTTTTTCCCGCCAACGTATTCATGGCCGCTTCAGAGCAGTTCGCCAGCCTGTCGCCCTGGATTCGCTGGGGTCGGCTGCCCATTCAGGGGCTGCTGATCTGGTGGGCGTACCGATACACGCGTGTACATTAAGAACGGAACGCTGCTGAATCCCGAACCGCCCAAATTCCGAACAGCCGCGCAGATTAAGCCGTTCTAATGTCTTCTAATTCCCTTCTCACACGGCTTTAACGTGGCGGAGCGAGCTTTGCACCTGTCAATACAGACACAGGTACTATGCAACGTCGTAATCTTTCCGGTCGGCGATCCGACGGTCGGCGATCCGAATCTATCTTATTATACGGTTTTGGCCTGGCCCTGGCACTTTCGCTGGCGTTCAACGGCTTTTTGCTGCATGAGCAAAGCCGACGCCAAAGTATCTTCTACGAATACGGGTCGATCCAGCCAGATCCACCGACCGATGTTGCCAGCTGGCAACAGCAGCTTTCCGATTGCGCTCAGGCCAACGAACGCAAAGACAGTCTGATTCACTGGCTGGAACGCCCCCCCATACCGCCGGACCAGTCGAACGTTGTTCAGCGTAAAACTTCGGAATAGTTCGCTACCTATCAAACCCAATTCAGTTCAATCAGGCGATACTGCCACTGCCTTTCACCAAGAAAAATTAAATACAACCATGATGAGAAGAATGTTAATGTTCACGTTTCTGAGTTTGTGTACGCTGATTTCAATTACCGGCTGCACCAAAGAAGAAGAAAAAAAAGAAGACGATACAAAATATCTGGTGACCAGCCCGATGCGAAAAGATACGACGGTCACGCGCGATTATGTGTGTCAGATTCATGCTATTCAACATATCGAATTACGGGCACTTGAAAAAGGCTATCTCCAGAAAATCTTTGTGGATGAAGGTAAGTTTGTTCGAAAAGGACAAATGATGTTTCAAATTCTTCCAATTCAGTACCAGGCTGAACTCCAGAAAGCCGAAGCGGAAGCGAATTTCGTTAACGTCGAATACCGAAATACAAAAGCCCTGGCCGATAGCAATATCGTATCTAAAAACGAACTGGCCTTGGCCAAAGCTAAATTAGATAAGGCCAATGCAGAAGTATCAGTTGCCAAAATCCACCTCGGCTTCACCGAAGTACGCGCTCCCTTCGATGGTATCATGGACAAATTTCAGGTGCGGCTCGGTAGTCTCGTCAATGAAGGCGATCTGCTGACGACCATGTCGGACAACAGCAAGATGTGGATATACTTCAACGTACCCGAGGCTGAATACCTGAATTTCAAGGAAAAGACGAAAGCTGAGAACATGACCAACGTCAGTCTGATGATGGCAAATCAGCAAATGTTTCAATACCCCGGCGTGGTACAAACCATCGAAGCGGACTTCAACAATGAGACGGGTAACATTGCCTTCCGGGCTACCTTCCCCAACCCAAAGGGACTCTTACGTCACGGCGAAACGGGCAATATTCAAATGACAGTACCACTCAAGAACGCAATGCTTATTCCGCAAAAATGCACGTTCGAAGTACTGGAAAAGAAATACGTTTTTGTGCTTGATAAAGACAATAAGGTTCGGTCGAGAGAGGTCACCTTAACGTCGGAGATGCCGCACATTTTCGTGGTTAAATCGGGGCTGACTGTCAATGACAAAATCCTGCTGGAAGGACTACGTCAGGTAAAGGAAAACGAAAAAATAAAGTACACGTTTGTGAAGCCAGCCAAAGTTCTATCCAATCTGGAATTGTACGCCGAATAATCAGCTCGTCTAAACAGCAAAAGATATGTTCACAAAATTCATTCACAGACCGGTATTTGCTATCGTGATATCAATCATGATCGTATTTGTCGGTGTTTTGGCTATCAAGCAGTTACCGATTTCACAGTTCCCGGATATTGCGCCTACTACCGTCAATATTTTTATTGCGTATCCCGGTTCCAGTGCCGACGTTCTGGTTAAATCTACGCTGATTACCTTGGAGCAGGCCATCAACGGGGTGCAGGACATGCGTTATATCGCTACCGATGCCACCAGTGCGGGCGAGGCTACCCTGCGGATTATTTTTGAGCCGGGTACCGACCCCAACGTGGCGGTAATCAGGGTGAAGACCAGGGTGGATCAGGTCATGCCGCTGTTGCCCTTACTGGTGCAGCGAGAAGGGGTTATCATTACGCCTATTCAGCCCAGTATGCTGATGTACGTGAACCTCTATGCCAAGGGCAAGAACATGGATGAAAAATTCCTGTTCAACTACGCCACGGTAAAGATGATTCCGGAAATCAACCGGACCAAAGGCGTAGCCCGGACGCAGATTCTCGGTAGCCGCCGGTACGCCATGCGAATCTGGCTGAACCCCGACCGGATGCGGGCGTATAAAATCTCGGTAGAAGACGTGATGGATGCCATTGGCGAGCAAAGCGTGGTGGGGCGTCCGGGCCGGATTGGTCAAAGTTCCGGCATAAAAGCGCAGTCGCTGGAATATGTACTGACCTACAAAGGCCGCTATAACACGTCTGAAGAGTACGAAAACATCATTATCCGGGCCAATCCAAACGGCGAGAGCATTCACCTGAAGGATATAGGCCGGGCCGAACTGGGCAGTGAGTTCTTCGATATTTACTCCAACCTCGATGGCCACCCGTCGGCGGCTATCGTGTTAAAGCAGAACTACGGTACCAACGCCAGTGATGTAATTGAAGCGGTAAAAGCCAAACTCGAAGTGATGAAAGAATCCTTTCCGCCCGGAATGGACTATAAAATCAGCTACGACGTATCTAAATTCCTAGACGCGTCCATCGAACAGGTAATTGATACGTTACGGGATGCGTTTTTGCTGGTGGCCCTGGTGGTATTTATATTCCTGGGTGACTGGCGATCTACGCTTATCCCGATTCTGGCGGTTCCGGTATCGCTGATCGGTGCGTTTTTTGTCATTCAGTTCTTCGGCATTTCCATCAACCTGGTTACGCTCTTCGCGCTTGTACTGGCCATTGGTATTGTGGTCGATGATGCCATTGTGGTGGTAGAAGCGGTACACGCCAAGATGGAAGAACATCCAAATATGACGCCGTTCAAGGCTGTCCAACAAGTGCTTGGCGAAATTAGCGGGGCTATTATCGCCATTACGCTGGTGATGGTATCGGTATTCCTGCCTATCTCGTTCATGTCGGGTCCGGTGGGTACCTTTTACCGGCAGTTCTCCATCACAATGGCCAGTGCCATTGTCATTTCGGCCCTGATCGCCCTGACGCTTACGCCGGTTTTGTGCGCCATGCTGCTAAAAAATCATAATGGCCACGAGCAGAAGAAGAACCTGCTGACCAAAGCACTCGATAGCTTCAACCGGGTGTTTGAAAAGCTAACCGGCAAGTATGTGTGGCTGCTGCGCAAGATTGTAAATCGGCGCGTGGTTACGTTTGCAATTCTCATAGCCTTTTGCGTGGGCATCTTCTACGAGAGTCAGATTCTGCCGTCGGGTTTTATTCCGAACGAAGACCAGAGTACGATCTATGGTATCATCCAGACTCCGCCGGGCTCCACTTTGGAGCAAACGAACCAGGTTGCGCAGCGGCTTCAGAAAATCTGCGAAAAAGTGGAAGGCGTAGAGGGCGTATCGTCGCTGGCCGGGTATGAGATCATGACCGAAGGCCGAGGGTCCAACGCGGGTACCTGTCTGATTAACCTGAAGCCCTGGTCAGATCGGGAACATAACGTAAAGGAAATCATGGAAGAACTGGAGGAGAAATCCAGAGGGCTGGGTGCCATCGTCGAATTCTTCGAACCACCGGCCATTCCCGGATTTGGTACGTCGGGCGGTTTCTCGATGCGTTTGCTGGACAAAACCCTCGATACCGATTACCAGGAGTTCGACAAGATCAACAAGGAGTTTATGGACAATCTGCGGAAGCGGAAAGAGCTGGCGGGTCTGTTCACCTTCTTTGCCGCTACGTATCCGCAGTACGAACTGGAGATTGATAACAAACTGGCCATGCAGAAAGGCGTAACCATCGGCAAAGCGATGGAAAACCTCGACATCATGATTGGCAGTACCTACGAACAGGGCTTTATCAAGTTCAACCAGTTCTTTAAAGTGTACGTGCAGTCCGACCCTTCTTTCCGCCAGTTACCCTCCGACATTTTGAAGCTTTTCGTCAAAAACGACATGGGTGAGATGGTACCTTACTCGGCCTTCATGACGCTGAAAAAGGGACAGGGGCCGAACGAGATTACCCGCTTCAACCTATATAACTCAGCCGCTATTCAGGGCCAGCCAGCCAAGGGATACACCACTGCCGATGCCATTCAGGCCGTGCGGGAGGTAGCCGCCAAGACGTTGCCCAGAGGGTACGACATTGCGTTTGAGGGTCTCTCCTACGATGAGTCCATCCGGGGTAATGAGTCGCTATACGTGTTCCTGATCGTACTGGCCTTCGTGTACTTTGTGCTGGCCGCCCAGTACGAGAGCTTTATCATTCCGCTGGCCGTGGTGTTCTCGCTGCCCGTGGGCGTATTTGGTTCATTCCTGTTGCTGAAGCTGATGGGACTGGAAAACAACATCTACGCGCAGATTGGCCTGATCATGCTGATTGGTTTGCTGGGTAAAAACGCGGTACTGATCGTGGAATTTGCGGTGCAGAAACGACAGCAGGGAGCCACCATTCTGGAAGCTGCCATTGAAGGAGCCAAGGTGCGTTTCAGGCCTATCCTGATGACCTCCTTCGCCTTTATTGCCGGCCTGATTCCCCTGATTAAAGCAACGGGGGCCGGTGCCATTGGCAACCGGACCATCGGTGCCTCGGCCATGGGCGGTATGGTGTTCGGGACCATTTTCGGGGTTATCATCATCCCCGGCCTGTACTACATATTTGCCACCCTGGCCGATGGTCGTAATTTGATCAAAGATGAAGAAGAACATTCGCTGACCGAAGGCATTGTTCATTCGGTAGATACGTTTCCCCAACCTGAAGAAGTAGAAATCGATGACTAACAAACGAATAGCGTATTGGGTGGGGAGTGTACTTGTACTCTCCCTGCTCAACTCCGCCTGTAGCATCCCACGCATCGCGTTACGATCAGAAAACAAATCGGTACCGGCCAGTTATGCCGGTTCGCAGGACACCACCAACACGGGTCAGATTAACGCACGGGATTATTTCACTGATCCCTACCTGTATGCCCTGATTGATACGGCCCTGTATAACAACCAGGAACTGAACATCACGAAGCAGGAAATTCAGATTGCCAACAACGAGATACTGGCCCGGCAGGGCGCGTACATGCCCACTGTCAATGTGGGCGGGGGTGCCGGTGTTGAAAAAGTATCCCGATACACCAGCAAAGGCGCGGCTGATGAGATTACAGACATCAAACCAGGGCTGCAAACGCCCGCCGTCCTGCCCAATGCCTACCTCGGCGCGTTTGCCTCCTGGGAGGTTGACATCTGGCACAAGCTGCGCAACGCCCGCAAATCGGCAGTGGCTACGTATCTCGGCTCGATTGAGGGGCGGAATTTCACGGTCACGAATATCGTCTCCGAAATCGCCAACAATTACTACGAACTACTGACGCTGGATACCCAGCTGGACATTATCCAGCGAAATCTGGTTATTCTGAACAACGCACTGTCTATTGTCAGGCAGGAGAAAGAAGCCGCTAAAGTGACCGAACTGGCCGTGCGCCGGTTTGAAGCCGAGGTACTCAAAACGAAGAGTCTGCAGTATGACATTCAGCAGAACATCGTGGAGAAAGAAAACCGAATCAACTTTCTGGTGGGGCGGTTTCCGCAGCGCGTACAGCGCGACTCCCAGATTTTCAACAACTTAGTACCCAACACCATGCTGGCGGGGGTACCATCGCAACTATTGGTCAACCGGCCCGACATCCGGCAGGCCGAGCGGAACCTGGAAGCCGCTAACCTGGACGTGGGTGTAGCGCGGGCCAACTTTCTACCGTCGCTGAACATCACTGGTTCAGTGGGCTTAATGGCCTTTAACCCGATTTATCTGTTCAACGCGCCCCAGTCGCTCATGGCCTCACTGCTGGGCGATTTGACCGGTCCCTGGATTAACCGGCGGGGCATTACAGCCCTGTACCGCACGGCCAGTGCCAGACAGATACAAGCGGTATACAACTACGAACGAACGGTCCTGAATGCCCATATTGAAGTGGCCAATCAACTGGCGTACATCAACAACATGGCCGGCAAGTACACCACTAAAAGCAGTCAGGTAGACGCGCTGGTCCAATCGACCAGCATTTCGCTCAAACTGTTTGCCTCCGCCCGCGCCGACTACATGGAGGTGCTGCTCACCCAGCGCGACGTGCTGGAAGCCCGGATGGAACTGGCGGAAACCAAAATGCGGCAGCTGCACGCTACCGTCAATACGTACCGCGCCCTCGGTGGCGGCTGGCGGTAGGCATGTAGCCCGGACCAGTAGCCCGGACAACGACGCATACAAACTGATTATCTTTTTATGGTGTTGTTCAGAGCCGCCTGGTTTTGGGCAACACCCTATGTTTTAGAGCCATACCCACCCAACAAATTCGTATCTCTTTTCAAATGAAAATCCTTTTGGTTGAAGACGAAGAGCGGCTGGCCTCCTTTATCCGCAAAGGCATGATGGCAGAAGGATACGAAGTCGAAATCGCCTACGACGGACGTATGGGCCTGTCGTTATTTCGGCGCGACAGTCATGACGTCATTCTGCTGGACGTTAACCTGCCGCAGATCAACGGTTTTGAGCTGTGCCGCCTGATCCGGGCCGAAGACGAGGCTATACCCGTGCTGATGCTGACCGCTCTGGATAGCCTGGCCGATAAATCGGATGGGTTCAACGCCGGAGCCGACGATTATCTGGCCAAGCCGTTCGAGTTTCAGGAATTACTGCTGCGGGTCAGGGCATTAACGCGCCGAAACGGCCCCAAACAGAAACAGATTCTTCAACTGGCCGACCTGGAACTGAACCTGGATACCAAATCCGTAACGCGGGCAGAGCAACGCATCGAACTCACCACCCGCGAATACGCCCTGATGGAATATCTGATGCTCAATAAAGGAAAAATCATCTCACGGGTTGATATCAGCGAGCGGGTCTGGAGCCTGAATTTCGACACCGCATCCAACGTGATCGACGTCTATATCAGCTACCTGCGCAAAAAAATCGACAAAGGTTTTTCACCTAAACTCCTGCACACCATCGTAGGCATGGGCTACGTCCTCCGCGAATAACAGTTATGCTCATCCGAAATCGCCTGACCATTATCTTCACCCTGCTGGCTACGGCTATTCAGATTACGCTGTCGGTACTGGTACTGTATTTTTATTCGCTGTACCGGCAGGAGGAATTCTACGCCCGCCTAACGGCGCAGGCCCGTATGGCGGGGCGGGTGCTGATTTCCCGGCGGCATCTGCACGACGAGTTCTTCAAGAAAATGGTCCGTACCGATCTGCTAACTATTGTGGAGGAACAGATTAGCATTTATGATGGCGGCCACAAGCTGGTGTTCACCAATCAAACCCTGAAAGAATCCGGTTTCTTTGAACGCTTAATTCCGCAACTGGCCACAACAGCACTGGTTGAGTTTAAGAGCGGTCACCTCGAAACGGTGGCTATCCCTTACGGCGACCGGGGCGATCTGTTCTATATTTTCGTATCGGGCTACGACCGGCTGGGTGCCACTAAACTCACTACGCTGCAACAAATTCTGATTCTGGCCAATCTGCTGGGCTTTACCCTGATTGTGCTGGCGGGCTGGTATTTCTCCGGGCGGGTGCTGAAGCCCATTTCTCAAATTGTAGATGAGGTCGAGCAGATTACGGCCAAACACCTGCACAAACGGGTGAACGAAGGAAACCGGCGCGATGAGATTGCCCAGTTGGCCATGACGTTCAATCAGATGCTTTTCCGGCTCGAAGACGCTTTTGTTTCTCAGCGCAGTTTCGTTTCTCATGCCTCGCACGAACTACGCACCCCCCTGACCAACATCCTCGGTACGTTACAAACCTCACTACGATACGACAAAAACCCCGCCGACTGGCGCGAGAGTATGGAGGTATCGGTCGAGGAACTCAACAAAGTGATTGCCCTGACCAATGGGTTGCTCAGACTGGCCAAAATGACCGATGGTACCGTAGCCCTGACGTCTGTACAGGCCGATGACTGCCTGCTTACCGCCATTGAACAGGTACAAACCAAATACCCAAAGCGAAGTTTGACCCTTCAGTTTTTGACCGACGAAGACGAGTCCTTTGCCGTAAAGGGCAATGCCGTTCTGCTCACCACCGCCTATCTGAACATCCTCGACAACGCCTGCAAATACTCCGACGAAGCCGTCTCGATCCAATTACAGGCCGGAGACGATCAGGTAAGCGTGATTGTGACGGACCGTGGCCGGGGCATTGCCGACGCCGACGCCGATCACGTACTCGATCCGCTTTATCGGGGAAAAAACGTGGCCGGTATTCCTGGCTACGGCATCGGCCTGGCCGTAACCCAAAAGATCATCGACCTCCATCAGGGCACCGTTCAGATCAAATCAGCCGAAAATCAGGGTACGTCCGTAACCATCACCCTGCCGGGTCTGGCGTAGCTTTTCGGTATAAGCCCAGAAATTCGTCTTCGGTCATAGCAAAGTCTTTGGCAAACGAAACCGTTCCTTTTTCTTTCAATTGGCCAAGTTTACGCTCGCCTGACTTGCGGGCTGAACGGGGAATCAGATAGGCAACAATTTCTTTCTTCCTGCCGAAGGCAACCGCAATTTCTTCACCCGCTTTGACGTCCTGAATTACCTTGGAAAAACGGGCTTTTAAATCGCCGACGGTCATTGTCTTCATCTTTTTCTATTTTTACAATGAAGATACCCAGTTCTTGACAACTTGTCAAGTTGCTACATTCCCTACTTCCATAATCTATGCGTTCTTCTCTCTTACTCATTTCCCTATTTATCACTCTGAGCGGCTTTATCACCCATGCCCAACCCGCCAGTAAAGCCGAGGTGGCGCGGTGGCAGCAACGGGCCAGGCAAGTCACGATTACGCGCGATACGTGGGGGGTACCACATATTACGGGCAAAACCGACGCTGATGTCGTGTTCGGTCTGCTCTATACGCAGTGCGAAGACGATTTTGACCGGGTCGAGATGAACTACATCGACGCCATTGGGCGGCTGGCCGAAGTAGAGGGCGAGTCGGCCTTGTACCACGACGTGCGGGCGCGGTTGTTTATGGACAGCACGCAGGCCATGGCCCTGTACAAAAAGAGCCCGCTCTGGATGAAGAATCTGCTCGATGCCTTCGCCGACGCAACCAACTACTACCTTCATACGCACCCCAGCGTAAAGCCAAAGCTCCTGACGCGGTTTCGGCCCTGGATGCCGCTCATGTTTAGCGAAGGCAGCATCGGCGGCAATATCAGCGTAGTACCAACAGGTCGCCTGCGGGATTTTTACGAATCGCGCAAAATGTCGTACCAGCCTAAACCCGCCAACAACTCGCTGGAAGACCTATACGAACGCGAGTCGGTTGGCTCGAACGGCTTTGCCATCGCGCCCGCCAAAAGCGTTACTGGCAATGCACTACTCCTGATAAACCCGCATACGTCGTTTTATTTCCGG
>JACMPG010000200.1 GCA_014377625.1 Spirosoma sp.
CCCCGGTTTTCTAACAAAGAAGTGGTGCTGGTGGGCGATAAGGGCGGGTTTAACGCCCCTACACCCAGTATGTCTACCGCATACTCGACGGGCGACCCCCGCAAGTCTATTTCCATGAGCGATGGGTATGTATCCGCACCGGGCGGAAAGGCCGTCAATGAGAAATACGTCAAAAAATACTACGACGTGTCGTTCAGCGGTTCGGATAATGACAACAACTGGATTGAACTGCGGTTAGCCGATGTGTACCTGCTTTACGCCGAGGCACTGGTTCGTCAGAGTAAGCAGCCGGATGTTGCGCTGACGTACCTGAACAAGATTCGGCAACGGGCCAGAAATAGTACGGGTGGTGCGCCGGGTATCCTGCCCGACTACGCGCCTTTTAGCTCCAATGATGCTTTTTTGCTGGCCATAGAAAGCGAACGGCGGGTGGAACTGGCCTTTGAAAATCACCGCTGGTTTGACCTGGTCCGGACCGAACGCGCCAAACCTGTTATGACACAGGAACAGAAAACCCAGAACGGCTTTGACCCCTCAGCCTGGAGTGACCGGATGCTGCTGTTTCCCATTCCCCTTCAGGCAATTCAGTCGAACCCCGAAAAAATTAAACAAAACGACGGTTATTGATTGATATGCAACGAACAATTAGACAATCACTTTTCGCTGGCCTGTTCATCTGCTCTCTGATGCCGCTGGCCGGTCGGGCGCAACCGGTCAACACGCTGACCAGCAAAGAAAAAAAACAGGGCTGGACACTGCTCTTCAACGGGATCAATACTACTGGCTGGACAACTCCCCAAGGCAAACCCGTTCCGGCAGGCTGGGTGGCCGAAAACGGTACGCTCACCGCTAAAAAAGGCGGTAAAGGCGGAGATATCATTAGTACGAATCAATACGGTAACTTCGAGCTATTGTTGGATTTTAACATCGAACCCGAAGGCAACAGTGGGGTGAAGTATTTTTACACCACCTACGAAAAGGGTGGCAGCCTCGGCCTGGAATACCAGATTCTGGACGATAAACTGGCCGAAGATAATAAGAAGGATAACCACCTGACGGGGTCGTTCTATGACGTGATACCCCCCGATGAATCCCGAAAAAAGGTAAATCCACCGGGTCAGTGGAATACGCTGCGGATTGTAGCTAACGGAAAACAGGTGCAGCACTACCTGAACGGAGTGAAAATTCTTGAATTCATGCGTGGTAGTCCAGCCTACATGGAAGCGGTTAGCCACAGTAAATTCAATAAGGCAGTTCCGGCATTCGGAACGGTCGAAAAAGGCCACATTCTGCTACAGGAGCATGGTAGTGAGATTTCGTTCAAAAATTTAAAAATCAAGGTGTTATAAACTTGCTATATGGAAAACAGACGGGAATTTATCAAAAAAGCCGGGCTTGGCTCAGTTGGTTTAGTGGCAGGTAGTTCGGTATTTGGGATGAGTGCTAAAAGCTATAATCGCATTATTGGAGCCAATGAGTTGATTCGGGTGGCCACTATTGGGGTCAACAGCCGGGGTAAAGGCATGAGTGGCGTGTTTGCCGGTCAGAAAAACGCCGAAGTCGGCACCGTTTGCGACGTGGATGAACGCGCCATCCCGAAGGCTATCGACACTGTTTTGAAAACGAAACAGACCCTGAAACCCAAATCAGAAAAGGATTTCCGCAAGGTACTGGCCGATAAGGACATCGATGCTATTTACATTGCTACTCCTGACCACTGGCACGCCCCCCTCACCATTTTAGGCTGCCAGGCCGGGAAACACGTTTACGTCGAAAAGCCAGTAAGCCACAACCCCCGCGAGGGCGAAATGGCCGTAGAAGCTGCCCGTAAATATAAGCGCGTGGTGCAGATGGGTGCCCAGCGACGGTCGGCACCGGTACTCACCGAGGGTATCGAACAACTGCACAAAGGCATCATTGGGCGGGTGTATCTGGCTAAAACCTGGTATACCAACAACCGGAAGGCCACCTTTCTGAAACCCGGAACGGTGCCATCCTGGCTTGATTATGACCTGTGGCAGGGCCCCGCCCCCCGGGTTCCGTATCAGGACGGGCTGATTCACTACAACTGGCACTGGTTCTGGAACTGGGGAACCGGCGAAGCCCTCAACAACGGTACCCACGAGGTAGACGTAGCCCGCTGGGGCCTGGGTGTCGACTACCCCATCCGGGTCAGTTCGGCAGGCGGGCGGTACGAGTTTAAAGATGATTGGCAAACACCCGATACGCAGGTGGTCATCATGGATTATCCGGGTCGGGTATCGCTCATGTGGGAGTCGCGCAGCTCGAACGGGCGCAAGATTGAAGGACAGGACCGGGGCATTATATTTTACGGCGAAAACGGTAGTTTGGATACGGGTAACGATGCCTACACAGTGTATGACTTAGATGGCAAACTGATCAAAGAGGTAAAATCAGCGTCGGGCGATGACAGTTTGCAGGGCCGCAACACAGCCAGCCCCAGCGTGGGCATGGATAACCTGCACGTCATGGACTTTCTGGATGCCATCAAAACGAACCGCCGTCCTAACTGCGACGTCGAACAGGGTTATAAGAGCGTGATGGCCATGCAACTCGGCAACATTGCCTGGCGCGTGGGCCGTAGTCTGGAAATAGACCCCAAAAATGGCCATATTGTGGGCGACAAAGAAGCCGCAAAACTCTGGAGCCGCGACTACGAAAAAGGCTGGGAGCCGAAGGTTTGAGAGACGTGATATGCAAATTGTACGAAGTGCCGAAACCCGATACCTGTTATGAAACCTGTTTTGTTGATCCTTAGCCTGCTCACAGCTCCCGGCTCACTCGTTGCCCAGGCCATTCCTTCCAGTGTATATGCCTGGAATCAGGCACCAGTTGTGAAGAACGCGGGCTACGAAGAACGTACGTTGCTAACGGGTTCGACACGGGACTTTTCCACCTTCCGGGTGCTTGGCATAACCCGCCTGGCCAATCAGCCGGAAGCTGCACCACAACAGGTAGCAGAGGAAACGCTCGTGATTGTGAAGGAGGGTGAGTTAACCCTTACCACAAGCGGTAAAACAAAAACGCTGGGCCCCGGTAGCATCGCCCTGATTATGCCGGGCGATACGCACCAGCTCAACAATCGGAGTGTTCGCCCCCTTACGTACTACCTGATGCAGTACCGTGCCCGCCAACAACCGAAACCGACTCTTAATCAGTTGGCGGGCGGTTCGATGTGGGTTGACTGGAACGACGTAGCGTATCAGCCGAATCAGAAAGGAGGCATCCGGCGCATATTTGACCGGGCTACGGTAATGGCTAACCGCTTCGAGATGCACGTTACCACGCTCAACGCTGGCTTGTGGAGCCACCCGCCCCATACCCACCGGGCCGCCGAAATTCTGTTACCTATCGATAATATGGCGCAGGAGAGCATAGACGGGAAGCTGCACCCTGCCAGCACGGGTGACGTGATTTTTCTGGAGTCCGACGTACCTCATGCTATCCAGAATACCAGCGCGGTAGGCTGCACGTATTTTGCCTTTCAGTTCGAGTAGCGATTCATCCTCTATCTACTCTCATGTGGTCTGACTTCACCACTAATCCGGATCATGATAACACCCTTCTGGCCAATTGTTCCATGCTTAAAATTAGTCCATGATACCGGCATGATGAAACTAGCACCCTTCCTCCTGACGCTACCTCTCCTGAGCAGCATGGGCGCCCTGGCGCAGCCCGTCCAGACCGGCAACAAGCCAAATATCGTGATTATTCTGGCCGACGACCTGGGGCAGGGTGACATTGGGGCCTTTAATGCCGCCAGCAAACTACGTACCCCCAACCTGGATAAACTGGCCCACGAAGGTATGGCCTTTCAGGATGCCCATTCGGGTTCTGGCGTCTGTACGCCCACCCGCTACGGCCTGTTAACCGGGCGATACGCGTTCCGTAGTAAGCTGAAGCGGGGCGTTCTGCAAGGGTATTCAACACCCCTCATCGACCCGGGACAAGCCACCATTGCGTCGGTGGCCAAACAGGCCGGGTACGCTACGGCCTGTATCGGCAAATGGCATCTCGGCTTAAACTGGCAAAAGCAAGACCCGGCCAAAGCTCTCTTCGAGGGTGATCCGCAAAGCCCAACCAGCGCCAATGCCGATTATACCAAACCCGTAGACGGTATTCGACAACTGGGTTTCGATTATTCGTTTGTACTGCCGGCCTCGCTGGATATGCCGCCCTACTGCCTGATCAAAAATGGCCGCGTCGTCAACCCCAACATGCAGACCATTCAGGGTCACGACATGCAGGAACGGGAGGTCTTTTACCGAACCGGTGACCTATCGACGGGGATGACGATGCCCCAATTTTTGCCCGCCTTCATCAACGAAGCCAACGCCTTTATTGAGAGGCATAGTCGTAGTCCGTTTTTGCTATATCTTCCCTTGTCGGCACCGCATACACCCTGGGCCATCGAAGAGAAGTTCCGGGGCAGCTCGACCATTGGCACGTACGGCGATTTTGTGCAACAGACCGATTACTACATCGGGCAGGTACTGGCCACACTGGAGAAGAACGGCCTGAGCCGGAACACCATCGTTATTTTTGCCAGCGACAACGGTTCCTACTGGACTGAGGCCGATATAAAAGCCAGCGGACATCAGTCGAACAACAACCTGCGGGGGATGAAAGCCGATATTTTCGACGGTGGTCACCGCATTCCGATGCTTGTTCGCTGGCCGGGCAACGTACCTGCCAATGTGACAAATCAGACAACGGTTTGCCTTACTGATCTGCTGGCTACGATTGCCGATGTAACCAGGCAACCCATACCCTCCGCGACCGCCGAAGACAGCTATAGTTTGCTACCCCTTTTCGACCAGAAGAAGGCTGCCCGCTACAAACGTCCCTTTACAATTCACCACTCCGGCGACGGGAAGTTTGCCATCCGAAAGGGCGACTGGAAGTACGTCAGTTCGCTGGGGTCGGGCGGATTTAGCAAACCCAAAAACATAGTAGCCCAAACCGGGGAAGCCACGGGGCAGTTATACAATATGAAAACGGACCCATCCGAGCAAACAAACCTGTTTCTTGAGAAACCGAAGGTCGTGGCCGAGATGGCTAAGGCGTTGGCAGTTTTCGAGGAAGTAGGTAAGCCGTAAAGACCATTTCAGGAGCGTGACGACCGACAGCCTTGCAAAAAGCGTACCTCGGTCGTCACGCTCCGTTCAGAAAGCGGCTTCGACACCGATTACAGACATAAGCCAGCCGGCGAGAATGGTCTGGGTTCCGGGAACTACCTTTTCAGATGGGTTCCGACGAATTTCCCGATGCCTGGCCCTGACTGCTGGCCAACCTGCTCAACCGATTTACGTATATGGCCAAAGAGTAAGGCCATTCGGTTGCACTTAGTGAGCCAATCGGGGGCGGAATCCTGAGCAGAATCAGAATTTTCCCTGATTATGCCCAGCAACTAACGAGCTAACGCGGCTGAGATTTGTGTCGTGTTGAGAGGGGTATGTCCTGACAATCAGCGCAGACGGCATGTCTCATTAATAAGTCAACCTTCTATTCCAGGCCAAATCCTGGGCCTCAACGGTCTACTATAGTCCTGTTTGACGACGAATTGGGCCTGTCGGCTGGTTAATTTCAAGAAACTTAATATAAACAAAACCCTATTTTGTGTACTTGAGACGCTTTGTGAGGTTCACATAAAGGTACTGATTTGACCGGTTAATCATATTATAGCTAAACTTCCAGATACTTAATTACATTTGAATTATTCAAAGTCACCCAAATAAACTCAATAATTATTATGAAAATTAAAGGTCTACTTATTCTGGCATCCCTCTCCCTGTTTACGGTCACCAGGGGACTTGGACAGGTTTTAGCGCCTAATTTAAGGTCTGCTTCGAGCTTTGCCTTCTTCACCGCCAACGGAGCGTTTACAAATTCAGGAGCGTCACTAATTACTGGCGACATTGGCACCAATGTGGGTGCCTTTACTGGATTCCCTCCGGGCACAGTAGTCGGCAATATACGTTTGCCGGGTTCTCCTGAAGCAGCCCAAGCCGCTGTCGATGTAGTTGCGGCCTATAATTATCTTAGTGCG
>JACMPG010000201.1 GCA_014377625.1 Spirosoma sp.
GCCGCTGCACACCGACGATTCGTACGTGGAGCTGAACGGCGAAGAAGCTGTGAATTTCTTTTATTGTGCCTCGCGGGCCAAAATCGGCGGTGCCACTACGTTCTTTGAACTGAGCGAACTGGTTGAATGCCTGAAACTCGACGGTGAAGACAAACTGCTCAACGAACTGATGAGCACTGATGTAGTACACGAAAAAGGGGGTAGTCGTAAGGTTCGTAAAATCATCGACAAAGACAGCGAGGGCTACTTAGCCAACTATAACTATTACTGCATCTCGCGCGAGGAAAACAGCCCCGAAGTGCTGGATATGATCGAGCAGTTCCAGAATTTTATGGAGTCCCGCGTTCACAATGCCGGGCTGGTAATGCCGCTTCAACTCGAAAAAGGTGAAGCCGTATTTTTCCACGATGACCGCGTCGTGCATGGACGTAACGCTTTTTTTGCTGAGTCTCCTGGTCAGCGTAGCCTGATTAAGGGGAAAATCATCATGGATTCGATACCGGCTTAATTGTAGGTCAGACACTCTTGTCTGACTAAGCCGCAGAGCAGCTAATAACGCATCTTAAACTAAGTAGCTGCATTGTTAGCTGCTTAGTCAGATACTCTTGTCTGACCTACATACACACGACAAAAATCTTGAAAAAGCGTATCGGACTTGGGACCTGGCAGTTTGGCGGACCAAATATCCAGAACGGTCGGCCAACGGGTTGGGGTGTGGTCAATGAGACCGATGCCATCCACACGGTTCATGCCGCGCTGGGGCAGGGTGTACGTTTTTTTGATACTGCCGATAGCTATGGGGCAGGGCAGTCTGAGCGAACTCTGGGCCGTGCGCTGGCCGCGCAGCCCACTTCTGACGTAGTGATTTGTACCAAGTTTGGTAATCGCCCCACGCCCGACGGAACAACCATACCCGATTTCAGTGCCGATTATCTCGTTGAGGCCGTTGACGCCAGTTTGCAGCGGATTGGTTGGGAAACGCTCGATGTGCTGTTGCTCCACAGTCCGCCCGATAATTTCGACTGGGCGAATTACGATACAGAACCATTTGAGCGGTTAGTAAAAGCCGGAAAAATCGGGCGATACGGGGTAAGTTCAAAAAGCGTGTACGGAGCCAAACGAGTTATGGACGCGGAATTTGGCTCGGCGCTGGAAGTAATCTATAACGCGCTGGACCGACGGGCCGAAACGGTATTATTTAATGCGCCGGAAGCCGACAACTATCTCTTTATTGGCCGCGTACCGCTGGCGTCGGGTTTTCTAAATCCGGCTTATCTAAACCAACAACCTACTTTTGCCAACGACGATTACCGCCATAACCTGCCCGACCGAGACCGCAACTGGCTTATCGACTCGGTTCGACGTCTGGCATTTCTGAATGAGTTGCCGGGTGGTTTGGCTACGTCGGCCCTGCGATTCTCGCTGTCGCACCCGGCGATATCGGTTATAATTCCTGGTGCCAGAAATGCCGGTCAGGTGACCGCCAACTGTGCTGCCGAAGCCCTCGGGCCATTATCGAGCGAGATAATCGACCGGATAAGGCAGGCTGTTTCTGATGTGCCAGATCACTGGAAACCGGCCTGATTTTGGTCATTTCGTTGTCATTATTGTCATTTGGTGGTCATTCCTTATCTGCCTTGTTGCCTGACCATTAACAATAGCCAAATGACCATAAATGACCACTAATGGCAAGTAAATAACCACCTGATGACTATGAAATTAAGTGTTGTTATTCCGGCCTATAACGAAGAAGAATCGTTACCGCCAACCCTGCGGGTGTTGTATCAGACACTGGCTAAAAATGGTATCTCGCACGAAATCTGCGTTACCAACGACAACTCCAAAGACGGTACACTACGGGTGTTGCAGGAACTGGCCGCTACCGAAATTCCGACGCTGGTTTACTACACCAACCCCGGCCCCAACGGCTTTGGCTACGCCGTGCGCTACGGCCTTGAACGCTTCACCGGCGACTGCGTAGCGGTGTTCATGGCCGATCTCTCCGACGATCCTAATGATCTGGTCAACTTTTACAATAAAATGCAGGAGACCGGTACCGACGCCGTGTTTGGCTCGCGCTGGGGGCGTGACGGGAAGGTAATTGACTACCCGCCCCTGAAGAAGTTCATCAACCGCGTGGCCAACTTCATCGTGAAAATGGTGATGGGCATTTCGTATAACGATACTACAAACGCGTTTAAGCTCTACCGGCGGGAGACCATTGAGGGTATCAAGCCCTTTCTGGCTCCCCACTTCAATCTTACCGTCGAGTTGCCGCTCAAAGCCATTGTACGGGGTTATAGCTACGAAGTGGTGCCTAATAGCTGGACCAATCGGAAATACGGTGAGTCGAAACTGAAAATCAAGGAAATGGGTAGTCGCTACTTTTTTATCCTGATGTATTGTCTGATCGAAAAATACTTCTCGCAGGGCGATTTCCGCAAGAAAACGAGAACCACCCCCGAAACCACGGTAAGTCGCTAAAGGTCAATATTTACCGTCCGAAGAAGCGGTCAACGCCGGGAATCTGGTAGAGTAAAACCGTCTGTACAACGGCCCAAAAAACGGCACTGATGAGCATGTACAAAATAATTTGAAACCGTTCAAGCCGGAATGAAATGGCAATAGCTGTACCCCCAATTGGTGTTAGAATGAGTGGCGTCAGGAAGGCAATGCCAGCCAGACCCGTCTTTCTGAAAATGCGCACCGCCAGCCGGGTTCGGCGCGTGAAGCGTTTGGGTGGTGCCGATCGGTACCGTTGTAGCAATGCCTGAATAGCCGCCCCGGCATACGTGACCAGCATAACGGTGATCATCATGCCCGCAGTAGCGCAGAAAGCTGTCTCAGGCCAGGTTAGGCCCAGAGCCATGCCGGTCAGCGGGCCACCGGCAAACTTGATGGTGCTGGCAAGGATGACCGAAAGGTACTTGGCGAACTGCATATCACTGGACGTTGAGGAGATGTGTACCGGAACAACTGCCTAAAATTAGCGGTTGTTTGCCGTATATGCCGTTGCTTCGCTCAACATACACTGGCCCACCGGCTTACCAATACAATGGCCATCTTCAGACCATCATACCCAGCCTGATGCGTCGGGTTCCGGGCATCAGCTACGAACGCGAACGGCTAACCCTTGCCGATGGTGATTTTGTGGATCTGGACTGGCTCGATCAGCGCAGTACTAAACTCGTCATTCTGACACATGGACTCGAAGGTGACAGCAGTCGGCAATATATGCGTGGTATGGCCCGGCTGTTTGGGCAGCATCAGTATGACGTACTGGCCTGGAACTGCCGCTCGTGCAGTGGCGAGATGAACCGCGCGTTCCGGCTCTACAACCATGGCGAAATTGGCGATCTGGGCGAGGTAATCAGCCACGCGTTACGTACAAAACGCTACGACGAGCTGGTGCTGATTGGGTTTAGTATGGGTGGAAATATTACGTTGAAGTACCTCGGTGTTCAGGGCAGGAATGTCCCTGATGTGATTAAAAGAGGTATCGCCGTTTCCTCACCAGTCGATCTGGGAGCCAGTGCTTTGTTGCTCGATCAGCCGGAGAATCGCTTCTACCGTAATCGGTTCCGAAAGAAACTGACCCGAAAAATTTCGCAGAAAGCGGCTCGATTTCCTGATCGGCTGGATATGCGTAAACTGGCTCAGGTGAAACAGTGGCGGGACTTCGACGAATTCTTCTCGGCACCCGTCAACAATTACCGTGACGCCGACGATTTTTACCAGCAGGCATCGGCCATCAACTTTATGCCTGAAATTACGGTGCCAACGCTGCTGATCAACGCGCAGAACGACCCGTTGCTCTCGCCAGAGTGTTCGCCCACCTGGCTGGCCGAATCGCACCCGAACATCTTTTTGGAGACACCCCGCAACGGCGGTCATGTTGGTTTTGCCATAGCCCGCGATTTACATACCTACGCCGAACGACGCGCACTGGCGTTTTCGCGCCACTTGAACCTCTAAATAATAAGAAATTGACCATCGTCTTCCTCGATTCGCACACGCTTAATCCCGGCGATCTGGATTGGGCCGCTCTCGAAGCCCTGGGTATGTTGACGCTGCACGACCGCACCGGGCCGGAGCAGGTTGTTGATCGGTTGGCCGGAGCCGACATCGCGCTCGTTAATAAAGTAAAGCTGAGCCGTGAAACGCTGACGCAACTGCCCAACCTGCGTTATATTGGTGTGACGGCTACGGGATACGATATCATCGACGTTGCAGCTGCTCGCGAGCAAAATATTGTCGTTACAAACGTAAAAGGGTACAGTACACCATCGGTGGCGCAGGTAACGTTTGCGTTGCTACTTGAACTGACGCACCGTGTAGGGCAGCACGATCGCAGCGTACACGCGGGCGAGTGGGTGGCATCTCCGGATTTCTGTTACTGGAAAAGCCCGCTGATTGAACTGGCCGGAAAAACGCTGGGACTCGTTGGCTACGGCGATATTGGCAAACAGGTAGCCGACGTAGGGCGGGCCTTCGGCATGAACGTACTAGTGAACCGACGCCATACCGATCAGCCGCCCGAAGCCAGCATCCGTTATGTAGAGCGTGACGCGCTTTTTGCCGAAAGCGACGTAGTATCGCTGCACTGCCCCGCCACGCCCGATACCATTGGTTTTGTTGACGCTGATTTACTGCGCCAGATGAAGCCAACTTCCTTTTTGCTCAATACCAGCCGGGGTAGTTTGCTGAACGAACAGGCCGTAGCCGATGCTCTCAACGCGGGCGTTATTGCCGGAGCTGGTCTCGACGTGCTGGCCACCGAACCACCCCCCGCCGATAATCCACTGCTGACCGCCCGTAACTGCGTCATTACGCCCCACATTGCCTGGGCCAGCTTTGAAGCCCGTAAACGCCTTCTTCATGAGGTGATAGAAAATATCAGGGCATTTGAAAGAGGGGAAAAGCGAAATCGGGTTTGAGTTAAAAGGGCTGTTTCGCAGGGGTGCGCAAAAGGAAAAGAGATACGCAGAGAAATGTATAAACTCTGCGTATCTCTCTTTCCTTTACGCATCTCTGCGAAAAAATTCTTCTTCTTAACGCCCCGCAATGTGGATCAGATCTTCAATCTGGTTTATAACAGTGCCGTTCTCCGGGACGTCGATGTCCTGACCAACAATCTGATAGCCGGTAAGTAAAAGGTGCGCATCGGGAAAGGTAGAGATCAGACGATCTACAAAGGGCTGCACCTCATGATTGGAGGGTGTCGACGTAATGGCTGTGAAAATGTAGTCGGGGCGGTGTACGTTGTAGGCAAA
>JACMPG010000202.1 GCA_014377625.1 Spirosoma sp.
GCCGTTCGTCATTTTGTTGAAAATAAACTCAGGAAACTTAGAACCTTTGTAAAGTTTCCTGAGTTTAACCCGATAAAGTACAAATCCAATATGAAAGAACGGATTTTATCGGAAGCCGAACAGCTCTTCTGGAAATACGGGGTTCGGTCCGTAACAATGGAAGACATTGCCCGCGAACTCGGGATCTCGAAGAAGACAATTTACCAGCACTTCAGCGACAAGGAAGATATTTTGTATCAGGTCATTGAACTGAAAATCAACACAGATGTCAGCGAAATTGAGTGCATGACCATCCAAACGCCTAATCCGGTCGAGGGTTTATTGATGGCCCTGGAGGTAATGCACAAAAACAAAGACAGCGTTAGCCCAAACCTGCTGATTGACATTAAACGCTACTACCCGAAAGCATTTACGCTGTTCCGAAAGCATATGGATCAGCATCTAATGAAATCGGTTCTTGAAAATATACAAAAAGGGGTGGCCATGGAACTCTACCGAAACGACATGAATCCTACCATTTTGGCCCGGATGCGGGCTGAGCAAATCGAACTGGCGTTCAACAATGATTTCTTTCCAACCAACCAGTTTACCATGCTCGACATTCAGCGCGAACTGATCCATCATTTCGTGCGCGGGATGCTCACCGAGAAAGGCTTTGCTATCTATAACCAATTCATAAACAAGGAAGAACGAGTACAACCAACCGCATGAGAACACATCAGACAATTCAAACAGCGGCACTTTGGCTGTGTGCTGGCTGGCTGGGGGCCGTGGCGCAGGTCATACCCGCGCAGCCGTCTGTCGGGCAACAGCCAACGGGCGCGGCAGCGAGTGGGCAGCAGCCGGGTGCACAGCAGGCCGCCGGAACGGGCGCGGTGGTAGCGCAACCGGGCAGCACACCCGGTACCAGCAGCAATGTACCGTCGCAGCCCGGCATGAACACCACACCCTCGCTGACCACACCCAACGGCGTGGTGAATTTACAGCCGGGCGATATTTCGACCTTTAATTCGGGTTTGGGGGTTGCGCCCAACGGCCTGTCGCCAACGGGTCAATCCACAACGGGGCAGACCTTTACGCTGCAACAGGCTATCGACTTCGCCATCGAGAAAAATGTGAGCATCCGTAACGGCAAGCTCGACGCGCTGAGTGCCGAAGCCCGCATTCAGGAGATAAAAGCGTCAGCCCTGCCGCAGGTGGCCGCGAGTGCATCCGTGACGGACAATCTGATTATTCAGCGGGCATTTTTACCCGCCATTTTCTTCGACCAGAACGCACCTGCTGACGCGCCTGCCGTACCCGTTCAGTTTGGGGTGGCCTACTCGGCTAATGCGGCTGCGAGCGTAAATCAGGTCATTTATAGTGCCGCCTTGAACGTAGGGCTGCGGGCGGCCGATACGTATCGTGAACTGGCACAACGGAATCTGGCCGCAACCAAAGTGGTCGTGGCTGAGCAGGTGGCCAAAGCGTACTACGGGGTATTGGTCGCGCTGGAGCGGGCCAAATTACTCGACTACAACATTACCCGGTTAGACACCGCCCTGTACGAAACACAGGCCCTGAATACGCAGGGATTCGTGGAGAAATTAGATGTGCAACGTCTGGAGGTTCAGGCCAACAACCTGCGAACAGAGCGGCAAAAAGTGCAGAACCTGATCGAACTGAGCTACGTCCTGCTGAAGTTTCAGATGGGTCTCGGCGTCAATGACGAAATTACGCTGGCCGAGCAGTTGGAAGACCGGAGTGCCGAGAGTTTGCGGCCCCTGATCTCTGCTGATCCAACCTTCCGTTACCAAAGCCGGATCGAGTATTCCACGCTGGAAACGCAGATCAAACTGGCCGAGCAGGACATTGAAGTGACGCAGAAGGGCTACTACCCTACCCTGGCGGCATTTGCCAACTACGGCTACAACGCCGGGCGAAATAAAATTGGGCAGCTTGTCACCTCGCCCTGGTTCAATTTTGGCTCCATTGGCCTGAGCCTGCAGATTCCGATTTTCGATGGGTTTCTCAAAAAGAATCAGATTGCCCAGAAACGCTTTACGCTGCAAAAGGCGCAGAACAGTGGCGAACTGCTCCGCAACTCCATCGACCTGCAAATCCGGCAATCGAGTATTTCGCTCCGCAACGGGCTGCAAACACTCCAGACCCAGCAGCGCAACCGCGAACTGGCCGAAGAGATTGTGCGGGTAACGCGCATCAAGTACAAAGAAGGCGTTGGCTCCAGCCTTGAAGTACTGAACGCCGAGGCTTCCCTGCGCGAATCGCAGACCAACTACTACTCATCGCTGTACGACTTCCTGATTGCCAAAGTCGATCAGGACAAAGCTCTCGGCCGGCTCTATACCGGGCAGTAACACACCTTGAACGTTAAACAAAAAAAATGAAATCATACTACGCCATTGCCCTGTCCGCAACGCTGTTAGCGTCCTGCGGGGGGGAGAAAAAAACCGACCTGCAAAGCAAACGCGAAGAGCTTCAGAAGCTGAAGTCCGAGCAGGCCAGCCTGAATACGAAGATTAAAACGCTGGAAGGTGAGGTAACCAAACTGGACCCCAAAAAGGCCGAAGTTGCCCGCGTGAAGGACGTAGCCGTGTCGCCGGTGCAACCCACCACGTTCAAGCACTTTGTGGAATTGCAGGGGACTATCGACGCTAAAAACAATGTGCAGGTGTCGCCCAAATCGGGTGGGGTTGTTACGGCGGTCTATGTTAAAGAAGGCGATAACGTGCGGGCCGGACAGGCCATTGCCAAAGTTGACGATCAGCTTTTGCGCGAATCGCAGGCCGAGCTGAAAACGCAGATGTCGCTGGCCAACACCATTTTTGAAAAACAGGCCGCCCTCTGGAAGCAGCAGATTGGCACCGAGATTCAGTATTTGCAGGCCAAAAACAACAAAGAAGCTCTGGAACGGCGGCTCTCGACACTCAACGCGCAGATGGGCCAATCGACGGTAACGGCTCCCATTTCGGGCGTGGTTGATCAGGTAACCGTAAAGGTGGGGCAATCTGCCGCACCGGGCATGGGGCTGGTGCGGGTCGTGAACCTCGGTCAGCTTAAAGTGGTAGCTAAAGTCTCGGACACCTACGCGGGCAGCGTGCGCAAAGGCGACGCGGTACAGATCGAGTTTCCTGACATCAGCAAAAGCATGACGTCGCGTATCTCGTTCGTATCGACGACGGTTGACCCGCTCAGCCGGACGTTCATCATTGAAGCCCCGCTCCCATCGAGCAGCAGCTTCAAGCCGAACATGCTGGCGCGGATTAAAATCAACGACCAGACGGTAAATGATGCGCTGGTCATTGACCGGAACATCGTGCAAAACACCGAGAACGGACAGCTGGTTTATGTAGCCGAAAGCGAAGGCAACAAGACGGTGGCGAAGGCCCGGACCGTAAAAACCGGCGATTCGTATAACGGACGGGTTGTGATTACGCAGGGGCTGAAAGCCGGCGACAAACTCATCACCACCGGCTATCAGGACGTAGTGGACGGACAACCAATCAGTTTTTAACTAACAGATTTCACCATGAAATTTGAAAAATATAAAACCCTCGGCTTTACCAACTGGAGCGTCGAGAACCGGACGGCGATTTACATATTTGCCCTTCTGATTACGCTGGGTGGGTTGTTTGTATATATCAACCTGCCCAAAGAGCAGTTTCCCGATATCAAGATTCCGCAGGTCTATATCAATACGGTGTACGTTGGTACGGCCCCGGCAGATATCGAGAACACGATTAACAAGCAGATCGAGAAGCAGCTGAAGTCGCTGTCGGGTGTGAAGCGCATCAAATCGAACGCCCTGCAGGACGTATCGGTCATTCTGGTCGAGTTTACGCCCGACGTCAAGACCGAAGACGCCCTGCAACGGGTGCGCGACGCCATTGACAAAGCCAAGCCCGACCTGCCGCAGAAACTCGACGCGGGTCCAACGGCGCAGGACGTGAACTTCTCGGAGTTTCCGATCATGAACATCAACATGGCCGGTAATTTTTCGCTGAAGCAACTCAAGGAATACGCCGAAGATTTGCAGGATGCCATCGAAGCCATGCCCGAAATCCGGCGCGTGGATATTGTAGGTGCACTGGACCGTGAGATTCAGATTAACGTCGATTTGCCCCGGATGCAGTCGCTGGGTTTGTCGTTCAACGACATTCAGCAGGCCGTTCAGGGCGAAAACATTAACGTATCGGGTGGCGATCTGGACGTAGACGGTGTGCGCCGGACAGTGCGTGTAAAAGGCGAGTTTACCGAGGTTAGCCAGTTGCGCGAGTTGCAGATTCGTACCGCAACGGGGGCAACGGTACGGCTTGGCGATGTGGCTGAGGTGCAGGACAGCTTTGAAGAGCAGCAGAGTTACGCCCGGCTTGACAACAAATCGGTTGTAACGCTGAACGTAATCAAACGCGCCGGAGCCAACCTGATTTCGGCGGCAGACAACATTGAGAAAACCATTGATGAGTACAAAGAAACCCGCTTTCCGCAGGGGCTCGATGTCAAAGTAACCGCCGATCAGTCGGAGCGCACCCGCGAGAGTGTCAATGATCTGGTGAATACGGTGGTGCTGGGTTTTATTTTCGTGGTGCTGGTGCTGATGTTCTTTCTTGGTATCCGCGACGCTATCTTTATTGGTTTGTCCATCCCATTGTCGGCACTGGTTGCCTTCGTGCTGATGCCCGTGATTGGGCCAATTGTGGGTACGGCTTTTACGCTGAATACCATTGTACTATTTGCCTTCCTGCTCGGCCTCGGTCTGGTGGTGGACGATGCCGTAGTGGTTATCGAGAACTCGCACCGGCTGTTTAATGAGAACAAGGACTGGAACATCAAGCAGGCCGTAAAAGCGGCAGCGGGCGAGGTGTTCATTCCCGTTTTATCAGGTACGCTGACGACTATCGCGCCGTTCTTTCCGTTGCTGTTCTGGCCGGGTATTGTGGGTGAGTTTATGAAGTTTTTGCCCCTGACGCTCATTCTAACACTGTTTGCGTCGCTTTTTGTGGCCTACATCATCAATCCGGTGTTTGCCGTTACGTTCATGCAACGGCACGAAGACGACAACCACCAAGACAAGCAGTCGTTCCGCGAGATTCAGCGGCCCCTCATCATTCTTACGGTGTTAGCTGGTATTGGCTACGTCATTGACCGGGGTATTGGCAACCTGCTGGTGTTGGTTATTGTCCTGTATATTTTCAACCACTACATTCTGACGCCGAAGCTGATTGTACCCTTTCAGGAGGGTCTGTTGCCCGCGCTGAAGAGCAACTACCGGAAACTCATTTCGTGGGCACTGACCGGCTACCGTTCCGTGTTCATTGTGGCCGCTGCCTTCGTGCTGCTGATTGCTACGTTCTTTATTGTAGGCGTTGCCCAGCCGAAGGTAGTCTTCTTCCCCAGTGGCGAACCGGACTACATCTATGTCTATAATGTAATGCCGGTGGGTACCGATGCTACCGTAACGGATTCGATAACAAAGGTGATCGAGAAGCGGGTATTTGGGGTACTGAAAGATAACAATGCTGAGTTTGCGGTGAATTCGGTGATCTCGAACGTGGGTAAAAACGCGGGCGATCCGCAAAACCCCGACCGCTCAGCCACACCTCAAAAATCGAAGGTAACCGTGGCGTTCAAACCGAACGAAGAGCGCGAAGGTGTCTCGACCGATTCGTTGCTGGCCAAAGTCAGAACGGCCATGCAGGGGATTGCCGGTACTGAAATCTCGGTAGAACGCGAATCGACGGGACCACCAACGGGTAAGCCGGTTGCCATCGAAATTGCGGGCGACGATTTTGCGGTACTCGCTAAACTGGAGAAACAGGTTCGCAGCCAGATTCAGCAGGCGGGTGTTCAGGGTATCGACCAGCTCAAGACCGATCTGATTACCAACAAGCCCGAAATCGTGATCGACATTGACCGCGACAAGGCCGAACGCGAAGGTATTTCGTCGGCGCAGGTAGCCCTGACTATCCGTACCGCGCTGTTTGGTTCGGAGGTGTCGCAGTTCCGCGATGCCAAAGACGAGTACCCGATTATGGTGCGGCTGAAACCCGATGACCGTAGCCAGATTGACCGGTTGCTGAGCCTGAACGTGGTGTACCGCGATATGGCAGCGGGTGGTATGCTCCGGCAGGTACCCATCTCGTCGGTGGCTAACATCAGTTACTCGACCACGTTCAGTCAGATTAACCGCAAAAATCAGGAGCGCGTCGTTACGCTCAGTTCCGATGTGGTGCCGGGCTATAACGCCAACGAAATTGTGGGTGAAATCCAGCAGGTGGTCAACCAGATGGACGTACCTAACGGCTACACCATCCGCATGGGTGGCGAGCAGGAAGACCAGAAGGAATCGGCTAACTTCCTGATTTCGGCCTTTGGTATCGCCATTTTGCTGATTTACCTGATTCTGGCCACGCAGTTCAATTCGGTGGTGAAGCCGATTATCATCTTCGTCACTATCCTGCTGTCGCTGATTGGCGTATTGCTGGGCTTCGTGATTGCGGGCAAAACATTCTCGGTCATCATGTCGGGCGTGGGCATTATCGCCCTGGCGGGTATTGTGGTGAAGAACGGTATCCTGCTCATCGAGTTCATTGAGGAGTTGCGCGGCCGGGGCGTTCCCCTGCGCGAAGCCATCATCGAAGCAGGGGGTATTCGTCTGACGCCGGTGCTGCTGACGGCCTCGGCGGCAGTGCTGGGTCTGATTCCGCTGGCGTTTGGCATTACGATGGATTTTGTGGGCCTGTTCCGTGATTTCGACCCGCACCTCATCATCGGGGGCGACAGTTCGGTATTCTGGAACATCCTGGCCTGGACCATTATCTACGGCCTGACCTTCTCGACGGTGCTGACGCTGGTCATGGTACCCTGCATGTACTGGATCAACGAGAAAGTACGCATGAAGTGGTTCGGCAAGAAAGACCCCGCCCTGGAGATGCAACGCGAGCCGGAACGCGAAGAAGAGTTCGTGTAAAATCAGGTCATGTAGTGTTCAATCAGCGAGTGCCGATGGATTGACCCGTCGGTATTTGCTGGTTATGGGCTGTAGTGTGTGCTGGCTTTTTCCCGGAGATCAGGTTAAACGCCGATTCTTTTTCACTTTTATTGGAGATTTAACCGCCAGATCCATGAACACACTACATTGCCTTTGCCGCTATCATATGATTTTGCTGCTCACCACCGTAGGAATAGTGGCCTGTTCGGAAAAGAAAGAAACGACGCAAAATTCAGCGTATGCACCGGAATACCGGCTTATACCCGCCCAAAAGGTACTATTCAACTCATTTGTCGATTGCAATATGGCCGAAGCCTGGGTAGGCGATACGTTTCGTATTTTTCCGGGAAAGTACGGCGAAGACCCGGTCTGGGGCAATGCCCGCGATCTCAAATACGCCGACGGTCGTAACGCCGAAGAAGCGTTTGCCCGAAAAGCCGGTGAGTTTACCGAACCCCGGATACCCGCAAATGCTCCGGTCGGAACGCCGGGTCTGCACGGGGCCGTCTGGTTCGAAACAGTTTATCAGGATTCGCGCGATTCTACGGGCCGTACGCTATACGGTGTTTACCACAATGAGAATTACCCCGCAACCCTGCCCTACAACGCCGGCACGGGCGAAGGATACAAAAACGAACGCTGGCCGCAGGGACTCACCGGACCAACCTCGCCCGCTGCCGTTTGTCGAATTGGCATTATGAAATCAACCAATGGAGGAAGATCCTGGACCAACAGGGGTCTGTTCATCGAAGACCTCCAGCCCCGCATGATTCTAAAGCCCCAAAACACCTCCAATACCTTTGCCGGGGGCGTTGGCGACCCATCGGCGGTGGCCAGTGGCGAGTACCTGTACCTGTTCTACGGCGAATACGGCTACCCCGGTCAGTACGATCAGACAAGCTACGATCCAGAAAAAGAGTGGTCTGGTCAGTGTATCAGCGTGGCCCGTATCAGGCTCAGCGACCTCGACAACCCGGCTGGCAAGGCCCAACGCTGGGATGGCAGGGGGTTCAGCGCCCCCTGGAACGGAGTGGGTGCGCCGATTGCCTCCCTGCAGATTCCGCGCGGGGCGGGGGGCGGGGCGGCCTCGTCGCCAACGGGCGGGTTTCACTGGGGGCCATCGGTCAGCTGGAATACGCACCTCAACGCCTGGGTAATGCTCATGGGAAAAGTAACCGGGCCCTCGTGGGCGGGCAGCAGCGTTCATATTTCGTTCAATCCCAACAAAGACCTCGGCGAAGCCATGCAGTCCCAGGCCTGGACGAAGCCCAAACTGTTGCTCAATAAACCGGGTTATTTCCTGTGGTACCCGTCGCTACAGCCCATGAACACGCCCGACGATGTGGCTAATAAACACACCTGTCTGCGGCTGGGGCAACGGGCGCGGCTATTTGTAAAGAACATAAAACCCGAACGAAGTGAGTATATGTCGGAATACATCATTGACTTCAACCCCAGCAGTACGCGTTAGCCGGATCATAACGCTCAAACGTTACGCAGTCTGCCTCTGGTGGCTGGCTGTATCGCTTCTCTATTCATTGGCATGAACCGTAATCTTGTAATTTTTATCCTGCCCGCCATCCTGCTGCTCATTGACTGGTACGTTTGGCAGGCCATCAAAACGCTGAGCCGCTCGGCTTCCGAGGGTACGCAGCGTACCATTGCCATCATATACTGGGGCTTTACGGCTGTAGCTATTTCGCTCTACATAATCGTGCAGCTTCTGCCCGCCGACTCCCTCAGCCGCCAAACACGGGCGCTGATATGGGCTGGTATCGCCGTACCGTATTTCTCGAAGTTTATTGTTATCCTGTTCCTCTTTATCGATGATATTATCCGGTTTCTTCGCTGGATCGTTTCGCTGTTCAATAAACCTGAAACGCGTCAGGCTGTGCAGGACGGTACGCAGTCGGTCAGTCCGGTATCAGATACCCTCTCGCGCTCTGATTTTCTGATGAAAACGGCTTTGGTAGCTGGAGCGGTGCCGCTGGTGGCGTTCTCATGGGGTATCATCTCCGGAGCGCACGACTACCGTATTCGTCGGGTGCGGCTGCCGATGAAAAACCTGCCGTCGGGCTTTGACGGTATGACCATTGCGCAGATTTCCGATATTCATTCGGGCAGTTTCTTTAACAAAACCGCCGTGCGCGGGGGCGTCGAGATGCTGCTGAAGCAAAAGCCTGATATGGTTTTCTTCACCGGCGACCTGGTCAACACATATGCCGAAGAAGTGAATAGCTATATCGACGTGTTCGACAAAGTCAAGGCTCCGCTGGGCGTCTATTCTACGCTGGGTAACCACGATTACGGCACGTATGCGCGGTGGCCGTCTGAACAGGCCCGGCAGCGAAACGTGATGGACGTAGTGGCCGCCCACAAACAAATGGGCTGGAACATTATGATGGATGAGAACAAAATTCTGGAGCAGAACGGCGACAAAATCGCGCTGATTGGCGTGCAGAATCTTGGCTTCGGCCCGGCGGCACTACGCATGGGGAATCTCGCCAAAGCGTATCGCGGTACGGAAGACATGCCCGTTAAACTCCTCCTCTCCCACGACCCCACGCACTGGGACGCGCAGGTACGCCCCCAGTATCCCGACATTGACATGACGTTCAGTGGCCACACGCACGGGGCGCAGTTCGGTGTGGAATTCGGTGACTTAAAATGGAGTCCGGTGCAGTATTTTTATCAGCAGTGGGCCGGGCTATATAAGGAAGGTAGTCAGCGGCTGTACGTGAACCGGGGCTACGGCTACATCGGCTATCCGGGCCGCGTGGGCATCCTGCCGGAGATTACGATTTTTGAGCTGGTAAAAGCAAAAGTCTCTGGAATGTAGCAAGAATGGTTAGGGAAAAACAAGTTGGGAACAGAGTGGTTCAGGGTAGAAGCCGCCGTAACTAATTTGTTTGTCAATGCGTTGAGAAACCGTTGTTGAACGCCACAATCTGACTCTGCCATGACTCTCCTCGATCAGCTTCGCCAGTTTCCTTCCTTTGAAACCGTACCCGACGATCAGTTTCAGTGGCTTATTGACCGGGCCGAAGAAAAAACATTCGCTCAGTACGATGCCATCAACAAACCCGGCGATGCCGTCGATCATCTACTGCTGGTGCTGGACGGTCATATTAGCATTGGCAACGTCGGCGACGAGATCGCTACGTTTCCGCCCCAGTCAATTTTGGGCGTCCTGCCGTTTTCGCGCCTGAAGAAAGCCGTTTCACGCGTGGTGGCCGATGAGCCCACGCGGGTGCTGTTGCTGCATCGCAATCACTTCCGTAACCTTGCCCACGAGTGCTACGAGCTGACCGAAACCCTGGTGCATCAGATGACCACCCGCGTCCGGGATTTTACGCGGCAGGCCCAGCAAAACGAAAAGCTGGCGTCTTTGGGGCGGCTGTCGGCGGGGCTGGCCCACGAACTCAACAATCCCGTGGCAGCGGTGTTACGCTCAGCCGATACGCTTAACCAACACCTGCGGGCTACTCCTGACACTTTCAAAGCCATCATGCACCTGAAGCTGACCGACGAACAGGTTGATTCGGTGAACGAGGTTATTTTTCGGAAGATCGATCAGGAAACGTCGGGCGGTCCGGCGCATCGGCTGTCGCTTATGGAACGCAGCAATCAGGAAGATGAGGTAACAGACTGGCTCGACGATCACGGCGTTGACGACGCGCTGGATCTGGCCGGGCCACTGGTCGATTTCGGCTTTACAACGGGTGACCTCGATGGGCTGCTCAACCAGATTGGCGATCAAAGTCTGGCGGGTGTCATCAGCTGGCTGGTCAGTAACTTAGTGACCGAAAAACTGGTGATGGACATCAGCGAAGCCTCCAAACGGATCTCAACGCTTGTTGGCTCAATCAAAAACTACTCGCAAATGGACCGGGGCACGGGAAAGACAGACGTTAATCTCGCCGAAGGCATCCGCAACACGCTGGTGCTGCTCAACCATAAACTTAAAAGCAAAAAAATCAGCGTAACGCTCAATTTGCCCGATACCGTACCGACTATCTGCGGCTGGCCCGGTGAACTGAATCAGGTCTGGACCAACCTCATCGACAACGCTACGGATGCCCTGCCTGACGGCGGCCAATTGACTATCAGCACCCAGCCCGACGGCGAGTTCGTGCTAACCAAAGTGACCGATAACGGTACAGGTATTCCCGACGATATCCTCGATAAGATATTCGACCCGTTTTTTACGACCAAAGAAATTGGTAAAGGCACCGGCCTTGGTCTCGACATCGTGCAGGGGATCATCAAACACCATAACGGCTCCATCAAAGTCAAGTCAAAACCCGGCCAAACGGAGTTCTCTGTGTGCTTACCTGTAAACTCATAACTGCTCTCATGCGCCTTCCCATAATCCTCTCCATTGACGATGACCCGCAGGTGTTGCAGGCTATTCAGCACGATTTGCGGCAGAAATACCGCAAGCAGTACCGTATTCTGGCTACGTCGTCGGCGCGCGAAGCGTTGGAATCGCTGACGGAGTTGAAGAAAAAGGGCGAGGAAGTGGCCCTGTTCCTGTCCGACCAGCGGATGCCCGACATGACTGGCGTTGAGTTTCTGACCGAAGCCCGTAAGGTATTTCCGAACGCCAAACGGGCATTGCTCACGGCCTATTCGGATATCGACGCGGCTGTACGGGCCATTAACGAGGTACAGCTGGATTATTACATCGCCAAGCCCTGGGACCCGCCCCAAGAAAAACTCTATCCCGTGCTGGACGATCTGCTCAGCGACTGGCAATCCAACTACCACCCGGCATTTGACGGGCTGAAACTCGTAGGTTACCAGTTTTCGCCCGCGTCGCATCAGCTCAAGGATTTTCTGGCGGGTAACCTGTTTCCCTATCAGTGGCTCGACGTGGAAACAAACCCGCAAGCGCAGGAACTTCTCGATTTGTACCAATTGACGACTGCCGACCTCCCCGCCGTAATTCTGGAAGATGGTACCGTACTGAAGCAGCCTGGCCTGAGCGACGTAGGCGAAAAACTCGGTTTGGCACCTACAGCCGAACACGAACTGTATGATCTGGCTATCATTGGCGCGGGGCCGTCGGGCCTGGCCGCAGCTGTGTATGGGGGTTCGGAAGGGCTTCGTACCATTCTGATTGACAAACGCGCACCGGGGGGACAGGCCGGTACAAGCTCGCGGATTGAGAACTACCTCGGGTTTCCAAGTGGAATAAGCGGCAGCGACCTGACGCGCCGGGCCATTACGCAGGCGCAACGGTTTGGCGTCGAGTTTCTGGCTCCGCAGGAAGTGGTTTCCATCGAGTCGCGAGGGCAGTATAAGGACATTAACATGGCCGATGGTAGCAAGGTTGTAACGCGTGCCATTGTGCTGAGTACGGGCGTCTGGTACAACAAACTGGAGAACGAAAGTTTCAACCGCTTCACCGGCGCGGGCGTATACTACGGCGCGGCCACCACCGAAGCCATCGCGTTTAAGGGTAAGCCGGTGTATATTGTGGGGGGCGGCAACTCGGCGGGGCAGGGGGCTATGTACCTCTCGCGCACTGCCGAACACGTCTCTATCTGCATCCGAAAGCCTGACCTGAGTTCGAGTATGTCGCAGTACCTCATCGACCAGATTAACCAGACGCCGAACATTACCGTACTGGGTTGTACCGAAGTCGTGGAGGCCCTGGGTGAGGGGAATATGGAATGCGTAGTGTTGGAAAGCACGGATAGTCAGGAGCGGAAGACTGTGCCGGCAGTGGGGCTATTCATTTTCATCGGTACTAAACCGTATACCGACTGGATCAAGATGGACATTATCAAGGACCCAAAAGGCTTCATCGCAACGGGCAGAGACATGGCCCGATATGCTGATTTCAGAAAAGTCTGGAAACAAGACCGCGAACCATTCTCTTTGGAAACGTGCAGTCCCGGCATCTTTGCTGCCGGCGACGTGCGGGCCGGGGCCATGAACCGCGTGGCATCGGCCGTGGGCGAAGGGGCAATGGCAGTTAGTTTCGTGCATAAGTATTTAGCGGAAAGCTAACAAGGGTTGTTCACGTCGGTGCGGCAAGGTATTGCGTCTATACATACCTTTGCGGTATGACTGATCGCTACGCCCGGCGCGGGGTTTCTGCCGAAAAAGAAGACGTTCATGCGGCCATTGCCCAACTCGACAAGGGCTTATTTCCGAAAGCATTCTGCAAAATAGTCCCCGACACGCTGGCGGGCGACCCGGATTTTTGCACTATCATGCACGCCGACGGAGCCGGTACCAAATCGTCATTGGCGTACCTGTACTGGCGCGAAACCGGCGACCTGAGCGTCTGGCGTGGCATTGCACAGGATGCAGTCGTGATGAATACCGACGACCTGATCTGCGCCGGAGCCACCGGACCCATGTTGTTGTCCTCAACTATTGGACGTAATAAAAACCTGATTCCGGGGGCTGTCATTGCCGAACTCATTGCCGGTACCGAAGACGTACTGGCCCTGCTGCGCGAACACGGCATTGAGATTTACAGCACCGGGGGCGAAACCGCCGATGTCGGCGATCTGGTCCGTACTATCATTGTGGATAGTACCGTCATTGCCCGGATGCGCCGGAGCGACGTGATCAGTAACGACCGCATTCAACCCGGCGACGTCGTGGTAGGGCTGGCTTCGTTTGGTCAGGCGAGTTATGAAACAAGCTATAACGGCGGCATGGGTAGTAACGGCCTGACCTCGGCCCGCCACGACGTACTGGCCCACGACCTCACCGATAAATATCCCGAAAGTTTTGATCCCGCCGTTGACAAGTCGCTCATTTACAGCGGTTCAAAAGAGTTGACAGAAGCCGCTGAAGATACCGGTCTGACCGTGGGTCAACTCATCCTCTCCCCCACCCGCACCTACGCGCCGGTGGCAAAGATTCTGCTGGATGAACTGCGTCCGCAGATTCACGGCATGGTGCATTGTTCGGGTGGGGCGCAGACCAAAGTGCTGCATTTTATTGATGATCTGCACGTCATAAAAGATAACCTGTTTCCTATTCCACCCCTGTTCAGGCTCATTCAGCAGGAGAGCGGTACAAGCTGGCCCGAAATGTACAAAGTCTTCAATATGGGTCACCGGCTGGAGATTTACCTGCCCGCAGCGTATGCCCAGCGCGTGATCGAGATTTCGGAATCGTTTGGCATTGCTGCACAGGTAGTGGGCCGCGTCGAAGCGTTTAGCGGCAAGCGCGTCACGATCCATAGTGAGGTTGGTGAGTTTGTATACTAAAAATTTGAAAGTCAGTAGTTGATAGATACCTTGCAGAGCAATTATCTTCTGAATGGAGGCTGTCTATGAACCGATTATACGCGATTTTTCTGACCTTGGGTTGGCTGGCCGCTTTGCCAGCTCTGGCACAAACCGCGTCTTTTACGGGGACCTGGAGCTTTGAGGGCAACGACAACGGTTCATCGACCAACTCATTCATTAGTGTATCGTCGGTCAGCTACAAAGACGTAAACAAGTTTGGTGCAAACCCGTACACAACGGCTTATTCCAATCTTGGCGTCAATATTCAAAACTGGAAAGTTGGGGCTTGTACAAACAGTGAGTACGCAGAATTGAGCGTGCAGCCCACCGGTACGGCCAAACTAACACTGAATGTATTGTCGTTTGCTTTCTCCCGGACGGCACAGGGGCCTCAGCAGATCAGCGTTCGGTCGAGTGCCGACGGATTCGGAGCGGATATCTTCTCACGGGCTACCACCGAAAATTACCAGGTAGCTACGATCAGTCTGAGCAGTCCAGCCTTTACCGATCAGAGCGCATCAATCACCTTTCGAATCTACGGCTGCAACCCAATGGCAGGTGGGGGACTACTTAAACTGGACGAAATACAGCTTACCGGATCATCGCTCCCTGTTACGCTGCTTTCCTTCACGGCCAAACCTGACGGTAACCGCGTTCAACTGGCCTGGACCACCACCTCAGAGCAAAACGCCGACCGCTTCATTGTAGAGCGCAGCCCGGACCTGACTGAGTTTACACTGGTGGGTGAACTTCCAGCCAAAGGCACTACCGATCAACGACAGGACTACGGCATGATCGACCCAAACCCCACTCCCGGCATCAATTACTACCGCCTGAAACAACGCGACTTCAACGGTACCACCACACCCTTTAAACCCGTATCGGCCATTGTTCGCACCGACGAACCGGCCATTTCTGCCTATCCCAACCCTGCCAACACCGACCGAATTCACCTCCGGCTCTGGAACGCCGATGATGCCACTATTCGGCTGCTGAACATGTTTGGCCAAACTATTGCCGGACAACTCGACCGAATACCCGGCGAAGCTGATTTCCGGCCCGTACAGCCGCTACCTGCCGGGCTATACTGGCTCGACGTTGTCACGACCGATCAGCAACGGCGGGTGTTTCGGCTACTGATCCGCTGATCCGCTATGCTCAGATGTCATACTGAATGGCAAACCGGAACAGTATTATTCTCTTCATTACCTTCGTAGCGTATCCTGTCTGTTATTATGATAAAGCGAGCCCATTTTTCCGCTCTGTGCTTGTTCCTCACGCTGTCGGGATGTCAGTCAGCCAGTAACAATCAAAGTAACTCTCTTACCGATAGCACGGTCAACGTTAACGCGGACATCAACGGCACAGTCCTCGCTGCCGATTCGCTCACCCTTGATCTGGCGAAACTCAAAGTTGACGGAGCCTTCGCCAGCCCGCAAACCATTCGTGTAGCCGATGATCCCGTATTCCACAGCGCGAAGACGTACCGCGCCCTGCCGCTGAGGGCCTTGCTTGAAAAATACACCACGCTCAAAACCCTCGATCCGGCGCAGACGCAAATCGTGTTTGAGTGCGAGGATGGCTATAGTCCATCTATGCCGCTGAGTATGGTGCTGGATAAAAAAGCGTACCTCGCCGTTAGCGATGCCGACGCCCCCACCGGTCAGGACTGGGTAGTGGCTAAAAAGAACGGCGAAACCAAGAAAGTCGCGCCGTTTTATGTAGTCTATACCGATGTGCCGACTACGGCCCACGATTACAAATGGCCGTACAACCTTGCCCGGATCAGTCTGGTGTCGGCGGCCAAAGAATTTGCCGCCATTTATCCGCATGACGACGATACGATGGTGCGTGGATTCGGGCTGTTTCAGCGTAACTGCGGCATCTGTCATGCCCTCAACGGTGTGGGCGGGCAGATGGGACCTGAACTCAATTATCCCAAAAGCGTAACGGAATACTGGCGTAGTACCGCCGACCTCAAAGCGTTCGTGAAAGCACCCACCAGTTATCGCCATAACTGCAAGATGCCCGCCGTTAAATATCTGTCTGACAATGAATTAGATGAGATAATGTGGTATTTGCAGTACATGGCCGGGCATAAAGTGAAGGGATAGTTCATACCATTTTCGGCAACTGCTTCTGCCCTGCCAACTGTGCCAGATCAGTCAATGATTTAGCGACCGGGGCTGAGTCTGTAGTGCTCAACTACACTGGGTTTGCCGTCGATTACGTATCCCATGAACAGGTAGTTTCCTCAATGGCTTCGGAGGGGGTGAACCCAATAACTACCTATTTTGCTGAATCCGTAGCAGCAGGAATTTCAGCGTATTGAGTTCCGATTCAGAGAAACCGTCGGTGCTTAACTGCTGGTGTTGTTCAACCATACCTATGTGGTGTTGCATGAATTCCTGCCGGGCTGTAGTCAATACAATGCTGTGCTGCCTCCGGTTACCCTGAATTGGCTCGCGCAAAACAAGCTTTTTCCACTCCAGCAAATCCAGCGTTCGGGTGATGGAAGCCTGGTCTCGAGACGGCTTTCGAGCCAGCTCTGTTTGCGGCAGACTGCTGTTTTCTTCAACAATTTTCAACAACATCCACTGATCAACCGTAATGCCTGCCTGAAGCTGGTCGAAAGCCGTTTGTAAGTAGTTTCCGGCCACTTTCGATATCTGGCCGATAAGAAACAGGACGATATTAGCCCGGCCTGACTTTATAAATTGATGGATCAAATGGAAAGGAGTACGTCCGTTTCCCCAACTTTTGCGGAAAAAGAATGCAGTAACCCAGTACCGTAATGGGTGACGTACTAACCACAAAAGTGCTTACTTTCAGCATACTTTCATCAATGCAGAATCTTAAGAATCACCTATCCTATAACAATGCGTACTTATCCTTTTTTAGTTATTTTTAGAGCTATTTTTGGTTTCTATCCGCATGATTAAAAAAACCATTCCGACGGGTGCTGTACGGCGGCAACTCATAGCCGATCTGACAGGAAAAGATTCGTATCGGGGCGTTACGCTCACTTACGC
>JACMPG010000203.1 GCA_014377625.1 Spirosoma sp.
CAATTTCAATGAGAGTTTATATACCGTGCTGAACGTAAGCCTGCCCGCGTCAGATCTGAACGACATGCTGCTGTTCAATCTGGACATTGCCAAAATATCGGCATCGGGCGGGTCGGCCTGTTCCAGCGGGTCGAGTGTGGGGTCGCACGTGCTGGCAGCTTTGCCGGGTATTGACCCTGATCGGGGCTACGTCCGTTTCTCGTTCGGTAAATACAACACGCCCGCAGAAATCGACTATGCCGTTGATACGCTGGTGGGGCTGTACGAGAAAGAAGCGAAACTGGTGTGAAAATTATGGCTGCTGTTGACCCATCTACTGTGTTTCCGCTGGCTGGTTACGAGCGGTTATGCTTCCTGAAAAACGTTATTGACCATCCGCAAATCAGCGTTGGCGACTATACATATTACGACGATTTTGAGACCGTCGATAATTTTCAGCGTAACGTCCGCTATCTGTTCGACTTCACTGGCGATACCCTGCGCATCGGTAAGTTTTGCATGATTGCGTCGGGCGTCGAGTTCATTATGAACGGGGCCAATCACCTCGCCAATGCTACAACAGCCTATCCGTTCGCCGTTTTCGGGGGCGATTGGCAACACGCGATGGAGGGCAAAACGTACCCCCAAAAAGGGGATACAACAATCGGTAATGATGTTTGGATTGGCTACCGGGCGGCCATCATGCCCGGTGTTACTATTGGCGACGGAGCCATTATCGGTGCGTTTTCGGTTGTTACGCGCGACGTACCGCCGTACAGCATTGTGGGGGGCAATCCGGTTCAGTTGATTCGCCAACGGTTCGATGACGTAACAATCGCCGAACTGCTGAACACGGCGTGGTGGAACTGGCCCATCGAAAAAATAACGCAGTATGCTTCCCTGCTAACCGGCGATGTGAAGGAATTTTTGGGGCAACTCAGGCAAGATTAGAATTTGATAGATGTACCCATAAAGGCTCAACCTACGCTGGCCAGAATCAGCTCTTCTACGCGTTCAAAATGCTTTGTGTTGAGCGTGGCAAGCGGAAGATTGTGTGCTACTGCCGTTGCCGCAATGAACAAATCAGCAAGGTCGATTTGCTTACTTTTTCGTTTTAGTGCTGCATTGATTGTTACCGCAGTATCCACGCAGACTTCATTGAGGGGAAGCGTAGGAATGGCCTGAAAAACACTCTCCTAAAACAAAAGCTGGTTCTCGGCAGCACCTGAATATATCTCGGATCTGGTGATTGCAGAGATGACAAATTCGTACTCCTGTCGAACCAGAGCAAGCCAAACCGTTTTAGACTTATCCGTTTTGCGATAGTAATCAATCAGAATAGAGGTGTCGAGCAGAATTACGTTGTCCGCCATTGATTGCTTTTCGGTTGGCGTCAATCGTTTCTACCTGATCTTTTGTGGCAACAGGACCCTTCAGGAGCAGGGTCTCCAACCGAGTTTTTGGCTTCATGGCTATTGTTTTATTCTCAATCTCAGCCTTAAGTTGACTCAACTGTTCTGCTGGTAGTGTCCTGATAATTTGCACCAACTGGTTAAAGTCTATATCGACCTGTACCTGCATGACTTTAAACGGTTAAGGTTTTCTTATTTCATGTCCACCAAACTGGGCTGCCCCCACCGCTGGGCTACGTTGAGGGTGTACTCAACAAAGGCGCGAACGGTGCGGTCATACACTTCGTGGCCCACAAAGTTGCCATCGGCATCGAGGTTGGCCGGGGTTTCGTGCGATTCGTAGAGTTTGGGCGAGATGACCGAATAGCAGTTGGTGAAGCTGATGATCTTGTTCACCACCGTGGTCATATCCAGGGCTGGTTGCCGCCCCCCGCGCCCGTTCGATACACCAGCCATCGCGAAGGTTTTGTTGTCGAATAGGTGCTTAAACGCCGGTCCGCCGAGCTGGTGGATGGTGTTGGTGGCCTGGGGTGGGGCCGTCCAGTTGTATTCGGGTGCGGCAAAGATAATCAGGTCAGCAGTAGACCACGCGCCGATGAGTTCCTGCTGGAATGGCGTCAGGTTGTCTTTATCGACGGAACCCTGCCCCACATACGGAATGTCGTACCGCTCAAAATTAACCAGTGATACGGCATGTTCTCCGCTCTCGTTTAGGACGTTTTTGAGAAATTTAGTGAAGCGAAGGGTATTGCTATTGGAACGCGACGAAGTCGAAATGATGGCGATATTCATGGAATTGGGATAAACGTTGCCTGAACAACTTTGACGTTAAGGCTTTAGTTTCCGTTGGATTTAATGATCTAACGACTCAGGAAAGTCATTCGATTACGATCTGTTCAATGCCCGATTGCAACGCTTGCGGAAAAACCGGGGTCGTTACATCCGTACATAATCAGTTGCCTATACTATGAAGCTCGTTTTTCTGCTCCTGATTGCCGGGTATGCCTCTGCCCAAACACCCGCCACGGCCGTCCGGCGCGACTCCGTTCCCGATAAGGTCGTTAACCTGATGCCTACTGTTCGACCCGGCAACTCGTTCTACCGCGACCCGAACGACCCACTCCGTGTAGTTCGCGCTACGCAGGATAATATGCCTGTTAAAGGTCCTGACTCAGCCGTGCAGTACACCATGCCGCGAGTACCGGGTTATGTGCCAAAAGATCGCCCCAAAAAGTGATCCCTTCTTTGTGGGGGCGACAAAAAACGCCCCCGGTGTTAAGAAAGCCCCTGCGCTAAATCGGCAATTAAATCGTCGGGGTGTTCTAATCCGACTGACATCCGGAGTAAATTTTTTGGTGTTTTGCTATTCGGGCCTTCTACACTGGCGCGGTGTTCAATCAGGCTTTCGACCCCGCCAAGACTCGTGGCGCGGGTAATCAGGTTTAGCTTTCCAATAAATCGCAGGGCTTCCGTTGCTCCGTTACCTCCGTCCGTATCCCGAATCTGCACCGACAGCATGGCACCCGGCCCGTTCATCTGCTGCTGAATCAGTGCCCGGTCGGGGTGACTGCTCAGACCGGGAAAATGCACGGCTTCGACCGCTGGGTGGCCGTCCAGAAACTCGGCAACCGCCTGTGCCGTAGCCATCTGCGCCCGCATCCGAACGCCTAATGTCTTGATGCCCCGGCTCACTAACCAGCAGTCGAACGGCGACGGTACCGCGCCTGACAGGGTCTGTAACTGCCGGACACGCTGCGCGAAAGCATCATCTTTCCCGAAGATCAGTGCCCCGCCCAGTACGTCGGAGTGGCCGCTGAGGTACTTGGTGGTCGAGTGCATCACTACGTCGCAATTGAGGTCGAGGGGGCGTTGCAGGGCGGGGGAGGCCCAGGTGTTGTCGGCAACCACAATGGCCCCGGCTTCGTGCGCCAGTCGGCTGACGGTCAGTAAATCCGTGATGTGCAGTAAAGGGTTCGACGGTGTTTCGCACCAGACCACGCGGGTATTTTCGTGCAGTGACGACTGTACCGCGTTCAGGTCGCGCATATCGACACGCGTGTACGTCAGGCCCCAGGGGTGAAACACCTCTTCAAGCAGGGCGGGGGTGCCGTAATACGCATCGGTGCCGATCAACACATGGTCGCCGGGGCGCAGGGCCTGAAAAATAGTCATGGCAGCGGCCTGTCCCGAACTGAACGCCATCGCTACCCTACCGCCTTCGAGTTGGGCCAACGCCGTTTCGAGAGCTTCGCGGGTGGGGTTGTTGGCGCGGCTATAGATGTATGGTCCCGGCAGTTCGTTGGCCGTATCACGGGCGAAGGTCGTGGAGAGGTGCAGCGGGGCCACCACCGCACCCGTTGCGGGGTCGGGCTGGTGGGTAGCGCGGAGGGCGAGGGTATCGAAATGCATGGCCGAATCTACCGATTTTTCAGCAGTACCGCTACGCCAATGGCCGGACCAACGGCCAAAATCATGTACAGATACGACGCATCGACGCTGACCAACAGCCCGTTCAGCAACTGAATACTGATAATAGTCAGGCTGAAGCCGATGCAGTTGACCAATGTCAGGGCCGTACCGCGCGATGCTGCCGGAGCGTTTTGCGCCACCAGCGTAGAGAATAACGGCGAGTCAGTCACCACGACAATTCCCCAGAAAACCAGAAACCCAATGAACAGGGCAGGAGAGGAGCCGCCCAATACAAACGGCGACACCAGACAACACAACCCCGACAGCGACAGGGCTGCCAGGGCCACCCGTTTCGCGCCCAATTGCAGTGATAAATACCCACCCGCCACGCAACCCAGACTACCCCCGGCAATAATCAGAAACGACAGCAGCGAGACGTTCAGACTGGCCGATGGATGTTGCCGGGCAAACTGGGCGAGCATAACCGGCACGAATGCCCAGAACGCATACAACTCCCACATATGCCCAAAATACCCCAGCGCAGCCGACCGGAAGCCGTTGTCCCGAAAGCCTGTAAAAAACGAACTCCGCCCCAAAAAACCACCCGGCACAGACTGGCGAACTTGCCGGTACGGCCCGTCAGGAACGAGCAGCAGCATGGCCAGTCCTCCCAGCCCTGCCAGCAGGGAGGTTCCGTAAATAACCGATCGGTAGGGCAGCGTAGTGGTCAGGCTTCGGAGCAGGTGCGGGAAGGCGGTACCCAGCACCAGCGCGCCCACCAGAAACCCCAGCGAGACGCCCAGACCCCGCTGGTAATAGTCCGACGCGATTTTCATGCCGACCGGATAAATACCCGCCAGCAGAAACCCCGTACCGAAGCGCAGCGATAGCAGCCCCCCTGCCGATAACCCACCCGCGCTGATACCCAGATTGAGCAGCGCGGCCAGCAGTGCACAGACAAAAAACACCCGCGAGGGCGAAAATCTATCGGCAATAGCCATCAGGGCGAATACCAGCGTACCGACAATGAATCCTAACTGCACGGCACTGGTCAGGTGAGCCAGAAAACCGGCGGGTAGTTGCGCCGTTCGGGCCAGATCGGGCAAAATAGCGTTGCCCGCAAACCAGAGCGACGTGCAGCCAAACTGGGCCAGAACAATAATGGGTAGCGGATTTTTCAAGGAAGGATCAGGGAAAGAACCGCGTAAAAGTCAGGATTTACGCCCATATTCGTTGCTTTATCAGGCGGCTGAACGAGACATGACCGTCAGTAACCAGCTTTCACATCCACCAGATAACCTATATGAATCCGCTTACAAAGCCACTACTGTTTGCACTGCTCGTTTTCGCTAATGCATTCGCTGCCAACGCGCAACAGATTACCGTTCGGCCAACGGTTGCTCAGAAATGGGCCGATCCCGCCGAGCAGTTTGGTCGTTTCTTTGCCGATGTGCAGCTCAAAGCCGTTTTTCCTGATTCCAAAACCTTTGCTGACTGCACCCCCAAAGCATCGGTACAGACCATTGTCACCGCGTATGAGGTGGCTCGCACACAACCCGGTTTCGATCTGAAAGCGTTTGTGCTGCAATATTTTACGCTGCCTGTTACGCCCGCATCGGGCTACGTCAGCAAAACGGGGCAGTTGGCGCAGGAGCATATCAATGAGTTGTGGCCCGTACTGACCCGGCCCGCCGAAAAAGAGGGTCAGCCCATTGGCTCGCGCATTCCGTTACCGAAGGCGTATGTGGTGCCGGGCGGGCGGTTCAGCGAAATTTATTACTGGGACAGCTACTTTACAATGCTCGGTTTGCAGAAATCGGGTAAGACGGACCTGATTCAGAACATGGCCGACAACTTTGCGTACCTCGTTGACACCTTTGGCTTCATTCCCAACGGTAGCCGCACGTATTACCTGGGCCGTTCGCAGCCGCCGTTTTTCTCGTTCATCATCAACCTGCTCAGCGAAACCAACGGACGCCGAACGCTGGTGAAATACCTCCCCCAGCTCCAGAAAGAATACGATTTCTGGATGGATGGCAAAGCGAACCTCACCGCGCAGAATCCCGCTTTCCGGCGCGTTGTGCGGCTTTCTGATGGTACTATTCTGAACCGTTATTATGACGACCGCACCACGCCCCGTCCCGAATCCTACAAAGAAGATGCGCTGCTGGCGCAGAAAGTGGCTAAAACTCAGGCAGAAACCGAACAACTTTACCGCAACCTGCGGGCCGGTGCCGAGTCAGGATGGGATTACAGTAGCCGCTGGTTTCGGGATGGTAAAACACTGGCTACTATTCACACCACCGATTTCGTGCCGGTTGATCTCAACTGCCTGCTTACCAATCTCGAACGGACCCTTTCAGAAGGCTATCGGCTCAAAGGTGATACCAAACGATCTGACCAGTACCTGGCGCTCTCCCGCCAACGGCGCGATGCCGTGCAGAAATACTGCTGGGACGGTCCCCGGAATTTCTTTTTCGATTATGACTTCGTAGCCAAAAAATCGTCGGCAGTTTATTCGCTGGCCGGGGTTGTGCCACTGTTCATGCGCATGAGTACGGCGCAACAGGCCGTGGGAGTAGCCCGAACGCTGGAGCGTCAATTCCTGAAACCCGGTGGGCTAATTACCACCGTCAACACTACCGGCGAACAGTGGGACGCGCCCAATGGCTGGGCACCGCTGCAATGGATGGCCATCCGCGGGCTGCGTAATTACCGGCAACCCAAACTGGCCGACCTGATAAAAACGCGGTGGGTCAATGAAAATCTGCGCGTTTATAAAGCCACCGGCAAGATGGTCGAGAAATACGACGTAGTAAACACGGCAGCGGCTAAAGGGGGCGAGTACCCCAATCAGGACGGTTTCGGCTGGACCAACGGCGTATTGCTGCGGCTGCTGTCGGAGAAGTAAGTGAGCAGAAAGGTTGTAGCCCGGACCAGGAGGTCCGGGCTACAACCTTTCTGCTCACTAAACTTGCTCCTGAACAGACACCTTTACTGTGGGTTGTATTAGTAAGGCGAACGCTCGTCTGCACCAACTTCTTACTAAACTCCTGTCTTATGATTTCCGGTACCTATCAGCCCATCGGCGACTACGGCGTTATTGGCAACCTGCATACCGTCGCGCTCGTATCGAAATTTGGGTCAATCGACTTTTTATGCTTCACCCGCTTTGACTCGCCGTCTATTTTCGCATCGATGCTGGACGCCGACAAAGGCGGCTTCTTCGACGTCAGGCCCCAACTGGAAGACGTGGACACGAAGCAGTTGTACCTGCCCGATACAACCGTTCTGCTAACCCGCTTTTTATCGGAAGAAGGCGTGGCGGAACTGACCGATTTTATGCCGGTGAAGACCGAAGAAAAAAACTGCGTGCTGGTCCGTAGCGTAGCGGTAACACGCGGCAACGTACCCATGCGAATGCGCTGTCTGCCCCGGTTCGACTACGCCCGCGCCGAACACACTACCGAAGGCAACCAATACGAAATAACCCTGACCCGCGCTGATAAACCCGAAACGTCGTTCCGGCTGATGAGCGACGTGCCGATGACCATCAGGGACGGAGATGTATATGCCGAGTTCACGCTGGCCGAAAAAGAAAAGGCCCATTTTATTCTCGAATCATCGTCGGAGGCCGTGAAGATGGAGGTCGAAAAAGCGGTAGCGTATTATACCGGGGACGCTTTTACGGCTACGGTCAACTTCTGGAAAAACTGGATTGCCCAGTCAACGTACAACGGACGATGGCGCGAGATGGTGAACCGCTCGGCCCTGACACTCAAGCTGCTGACCTCGCATCAGTTTGGGTCGATGGTGGCCGCGCCTACGTTCGGCTTACCATCAGTTATTGGGGGAGGCCGCAACTGGGACTACCGGTTTACGTGGATTCGCGATGCGGCTTTTACTATGTATGCCTTTATTCGGCTGGGTTTTATGAACGAAGCTACGGCGTTTATGGGCTGGATTGGTCACGAACTCGATACCATCGACGAACACAAGGGTACGCTTCAACTGATGTACACCATTGACGGTAAAGAGGAGATGCCCGAAATCGAACTGGACCATCTGTCGGGCTACAAAGACTCGAAACCGGTGCGCATCGGCAACGGAGCAGCCTCGCAGTTTCAGCTCGATATTTTCGGCGAACTGATGGACTCCATCTACCTTTACGACAAATTTCACGGGTCCGTTACGTACGATTTCTGGCAGAAGATGGAGCGGCAGATTGAATTTGTACGCGAGAACTGGCAACGACCTGACCACGGTATATGGGAAGTGCGCGACGAAGAATGTGAGTTTTTACAGTCGCGGCTGATGTGCTGGGTGGCGCTGGACCGCGCCATCCGCGTGGCCCACCACCGCTCGTTCCCGTCGCCCCTCGATGCGTGGCGCGAAACCCGCGATGAGATTTTTAATTCGATTTATTTCGACTTCTGGAGCGAAGAAAAACAGGCATTTGTGCAGCATAAAGGCTCCAAAACGCTCGATGCGTCGGCCCTGCTGATGCCGTTGGTCAGGTTCATCAATCCCAAAGAACCCCGCTGGGTATCAACGCTCGCAGCTATCGAGCGCGAACTGGTGTCTGATTCGCTGGTGTATCGCTACCGACTCGATTCGGGCGCGTCTGACGGGCTGGACGGCGAAGAGGGAACCTTCACCATGTGCAGTTTCTGGTACATCGAGTGCCTGAGCCGGGGTGGACAAATCGAAAAAGCGCGGCTGCTCTTCGACAAGATGCTGGGCTACTCCAACCATCTCGGCCTGTTTGCCGAACAACTGGGCCGCCGGGGACAGCAACTGAGCAATTTTCCGCAGGCGTTCACGCACCTCGGCCTCATCAGCGCGGCCTACGATCTGAACCGCCGGCTCGACAACTTTGAGCAGTAATCCTATCCGGCCAGTTCAATGACCTGACCATCCTGGCAGCGCAAGACGCGGGCGGGGTATTTGTAGAGCAGGTCGTAATTGTGAGTGGCCATCAGCACGGCGGTACCGGCGTTATTGATGGTCTGAAATACCTTCATAATCTGGTCCGACACGGCGGGGTCGAGGTTGCCGGTGGGTTCGTCGGCCACTAACAGCTGCGGCTCATTGAGCATAGCCCGCGCAATGACCACGCGCTGCTGCTCGCCCCCGGAGAGCTGGTGCGGCATCTTTTTGGAAACCGTTCCCAGCCCCACCTGCATCAGTACGTCGGCAATGCGGTTATTCATTTTGGTTTTGTCTTTCCAGCCGGTAGCCTTCAGTACAAAACGCAGATTTTCTTCAACCGTGCGGTCCAGAAATAGCTGAAAATCCTGAAAAACAATACCGATCTCCCGGCGCAATTTCGGTACGTCGCGTGATTTGAGGTTATCGAGAGAAAATCCTGCTACCTGCCCCCGGCCATTCTGGAGCCACAAATCGGCATATATCGTCTTGAGTAACGACGACTTTCCACTGCCCGTCCGGCCAACCAGATACGCAAAATCACCTTTCTGAATCTGAAAAGAAACGTCGCCCAGCACTAATTTCTGCCCCTGATAAATATCAGCACTATCGAGCGTCAGGACGGGGTCGGAAGAGAACATAACAATTTGAGAGGGTAAGGTGTACAAGGTAGATAAGGGGTAAGGTGCAAGTAGCTGACGTTTACATACTATGCTCGTCAATGACTCATACCTTACCCCTTTTAAGCTCCTATACTTTATTTCTTCACCGCCAGGCTTGCCTTCTCGTGGTCGGCCAGGAATTTAGCTAAGCCACTGTCGGTGAGCGGGTGATGGAGTAACATTTTGATGACGCTCAGCGGAGCTGTCATGACATCAGCACCAATCTCAGCGCACTGAATGATGTGCATGGGGTGACGTACCGACGCGGCCAGCACTTCGGTTTCGATACCGTAGTTGGTGAAAATGGTCACGATTTGCTCCACCAGTTCCATACCGTCGGTTGAGATGTCGTCTAACCGGCCCACAAATGGCGATACGAACGACGCGCCCGCTTTGGCCGCTACCAGGGCCTGACCCGCCGAGAAAATCAGCGTACAGTTGGTACGAATGCCTTTCTCCGAGAAGTATTTGATGGCTTTCACGCCATCAGCAGTCATCGGAATTTTCACGACGATATTATCGTCAATTTCGGCCAGTTCCTCACCTTCTCTAATCATTTCGTCATACTTCACCGAAATGACTTCTGCGCTAACGTCGTTACCTACGATGTCGCAGATTTGCTTGTAGTGCTGCATGACCCGGTCCTTGCCCGAAATGCCTTCTTTGGCCATGAGCGAAGGGTTGGTCGTTACGCCATCGAGAATGCCCATTTCCTGCGCTTCGCGGATGTCGTCTAAGTTGGCCGTGTCAATGAAAAACTTCATTTTACTATTCAGTTAGTTTGTCATACTCACGAAGGAAGTATCTCCGCCCGATGACCCGTATTGAATTATATGAATCAGCTGCCGAAGATACTTCCTTCGTAAGCCTGACAACATGCTGCGCAAAACTCAGCGAACAAGGTGCGTTCCGTCTTCGATTTTGCAAACGTGAAGGTAGGTATCTTTACCCGTTTGGGCGAAATATTGACTGGTTATCTCTTTTGTGAACGCGTCCAAAGCGTCTTCGCGCACCAGATTGATAGTACAGCCGCCAAAGCCGCCCCCCATCATCCGCGCACCCAGCACACCGGGTTGATGCCGGGCCATACTGACCAGTAAATCGAGTTCGGGGCAACTCACTTCGTACTCATGGCTCAGCCCCTCGTGCGATGCGTACATGAGCTGACCAAATGCGGCTATGTCATCCGCTTCGAGGGCAGCCACGCCATTGAGAACCCGCTGATTTTCCCGCACCACATACCCGCACCGGCGGTACAGATGCGGATTGCTTTCTTTCAGGTGTTCGTCCAGCATGGCCATCGTCACATCGCGCAGACTTTTGATTTCGGGGTAAAAAACCTGTAAATACCGAACTCCCGCTTCGCACTCAGCCCGGCGCGTGTTGTATTCCGATGTAACGAGCGAGTGTTTCACCCGCGTGTCGCACAGAACAATGCGGATGCCGTCCATCTGCAACGGTGCGTAGGCGTATTCGAGCGAACGACAGTCGAGTTTAATGACGTGACCCGCCCGGCCCATCATGCTGGCAAACATGTCCATGATGCCTACTTTGGCCCCAACAAACTCATTCTCGCTTTTCTGCGACAGCCGCAGTAAGGCCAGCCGGTCAAGTCCGAGTCCGAAGAGTTCGTTCGTGGCAAAGCCAACGGCATTTTCGAGTGCCGCCGAGGAAGACAGCCCCGCACCCATCGGAATAGCACCGCCGAATACGCAGTTCAGCCCACGCAGGGTGTGTCCGGCCTGCTGAAGCTGCTGAAGGACACCCAGTATATAATCGGCCCAGGATTTAGTGGGTTCGATGTGGTCTATTGAGCCAGTAAAGGTTTTCTGGATGTCGTACGCAACAAAATGCAGTTTGTTGTCGGTACGCGGGCCAACGGCCAGATAAATGGCTTTGTCGATGGCAGCCGGTAAGACGAATCCTTCGTTGTAGTCGGTATGCTCGCCGATGAGATTGACGCGGCCTGGCGAGCAGATAAAGAGCGTAGGAGCTTCCTGGAAAGTGCTTTGGAACGAGTTGGCGAGGGCGGGGAGCAAGTCCATACAGTGCGGGCCGGAAACAAAAAATGGCAAACCAATGTCTCACCGCTACGACCACCTACCCTTGCTTCGGTCAAGACCTGGGGGATTCAGCAGGAGCTGGTAGCACCGATTTGCCGTTGCAAAGTTAAGGAAATATTAAGGTATCAAGCAAATTCAGGCCGTACCTTTGTTTTTTTGGGCTGGACCTACCGGTCCAGTCTGCTCAAATGATATGACAAAAAAACTAATCACGGCCTGTTGCCTGCTACTCACTGTTCTCGCCTGTAACTCGTCAGACAAATACGTAGAGCAGGGGAGAGGCTACCTGCGCGAAGGTAAATTTAAGGAAGCCTTACAGGTTCTGAATCAGGCCGTTGAAGCCGATGCGGGTAACGTCGAAGCCTTTAATTCGAGGGGGGTGGCTTACTTTGAACTGAAAGAGTATAGCAACGCAACTCTTGACTATGAGCAGGCCATTAAACTCAAACCCGATGATTACCAGCCGTATTACAACCGGGCCTTGCTAAAAGTAGCCCAGAGTGATCTGCCGGGTGCCCTGAAAGATTATTCCGACGCCATCCGGCTCATTCCTGATACGAGCCGGAGTCGACGGGCTGAAATTTTTCTGAACCGGGGGCAGTTGTTTGCCCAACAGGGACAGATTCAGCCCGCCCTGACCGATTTCAGTCAGGCCATTGAACTTGACCCCAAAAATGCACTCGCTCTGTACAACCGGGGCAACCTGCGTTATGCTCAGAAAGACCTGGCCGGTGCCACCGCTGATTTTCAGCAGGCCGTTCAGTCCGACCCGAAATTTGGCAAAGCGTTTTACGGGCTGGGGCTAACCCAACTGTTGCAGCAACAGCGCGAAGCCGCTTGCCTGAGTCTTAAACAATCCCAAATGCTCGGTTATGCCGATGCCGCCAACGCCGTAGCCCAATATTGTAATTGATTATGAAAATCTCCACGATCATTTTCGGCCTGCTCTTTATGCTGTTTGCCGCTCTCCAGTATAATGACCCCGACCCTGAAGTCTGGATTCCTATTTACGGAGCCGCGGCTGTTGCCTGCCTGATGGCCTACACCGGTACGGGGCGCTGGTGGTTTTTTGTGGGTATGGCTATTTTGTATGCCGTAGCGGCTGTTCATCAGTGGCCACCCGCGTTTGAGGGGTTCTTTTTTGGCGAACTGAAAATGCATAGTATGAACATCGAAGAAGCCCGTGAGTCGGGTGGACTGGCTATTTGTACCATTGTGATGAGCCTGTTTGCCTGGCTGAATCGACCCCGACCCGCAACCGCCCGCTTATGAAACCAGCCTGCCTATGAAACTCATTGAATGCCCGCGCGATGCCATGCAGGGCCTGAGCCATTTCGTGCCGACCGACCTTAAAATCCGATACCTCAACGCCCTGTTGCGGGTGGGTTTCGACACGCTTGATTTCGGGAGTTTCGTTTCGCCGAAGGCCGTTCCCCAACTGCGCGACACCGCCGACGTACTGGCCGGGCTGGATTTGTCACGCACAAAAACCAAACTACTGGCCATTGTGGCCAACCAGCGCGGTGCTGAACAGGCCGTAACGTTTTCGCAAATTGATTACCTGGGATTCCCGCTGTCAGTATCCGAAACGTTTCAGCAACGCAATACCAACAAATCCATTGCAGAAGCTTTGGTAGACGTGGCCCAGATGCAACAGCTGTGCGTAGATTCGGGTAAAGAGCTTGTTGTGTATTTATCGATGGGCTTCGGCAACCCATATAACGACCCGTACAGCCCCGACCTGGTAGCTGACTACACGGACCGGCTGGTACAGCTGGGTGTCGGCATTGTGGCGCCGTCCGACACGGTCGGAACCTCCACGCCCGATGCCATCGAAGACCTGTTCACTCGATTACTGGCGCATTTTCCTGATGTTGAATTTGGGGCGCATCTGCACGCCCTGCCCAAAGAAACGCCCGCCAAAGTACAGGCTGTACTGCGGGCGGGCGTTTCGCGTATCGACGGGGCGTTACGTGGGTTTGGCGGTTGCCCCATGGCCGCCGACAGCCTGACGGGCAACCTCCCCACCGAAGAAATTATCCAGACCCTTGCGCAGCAAGGCGTTGCCCTGTCCATTGACCCCGAACAGTTTCAAAAAGCAATGACGCTTTCGGCGGGCGTGTTTTAGGTGGGAAACCTGACCCGTACCCTCACGGAAATTTAGGAAACTTACTGAAGTCGGGTTTGCGCTTCTCCAGAAAGGCGTCTTTCCCTTCTTTGGCTTCATCAGACAGGTAATACAGCAGCGTGGCATCACCCGCCAGTTGCTGTATGCCCGCCTGCCCATCGAGCTCAGCGTTGAACGATGCCTTGACCATACGCAGGGCAATCGGGCTTTTTTCGAGGATCTTCCGGCACCAGGCCACGGTGGCTTCTTCAAGAAGATCGAGCGGCACAACTTTATTCACGAGCCCCATGTTCAGAGCTTCCTGCGCGTCGTACTGATCGCAGAGAAACCAGATTTCGCGGGCTTTCTTCTGCCCTACAATTCGGGCTAAATAGCTCGCACCAAAACCGCCGTCAAACGAGCCAACTTTGGGGCCGGTCTGTCCAAAGCGGGCGTTGTCGGCGGCAATCGTCAGGTCGCAAACCACGTGCAGGACGTGACCACCCCCAATAGCATAACCTGCCACCATGGCAATAACCGGCTTCGGAATACGTCGAATCTGCATTTGCAGGTCCAGCACGTTCAGACGGGGTACGGTATCTTCGCCAATGTAGCCGCCGTGTCCACGTACCGACTGATCGCCACCGGAGCAGAAAGCTTCTCCGCCTTCGCCAGTCAGGATCACTACGCCCACGCGTTCGTCCTGCCGGGCAATTTCCATGGCCTCCTGCATCTCCCTGACGGTCAGGGGCGTGAACGCGTTGCGCTTTTGCGGCCGGTTGATGCTGATTTTGGCGATGCCTTCGTAATAGGAGAACAGAATCTCCTTGTATTCTTTAATCGGTTCCCAGGGGAGATTACTTGTCATAGTTAATTTTGATTGGGTGAATGATAGAATGAGTGGGCGCGTGTACTGCCTGCGTTAGCTTATTTTATCCTTCAAAATTCGTAATTGACCTCATGGTAAAAAACGTCCCAGGTATGGTCGGCCATCATGCGGACCGTCGCCAGGCAACGCTCAAACGGAAATTTGCGGCCCCACTCGGTCGGTCCAATCATAGACAGCACGTCGGAGCCGTCTTTTCGGGTGTAAAAATAGTACGTGTGACTAATGACCGGTTCGAAGTTCATCTGCGCACCGTAAATGCGTTCCGATACTTCCACCCGATGCCGGATAGCCGTAGCCTGATCGGCCAGTAACTGCATCTGCCTGAACAACTGACTAAGCTGCATGTCAGTCTGTTCGCGCATGGCCGACACGGCCCGGCCCGTGATCTTACCTTTGTCTTCGGGGCGGATCACGGCTCCCCCCGCCGTGTGCGCGTAGGCCAGTAAACCCGGCGATTCGGCAACTTTATCCGGCGAAATCGGATTGATAATTACGTTCGCTTCTTCCATAGTTAATGTTGGTAACGACCCGATGAAGGGCATTGTTCGGCGTCGGAGAATGCCGGAAAAAAGGCATATTTACACAGTGAACAGGTTAGAGTTCACAAAAGTAACAGTCAGCACCCGCCTAAACGCACAGATTGACCATGAACCGACACGAGTTTTTTTTACATGCCATTACTGGCATCAGTGCGCTGCTTTTTTCGCGCAGTATGGCGGGCTGCTCCGACAGTGCCGACCAGCCGCCCGCTCCCGGTCTTGATTTTATGCTGAACCTGAGTGATCAGATCAATCAGAGTCTGGCTGTGGTGGGTGGGTATGTGATAACCAATGGGGTATTGGTGGCTCACACGTCGGGCGGTGAATTTGTAGCCGTATCAGCTAAATGTACGCACGAAGGTACCCTGCTGGTGTATAAACCCACCGAAAATCAGTTTTACTGCCCGCTCGATCTGTCGCGCTTCAGCGTTACCGGCGCGGTTGTTTCCGGCCCGGCCACGCAGCCCCTCAACCGGTATAAGGTTACGACACTCAACGGGGCAAACAGCCTGCGCGTAGCTGGCTGATGCTATTCATCGACCCCAATAATCCGGAATTGTGGCCAACGGGCGGTACTCCATACGAAACCGACGCGCTGGCCTTTTGCCGGGCGTGGCAGAGCGGACAGGCTGAATTTGTGCTGCACACCTCCGGTTCGACGGGCGTGCCTAAACCCATTACGCTTGCGCGCGAACAGATGCGGGCGAGTGCGCTGCTAACGGGGCAGACGCTGGGGCTAAAACCAGGTGATACCGCACTCGTTTGCCTGAATATTCGCTACGTAGCGGGCGTGATGATGCTGGTACGCGGGCTGGAACTGGGCCTGACCATGACCGTTATTGAACCAGCCAGTAACCCATTGAACGGTTTTTCTCCTGACACCCGCTTTGCCTTTACCGCCCTTGTGCCGCTACAACTCCAGACGATTTTAGATGAAATCGCGCTGAACAGCAGGCCGGAGTTTCTTTCTATTCTAAACGGGATGAAGGCCATTCTGGTAGGTGGGGCGGCCACTGGTCCGGGGCTGGAACGGGCGTTGCAGATCATCTCCGCGCCGGTTTATGCCACGTACGGCATGACCGAAACCGTATCGCATATTGCACTCCGGCGGCTCAATGGTCCCGACCGAAACGATTTTTTTATGGCTCTTGCCGGTGTTCAGCTTGGTACCGACGAACGCGGCTGCCTGAACATTCTGGCGGCTGCTTCCAATTTTGAACGGGTTCAGACTAACGACGTTGTCGAGATGCCCGATCGTATGCACTTTCGGGTAGTGGGCCGGGCTGATCTGATCATAAACAGCGGGGGTGTAAAAATTCAGCCGGAACCCATCGAGCAGATTATTCTGGCCAACCTATCCGGGTTTGGCCTGTCGGCACGGTTGTTTGTGGCCGGACTGCCTGACGAGCGGCTGGGTCAGCGGGTAGTAGTTATCAGTGAGCAGTTGACCGTTAGCAGTGAACAATGGGCGTCTATTCAGGATGAGGTACGGTTGCAGCTGGGCCCCTATTGTGTACCGCGTACGTGGCTTGCCATACCTGCGTTTGCCGAAACGGCCACCGGTAAACTTGACCGGAACCAGACAATGGCCCGGCTGTTGTAAGTTTGTGCTTTGCTAGCTGTTTACTCATGTCGCTCAAAACGCTCCAGATCCGGTATCAGACCGCCCGCTCACTGCCCGCTCCCTACGCTTATTTTTACACCCTTGCGCTGACGCCCCTCGTTGGTGAACTTGGTGTTGAACTGACCCTCGTTTACCCCGATCGTGACGATATGGACGAGGAAGAACTGCTGGCGGATGGCTTCACACCCGACGACGACCTGACCTGGGCGGGCCGGTTGCCCCAAACCTGGCGGCAAACTATGCTAACCCTGGCCGATAAAGCAAGGCTGAAGCCCGTTGATGAAGATCAACTGAGCGAGGATGATGAATTTTGGAGCGTCCGTATCGAAACGCCCAACGTCCCCACCCGGCAGGGACGCCCGCAACATGCCGACGACTGGCAGTATGTGGTTCAGGAACTGATTCAGGCCATTTACGAACGGGCCGGGCGCGAACGGCCTTTTGAGTTAACCTACCTGAAAATCAGAAGCCCGGCAGATGTGCAGGAGACCCGGCTCACCGCTTCATTTGCCAGCCGTACGGTGCAGGTATTTACCAGCCATAACGAGCAGGAACGCACAAGGACGCTACCCTGGCCCACCCTGCAACGGGTGATGAGCGCGGTTTATGCGCCCGATTACGACCCCGAAAAGGCCCGGCACAAACGGCCAAGAGAAGCCGGTCACTGGCTCAGCCTCGGTACCGATGAGTGGTATGACATCAGTGATTTCTCTGACGTTACTTCGGTTCTACAGGCTGTTTAATGGCTCCACACTTCTGCCGACACCATCCCCCATACGGTGTGTTGCTGGGCATGGCGGGTCAGCCCGGCGTTGCGGAGGGTCTGCTGCCAGTCTACTAACTGCTGTGTTTCGATACCGGCAGTAAGACGAAAGAAGCGGATCATGGCCCAGAGCAGTACCCGCTGCCACCAGACGGGCGTATTGACGAAATCTGTAGCGAGCCAGATCCCATTCGGTTTCAGTGTTTTTTGAAGACAGGGAATAAAATGGGTCTGAAGGGTTTCGTTCGTGAACAAATCCAGCACGAAGGGGGTAATAATCGTGTCGAACTGCTCGTCAGACCGTAAGGTTTTCTCGTCGCCAACCCGAAACGTAATACCCACCGGGCCGGTCAGACGTAGTACCCGCCGGGTTGCCTGACTCACCATTCGGGCCGATGGTTCCAGAAACAGGACGTGGCAACCGGGTTGTCTGGCAAAAATAGCGGTTAGTATCTCACCCGTGCCGCCACCCAGCACCAGCACCGATGCACCAGTACCCGACGCATCAACACTCGGAATCTGATCGAGAAACAGGGCCTGCGCCCGCTGCAGCCGGCGCCCAAACACAATCCGGGACAGGCTGTCATACACCGGAGCAATTCGGTTAAAGTTGTTCATGTATAAGCAGGTCGGTGAAATATGCGTAGCCTTAAGCCTCTGTATTCAGTATCGAATACAGACTGCTTCACCGTATCGGTTCTACAACAACGACCCTGCTTCCGCGTCTGCCCAAACGTGAACCTGCGGGCAGGTCTGGACAATACTGGCGGGAAGTTGCTCTGTAACGGGACCGGTAAGGGCGTCGCGCAGGATGGGGGCTTTCTTCGCGCCACTCACCATCAGAATTACGTCGTGGGCGGCAGTCAGGTGGCGCAGGCCGAGGGTGATGCCGTGCGTGAGTTCGGTTTGCTGCGAAAAGTATTTCTGCCCGACGGTTTTGGTGCTTTCGGCCAGTTCAACGACGTGGCAACCGTTGGTAAAAGGCGTTCCCGGCTCGTTGAGGGCAATATGGCCGTTCATACCCATCCCCACCAGCAGCAGGTCCAGCCCGCCATGCCGGTCGATAACGGCGTCGATTCGGGTGCATTCAGCCTGTAAATCATGGGCTTTGGCGTCGAAAACGTGGATTTGATCGGGCCTAAGACCAAGCGGGACAAACAGATCCCGAAAGACGTAGTAGGAGCAGCTTCCGGCATCGTCCGGTCCAAAGCCAACCCATTCGTCAAGTCCCACAAACTGGCATCTGCTAACGTCAATAGACCGGGTTCTTACCAGTTCAGCAAAGCGTTGATACGTCTCAATGGGGGTGTCGCCCGACGCTACGCATAGGAGTGCATCGGGCTTTTGAGTAATCAGACTGGCCAGATGTTCAGCCGCGTGTTGCGACAGATTGGCGTGGGTATGGAAGGTCTGTGGGGTCATAATAGTTTTACCCCCGAAACCGCACCCGCAATTTTCGTCGGCGGAGCAACGTATCCTGAGGGCGGTCGGCAATGGCGGCTGGAATTGGGTTGGTACTGGAGTCGGGTAGGGCGGGTTCGGGAGTAGTACCGCGTTTTACGGTTTTAAGGCTGGACGGAATCATGGGCCGGGAAACAGGACGACGGGCCGAAAAGGTAGCTCTTCCAACCCCGGTCTGACCAGTGGCCGCATCTGCGCCAAACAGGAGGAACAGCAGGAGCAGACGACGAATTTTGTACATCGGGGAAAGAACGAGTAATTTTGCGGTCTGTTTTACGAATTATGCAACTGATCAATAACCGTTACCAGATTCAGGGCGTCGACGTGCTGGGTATTGCCGCTGACTTTGGATTGCCGTTGTACGTGTACGACGCTGACAAAATTATCGAAAAAATCGACGCACTCCGGGCCGCATTCTCGGGTGTCGATCTCAAAATAAAATATGCCACCAAAGCCCTGACTAATCTCAGTATCCTGAAGCTGATGCAGGTGCAGGGCATCGACGTGGAGGTGGTATCCGTCAATGAAGCGCGGCTGGCGCTGATGGCGGGCTTTTTGCCAGAGCAGATCATGTACACCCCCAGTGGCAACGCCTGGTCTGAAATTCAGGAAGCACTGGTCATGGGTCTGCAACTCAACGTAGATAGCCTGCCCCTGCTGGAGCAGATTGGTCAGACCTACGGCGGTCAGTATCCTTTGGCCCTGCGGATTAACCCCAGTCTGCTCGATGGGGGCACCGCGAAAATTCAGGTTGGTCACGAAAACTCGAAATTCGGTATCTCCAACGCCTACCGTCAAAAAATCCGGGACGTAGTGGCGCAATACCAGATTCCGGTGGTAGGTCTGCACGTACATACCGGTTCCGATTTCAAAGACAGCAACACCTTCCTGCGCATTGCCGACGTGCTGTTTGCGATGGCCGAAGACTACCCCGACCTGCAATTCATTGACTTTGGCAGCGGTTTTAAAGTAGCCTACCGCGAGGGCGACTACGCCACGAACCTCACCGATCTGGGCGCGAAAGTGTCGGCGGCTTTTCAGGCGTTCTGCGGGCGGTACGGGCGCCATATTCAGCTTTGTTTCGAGCCGGGCAAGCTGCTTGTAAGCGAAAGCGGGCATCTGCTGGTGGGTGTGAATGTGGTCAAGGAAAACCCGACCCGCACCTTTGTTATGGTCAATTCGGGTCTGAACCACCTGATCCGCCCCATGATGTACGACGCCTGGCATACCATCCTGAACGCATCGAACCCCGCCGGTTCAGACAACGCGGGCGAACCGAGGCTGTACGACGTGGTAGGGTATATCTGCGAGACGGATACCTTCGCTACGGACCGGCCCCTGCCCGAAGTACGGCCCGGCGATGTACTTTCGTTCGAGAACGCGGGCGCCTATGGCATGAGCATGGCTTCCAACTACAACCTTCGCGAACGCCCTGCCGAGGTATTGGTCTACGCCGGTGAACCGTACCTGATTCGTCGGCGGGAAACGTTCGACGATATGGTGCAGACCATGATGAACATTGAGTTGATTTCTAAACACAGAGAGACCGAGTTAGTCACAGAGTAAACGGAGAAAATAATCAGGCATAAGCACCTCTGTTTTCTCTGTGTTAAAACCTCAAAAAGATGGGACGCGCATTTGAATACCGGAAAGCCCGGAAAATGAAACGGTGGGGGCAGATGGCCAAGACCTTCACCCGTATCGGCAAAGACATTGTGATGGCCGTGAAAGGCGGTGGACCCGACCCCGATACCAACGGGCGGCTGCGGGCTATTATCCAGAACGCCAAAGCTGCCAACATGCCCAAGGAAAATGTGGAGCGGGCCATCAAAAAAGCGTCTTCCAAAGATCAGGAAGACTACAAAGAGATTGTTTACGAAGCCTACGCCCCGCATGGTATCGCACTCGTTATCGAAACCGCTACCGACAATCACAACCGGACGGTAGCCAACGTCCGCAGCTACCTCAACAAACTGGGTGGTAGTCTGGGTACGCAGGGTATGCTCGACTTTATGTTCGACCGTAAATCCGTTTTCCGGATTCCGGCAGCCGGTCTTGATCAGGAAGAACTTGAACTCGAACTGATTGACGCAGGGGGAGACGAAGTTGATCTCGACGATGAAACCAGTCAGTACGTCATCTATGGCGAATTCACAGCCTTCGGAGCCATTCAGAAGTTTCTGGAAGAGAAAGGCATTGCCATAGATCAGGCCGAGTTTGAGCGTATCCCCAACGACACCAAAGAACTAACCGACGAGGAAGTGGCCGACGTAGAAAAACTCATCGAACGCATCGAAGAAGATGACGACGTACAAACGGTTTATCACAACATGAAGTAAAAGAGTAAAAAGGAGTAAGGGGTAAAAAGGGTGTAGGGTGTAAAGTTTGCGTTAGCTCCTTACACCCTACACCCTTTTTACCCCTTACTCTTTCTGTTACGCTCCCCCGCCCCGAATGATCTGTACCCAACCTTTAATAACCTGGGGTGGGGCGTTGCGATCCACCACGGCGTAGCGCACGGTGACCTGATAGTAGTACAAGCCACTGGGCAGCTCAGTCCCGTCGCTGGTTTTGCCGTCCCAGCTGAGTGTCGCGCCAGCAGACTCATAGACCTTCACCCCCCAGCGGTTATAGACAACAAATTCGATGGTCTGCACAAAGCGTGGGCAGCGCATGGGCTCGAAAGTGTCGTTGCGGCCATCACCATTGGGGGTGAACACGTTGGGCAGCACCAGCGCCGGACAGGCATCATTGCAGACCTTGTTGGAGGGGGCGCTCTCCAGTCCCCGCTTACTCACCGCCGTTATGTAATAGCAACCCGCCACGGTGGTCAGGCTGGTATGGTCGAAGGTGGTCATGGGAGCCTGCACACTCGTCAGACGGCTCAGCGTATCCTGCGCGTACCGGGCGTAATAAATGTTATAACTGGCAATGTTTGGGTCGCAGGTGGGGCCGAAGGTGGGTTTCCAGCGCAGTTTGTTGGTGAACGTAGTCTGGTTGCAGAAACTCTCGGGGGTCAGGCTGGCGCAGTTCAGGCTATCCAGTCCCAGCCGGGGTGCGCAGGGACGGGTGGTGTCGATAGGCGTAGCGCACAGTGTCTGGCTAAAGTTTTCGATCAGACCAAACTTAGTCAGCCGGGCGTCGGCATAGCGGCCCCGCGTCAGGACCCGGTAGCAGTAGCTGCTGTCGGCAGACAGGACCCGACTGGTGTTGCCATCGGCCAGAAATGTATCTTCGCCCCGGTCAATGAGCGTGTACGTTGGCGCGTTGCGCACGGCTACTTCGGCAATCAGGTTGTAGGGACCATTTGGGCCGCTCCGGCTGCGGAATACCCGGTGAGTCTGGTCGTCGTTGCTCCAGGGTGTGTTGGTTTGCCAGGTCAGGGTAATCTGCCGGTTAGCCGGGGCCGCACTCAGCCGGACACTGGCCGCGGGGTCAGCCGCATCGAGCCGGGTCAGTACCCCGCTGGGGCTGGTGTAATAAAACTCGACCTGGTACCTATAAGCATTGGCTACGGTGTTGAGGGCCGAGGTTGAGGTACCCTTATCCACGTAGATTGTGTCGGTGTTAGCCCCCAGATTGGTGGGAACTGTTGCTATGGTGGTATAGGTAGTCCCTGCCAGCCCCGTAGCCCGCTGGAGCCGGTACTGGTACGGTCCGCCCAGATCGCCGGGCTGTAGCCCCACGGGGCGGCTCCAGCGCACGGTGATCTGCCCCCGTTGCTCGGCGGTCGAATCGACGGTTACCTGCGTCATGACCGGCACCAGCAGCGGTAGCTCCAGACATGCCTGCTGGGAGGCTACGCTTAACCCGCCGTTGATGAATTCATTGTTGCGGTCTTTGTACTCGACTACCGTGCGATAGGAGTAGCTTACCCCCCGCCGTAGCGAAGTCGTGTCGGTGAAACTCGTGCTGCCCACTGGCAACCGCGCAATCTCGCGGTAGCCCAGACTGGCGGGCAGGCCCTGGGTGCAAACCGGCGGCTCAACCGTAGTGCAGCCCTCTTTACGGTAGATAATAATCTCGCCCCCGTTGGGTGGAATGCAACTGTACGGCGACCAGTTCAGCAGAATGGCGCGGCCTGTAGCCACGGCGGTAGGGCGGGCGGTCAGGTTTTTGATTGAAGGGCCGATAATCTGGATGCGCAGGGTCTGGAAGGAAACCAGCGAGAGGTTCTGACGTCCGCTTTTGGGGGGTACGTCAGTTACTTTAAAGGTCACATCATAGGGGCCGCGCCGAATGTGGCTGCAGTTGGTTTGCCAGCGGAAGGTGGCCGTCCCGGGCTGGGTCAGGGGTCGGTTTACCGTACCGCCGTTGAGAACCTGGGCGTAGGCGGGCGAAATCAGTTCGCTGGCGGCCAGCGGTGCGCCGTCCTGCCCTACGTTAAAAACACCCCCGAAGCCCTCAATAAAGATAGGGTTACCGTCGGGGTCGGTGGCCCGCACAGGCTGGTTAATGAGCTGCCCCGCTTCGATACACAGGTCGGGCAGGGGATCCAGTCGCGGCCTTCGGTTGGGGCCTCCCAGCACAATAATCTGCATGTCGCGGGTGATCTCGCCGATGAGTACGCCGTCGCGCCATTCCTCAATGATGAAGGCGAAATTGTACTGACCCTCCTGACCGGGTGCGTCCCAGCAGAGTTCGCCCGTGCGGGAGTCGATGGTGAAGGTAGCCGCCCCACCCGTTTCACTCGATACACTGAAGCGGGTGGGGTCCTGGTAGCCCTGAATGTTACGTCCCGTACAGCCCGCATCGCCCCCCAGCGATTCTTTGGGGATACTCAGCCGATAGGCCAGGCTGTCGCCGTCGGCGTCGAAGGCGGCTGGGTTATGGCAGAACCGCTGGCCCACGCGACCCGAGTCAAGGGGCGGATTGAGCATCACCGGCGTTGAGTTCAGACCGAGGTTGGAAGAAATCTGGATGGTTGTCGAGACAAAAAACGTGATATCACGCGATTGTGCCCCCAGGTTTTTGGTATTACCGTTTCGATTGGGCACCGTCACGGAGACGGTATAGACACTGGGAGCGGGGTAGGTGTAGGTGGTCCTGTACACGTTGATGGACGAGGTTCGGTTGTTGATGAAAACACGGGGTAAGCGCGTGACCAGACGCGAATTGCCATCGCCAAAGCAGATCGTTACATCATTACCCTGCGCCGACGCGGCTGCTCCGTCAACTTCATCATAATAGGCCGTGAACGTAATTTCGTAAGTAAGAGACGCGCCGGGCAAACGCCGGGTCGTGATTTCGCCCGCCCGCACGTGGGTAGCCTGGCTGATGGTAGGCCACAGTACCGCACTAAAAAAAAGGGCGAATAGCCCCATTGTATGTAGAAATCGCATGATAGGTCTCTCTTTTTTATAGAAACGAAATCAGGGCCAGAAAGTGTAAACCAATGATGAAATATGAATGATGAATTGGCTGACGCCGGAGCGCATTCATATTTCAGTACGTCTGCAACACCCGCAACCGGTGGTTGGGGTTGATGTGGTAGTGGGGGTTGCTCATATAACTGAAAATAACCCCCGCCAGAGCCAGCCCGCCCGACACGGGTAAAATGTCTTTTGACAAGGTCCGGTTATTCACCACACTGGCCAGCAGATAGACGCCCCCGGCCAGCGGCAAAATGGGCCCGGCGATGGTTACGAACGGAATACGGCGGCTGATTATGATTTTTTCCACGTCCGATACCCGGAACGTGACCGGTTCGTCGCGGTTCATGATTTCGTTGGCCAGCAGAATGGTAAAGGTACTGTCGGTTACGTCGTACAACTGCTCGCGGTAGCGTTCGCCCCGCGCCCGGAACCTGATTTCGTCGCCCACAAAAAAACGATACCGATGAAATCCGCCCAGGGTGTGGTTCACATCGAGGGCCAGATAATGCGATGGGCGCAGCATGGCCGCGTACTTGCTGCCCCGCCGTTGCAGCAGTTGTTCGGTGGTGAGCGTGTCGCGGGGCTGGGCCAATGCGCTGAAAGAACCAGCGAGCAACAGAACGAGGAGGATGGGTAAACCCAGCAGATGAGGACGGAGCATAATCAAGATGGAGGAATGACTTTTCTGATTAACGTACAGTTCGCAAAAATGGCTATGTAAACATACCCGATGCTAATCCGGACACGTCCAACAAAATGCCTTATCCTGCTTAGTTTTGCCGTCATGATTCCTCAGCAACAACTCCGCGCATTTACCGAGCAGATTTTTAGGGCCATTGGCTGCTCCGATACCGACGCCCGCCTGGCCGCCGATGTCCTCGTTTCCGCCGATTTGCGGGGCGTCGATTCGCACGGCGTGGCCCGGCTTCCCGGCTACGTTCGCCTGTACGACAAACAGCGCATCAACCCGCAGCCAAACATTCGGGTAGTTCACGAAAGCCCCTCCACCGCCGTTGTCGATGGTGACCGGGGCCTGGGGCTGGTGGTGGGGCCGTGGGCCATGCGCGTAGCCATCGAGAAAGCCCGCGTGGCCGGTACGGGCTGGGTGGCGGTGCGCAACTCCAACCACTTTGGCATTGCGGGTTACCACGCCCTGCTGGCCGCCGAACACGATATGATTGGGCAGGCCATGACCCACGCGGCCCCGCTGGTAGCCCCCACCTTCGCGCTCGAAAAAATGCTCGGCACCAATCCCATCGCCGTGGCCGTTCCTGCCGCTACCGAACCGACGTTCCTGGCCGATTTTGCCTCTACCGCCGTAGCGTATGGTAAACTCGAAATTTTGCAGCGCAAAGGGCAGGACATCCCCACCGGCTGGGCGCAGGATGCCGATGGCCAACCCACCAACGACGCCAACGCCATACGTAACGGCGGTGCGCTGCTGCCCCTCGGCACCGACCGCGAACATGGCAGCCACAAAGGCTACGGGCTGGGCGCGGTGGTCGATATTTTTTCGGGCGTCCTGTCGGGTGCGAACTACGGTCCCTGGGTGCCACCTTTTGCTACGGCAGGGTTTATGGAGGCCAATGAGGGCGTAGGCGTGGGTACGGGCCATTTTTTCGGAGCCATGCGCATCGACGCGTTCCGGCCCGCCGACGAGTTTAAAGCCAACATGGACATCTGGATTCAGCGGTTCAGGCAGGCACGGGCCATGCCGGGGCAGCGCGTCCTGATCCCCGGCGATCCCGAACGACTCATGGAAGCCGAACGTTCAGCCAACGGCATCCCCGTTGCCGAACCCGTGCTGGCCAGTCTGCACGAGCTGGGCGAGCGATTTGGCGTAACGCTATAGGTGCCTTCCCGACGTTTCTCATCGACAAATACCAATTGCCGCTGTTCGATTCGTTCCTGTTGAACCTGACTAATTTCAGAACGATTGTGAACGAGGAGTTTTGGGTATGGATCGATGGTAGTTTCTTGACTCGCAAAACAAATCCAGCCGATATTGACTTCGTTATCTTTCTCGATGCCGTATGTTACAATCGCAATGAGAAACAAGCCGATTTCTTCCGGCAACACCGGTATCTGCCCGATAAACTGATGGGTACAGGTTTACCCCGAAGGACACCGCCGACGTAGTTGGTATGAATCGGACCGACTGCGCTGGTTGCAGGATTTTGGCACGAGTCTGGCAGGTCGTAAAAAGGGAATTGTTCAGCTTAACTTTTAAAACGATGGATGAATTAACGCAAATTCTTGAAAATACCGACCTGCGGGCAACCGCCATTGCCCGGCTGTTAACCCTCATTGAACAGGACAGCGACATCATTAACCGACACCGGGCCGCTGGCGATTCGGGGCCGTACATGCAGCAGTACGTGGAGTTACGCGAAACGAACTTAGCCCGTCTGACCCGCCTACTCGAAGCCAACGGCACAATCCGGGCCGACCTGCACGTTGCCGAACAAGCCGCCTAACCCAACAACCCGCCATGCCCGACAACCCCACCACCGCCCTCGTCAAAACGGCCAACTCCCCCACCTTAGCCCGCGTCTCCAACCAACTCGCGCTGACAGAAAAGCTGCTCGCCAAATCCGAAGAGCCGTTTTTAATTCCGTACCGAGAAGGTGATAAATGGGGCTTTTGCGACCGGAATAAGAATGTAGTGATTGAGTGTCTATACGAAAGTGTGGAGCCATTCCAAAACGGTTTGGCCGTAGTATGGAAATATGGAAGGTGTGGACACATCGACAAGAAAGGGGAAGAAATCATCCCAATCATCAGTCATGACATCACATCATTTTGCTTCCATGGCAAGTACGCGGCTTCAATGAGAAACGATCACTGGAGATTGATTGACAAATTAGGAAACATAATAGTTGAAAACTACGAACCGGATTTTAGCTGGACGGAGTCAACCGATAGTGTTGAAAGAAAATACTTGGATGCTGGATTAGAACTCGTTCATGTACCCGACACTCGCTTCTTGGGCTATGTCGACAAATACGGTACCGAGTACTGGGAAGACGATTTTACGATGATGTATCATTGATGACAATTTATTTTGAGTGTGTGCCACTCCCTTTCCGAATGTCATCTGCTCAATAGTCCCACTCCCGTCTATGTCTGACAAGCCTACTACCGCCCTCGCAGAAATCGCCAACTCCCATGTCTTGGTCAGCGTCACAAATCAAATCGCACTGACGGATAAATTGCTACGTAAGGTAGAGACACCAAATACGAAAACTCCCAGGCGGAAAAGACCCGTTTGGCCTACGGTGGAGGAGTACAACAAGTTACCTGAAAACGAGCAGGCCGCTTTGTTAAAACAAGTGCAGAAATACAGGGCCGGACTTCAGGTAGAAAACTACAAAATGTTATCTGCAACTTTACCCGGCGTAGAGAAAGTCATGAGTGGGCTTCTTGATCGAAAAAGAGCAGAGCCTTCAGCAGACATTGACGACCTTATAGAAAAGCTTGACAGTGGGATTAAACGCTTACGTTCCAACCTATTACGTATGAAAAAAGCATTATGGTTGAATCCACTTAGCAGAGAATTGATGTACAAAGAGGGGCTGGACTGATCCAGACATTGATAACTGTCTTAGTCTCTGTTGCAAACGATTTTCTGACAGGAGCCAACAATTTATCCAAAGTAGAATCATCAACGATAAAATCCAACGCCATAAAAAATGCAATCACTCCTCATCACCCCGAAAGACGACGCGGAACTGGAACTGCTGTCGGCGTTGCTGTGCCGGCTGAATATTGCCACTATGCTAATCGCTGAAGACGAGAAGGAAGATGTGGGTATGGGCGTATTGCTTCAACAGGCTGACCGTACCCAACACGTTAGCCGGGAATCCATTTTCAGCGCGTTGGGCCAAATGTAGGAGTGAACTTATTAATATATTAATACTGCGAGCAGTTTGGTGTTAAGTTCAAGCAGCCCTACGCTGCCAGAACTGACAATCCAGACTATTGAGCCGATTTACATCAACTGAGCCATCAGAACTGAGTTGGCTATATATCAGCTTCCAAACCCGCCGGTTGG
>JACMPG010000204.1 GCA_014377625.1 Spirosoma sp.
AGAGATTGCGGAGTATGCCAATGTTTCCATTGACATGGTGGAGCAACTGAGACGTGAACTACGAACAATGAATTGATTTTAGATAATACCTTCCTCAGTTATAAAGAAGCCCCACCCGATGACCGGGTGGGGCTTCTTACTTAACCTATCAGGTGTTTGTGGTCTTAAACTGTGCTGACAAAATCATGCTGGATAGCGGCAAAATCAGTTATTTCTCTGCTTGAGGTCATTTACGAAGCAATAGTCTACTGTGCTACCATGTTCTCCTATTTGGGGGGACAGTCATAAGCATCACTTGTTGGTTCCGATAGCAGGTTTATCACCATAAATAATTCCAGCTTACCGACGGGATGATGATGCCGAAGACTGCCAGTCAGTAGCTCTTCGTGGTGGTATTAACCCGCTGGAAATAGATCGAATACGGGTTCTTGCGGGCGTAGACGTTGTAAAACGACACCGACCAGTTGCTGTACCGCTTCTGCCCCGCCGTGCGCCGACCGTCCTTCGTGAACGACACGTCTAAGCGGTGGTAGTCGGGAATGCGGTCGGCGTTGCGCTGTGCGTAGTTCAGCACCTGCACCCCGTTCAGGCGGTAGGTGCCGTCGGGGTAGGTCGTAGGTCTGCCGCTGGTATAGACGAAGTTGGTGCCGAACGTCCAGCCGCGACGCCATTTCCACTGGGTGGCGATGGTCAGGTTGTGGGGCCGGTCGAAGGTAGACGGAAACCAGTCGTTGTCGTTGATGCGGTCGCGGGCAAAGGGGCTGTTCACCCGCACCAGCGTCCGGGCAAAGGTGTAAGCGAATAGCCCCGTTACCAGCCCGCGCGTTTTCTGGACGCTCACCTCCACGCCGTAGGCCCGCCCCTCGGCCCGCAGCAGATCGGCGTCTAACGCCGGGTTCAGCAGCAGCGTGGCACCGTTGCGGTACTCCACGAGGTTGGTCAGGTTTTTCTGGTATACCTCCACCGACGTCTCGAACATATTGTCCGCAAAGTTCTGAAAATACCCTACCGCCCACTGATCGGCCACGGAAGGCGGCACGAGGGCGTCGCTCACTTTCCAGAAATCGACCGGCGAAATGGCCGTGGTGTTCGAGATCAGATACAAATACTGCCGGGTACGGTTGTAACTGACTTTGAGCGAATTGAACGGTGTTAGATTTATCCGCACCGTCAGGCGCGGCTCCCAGCCGCCGTAATTGGCCAGCGGCTGCCCGGCTCCGTAACGCAGGGTGTCGGTGATGCTCTCACGGCTGCGGGCCTGCCCCTCAGCATAGTGGTACGTTACCCCCGGCCCCACATTGGTGAAGCCCGCATAGCGCACCCCCGCCTGCACCGACAGCCACCGCCAGGGCGTGTACTCGTCCGAGACGTAGCCCGCCCACTCGCGGGCCTGCTCGGTGGGCAGCGTCTGCGCGTTTACGTTCGTGGCGTCGCCGGTCGGGGCAATCGCACCGGGCAGCAGGGCGTAATTCGTCAGTGAGCCGCCCGCGTCGATCCGGTGCTTCGGCGTGGGCATGTAGAGCCAGTCGAGCCGGGCGTCGCGCTGCCGGATTGTGGAGCGGTAGCGGAAGGTGTTGGCAAGGGTCAGCCCGTCGAGAAAGAAGCGGTAATCGCTCTGTGTAGTGGTGGCATCGACCGAAAGTTTGGGACCGAAGTGATGGCTGAGCCGGGCCGTGAACAGCGTCGACTGCGTGGTGTAGAGCGAATCTTGCGGAAACCGGAACGTATCGAACGAGCGGTAGGCGGTGGCGGTCAGTTGGGTGTTGGGCGTGAAGCGGTAGGTCAGCCTCCCGTTCAGGTCATAGAACGACGCCCGGTTTTTGTTGGTCGGGGCCGGGAAGAAGCCCAACAGCAGCGATGGATACGCCACGCGCCCACCAGCCAGAAAGGTTAGCTTTTTGTTCCTGGTGACCGGGCCCTGCACCAGTAGCCGACTGGTAATCAAACCAATGCCCCCATCGACACGCAGCCGGTCGGTCTCGCCGGTTTTGGTATTCATCAGCAGCAGACTCGACAGCCGCCCGCCGTAGCCCGCCGGAATGCCGCCTTTGTAAAGCGTCACGTCCTGAATGGCATCGGCGTTGAGGTTACTCAGCAGTCCCAGCAGGTGGCTGGTATTGAACAGCGGTGCGCCATCGAGCAAAACCAGGTTCTGGTCGGTACGGCCCCCGCGCACGTTGAAGCCGCCCGCGCCTTCGCCCACCGTGCTGACACCGGGTTGGAGCGTCAGGGCCTTCAGCACGTCGACTTCGCCGAAGACGACCGGAATGTTGCGCAGGTTCTTCATGTCGAGCTTCACCATGCTCATCTGGGTAGCCGACACGTTAGCATCGGGCGCACGGCCCGTTACGCTTACCTCATCCAACTGCCGGATATCGGGATTGAGGGTAACGTCGAGCCTCTCGTCGGCGCGACTGAGGTCGGCGTAGCGGGAGCGGGCGTAGTAACCTACCGCCGAGAAAGTCAGGTTATACAGGCCGGGCAGCACGGGAAGCTGATAGTTGCCGGTGCTGTCGGAAGTGGTACCGGCACCCTGTTTTTTATCGGTGACGGAGACGCCTGTCAGCCCTTTCCCCGTCACACCGTCGGTCACGCGCCCCCGGATGAGGTAGCGTTGCTGGGCGTGGGTAGCCGTGCTCAGGAGCAATAGGACGAGAAGCAGGACAGGAAATGGCTTCATACCGGGTTTCTCTGGGCTAGACGAATGTCCATTGGTAACTGGGTCAAGATACAAGCCCTGAACAGCTGAGCCAGGTAGGTCCCGAACAGCCGCTTTTGTGGCCTTCAAAGGCAACTCAGCGGACGAGCCAGCCGGTTGGGGGCGAGAGGATGGATTGCGAATAGTTACTGTAGCAGTCACCGATGGGCGGAACAAACAGGTTGCCGAATCGATTTAAAAACTGGTTGTAGTTGATGGTGTCGCCGGGGATGGTGAGCCGCTGCTGACTCACTGCCGATGCCCCGAAGAAGCCTAAAGCTATCTTCGTCGTGTCGTCAACGGCCCGCACGTTGCCCTCGATGCTGGCCGGCTGCGGGTCGAAGATCGTGCCGGAGCGGGTGCGCTGCTGCTCAAAGAGCGTATAGTACTGGTAGGCCGCCCGCGTCAGCGAAAACTGCCGCACCTGCACGTACTGCGGCCCGACGGCATAGATCGGTATCCGAAAGACTAACCGCCCGCTGATGCGGTTGCCATTGATGAGCGCGTCCGACAGCACGTCGGAGGGCGGGCCGTAGTACGGTACCCAGCACGAACACGCGTTGCAGGGATTTAAAACGGACGGGGGTGGGTTTCTGGGGTCGAACTGCGCCCACCGGCGCAGGTAGCCCAGTGCTGACCAGCGGTAGAAGTTGCCCGGCTCGGCGGGGTCCTGGGTGTCGATCAGCACATCATAAACATCGGGCTGGCCAAGTTCGGTGGCCTGTTTGCGGTACTGCGCCCGTAGCGGATCGAGCGGGGGAACGGGGTTGAGCCGTTCGGGGCGCGACTGGAAGCGGCTGCCGTCGGGCAGGGTGATGGCGAGGGTGTAGGAACGGCCGGGTACACCCACGAAACTACTGTCACGGAGCCCATAGTAGGCGGGCGTAAACGGATCGGGAACCAACCGCACACGCTGCCCCTGGTCGTCGCTGAGTATCACGAGCGCATCGTTACCGGCGGGGGGCGTCGAACCCGTACTTCGCTCAATCGCACGGTTTGGGCAGGCAGGGCGAACGTTCCAATGTCGAGAGTTAAATCGGCGATGGGGGAAACATTAACCGGCTGGCTTATCTTAGTGTAGCCTACACAACTAACTGTCAACCGGTAGCGTCCCCTGGCAATGCCACGAAACACGAATGTTCCCTGTGCATTAGCCAGCGTTATTCTGTGGATAGATGAGTCGGTTAGTGACCGTAGGGCTGTAGCCCAGGGTAAGGGCTGGTACATGCTGGAGTCAACAACTGTTCCCCTAACGGCAACGTTGGGTATTGGCTGGGCGTAAATACAATAGGCTACTAACCAAAGCAGGATCGTTGAGCAGATGCGCATAACTGATTCTGGTTAAGGACTCGTGGCGCATCTACTCATCAATCACGCCAGCCTTCAGGCTTGAATGGGGTGCGGCTGTCGCTTGGTACGCAAACGGCTGTAGGCGGACGGTTGTCAACGGGCCAGATGTACACCTTCGGTCCTCCGCGGCCCTCGTAAGGCGGGGATGGCTCCTGATTTACCCCCCGCCCATACAGTGCGTAGAAGAGTTCCTCACCATTCACTAACGGTTTACCCACTGATCGGCTTGCACCTAATGATAAGCCTTGTGTGTCCCTCTTGTCTAACCAGTAGTGTGACAATGATACTGCCGAAGCCGTAAAGTAACCAACTACGTTTTCGCGGTTGTCTGTAATATTTCGCACGTTTCCTGACGGAGCAGCGGGCGGGGTGTCAGCAATGCCCCCGTTATTAGTAGTTTGATCCTGAAACAACTTGTAATACCGATAAGCATCTTCGGTGAGTGACGACTGGCGAATATCGACTAGGCCCGCTTCACTAGTGTAGTAGGGAACCTGAGCTATTCGTCGATCTTCAATGAGGTTGCCATTTGTATATGTGTCAGCAAAGATATTGAGATCATAGCCTTGTATAATTTCCCAACAGGATGTACGGCAGATATAATCATAGAACCAGTCACCATCCGGAACATCGGGAGCGAGTAGCCCAAGTTGAGGGCCTGGTCTAGGCGTGAAACAGTTTTCATACAGATCAGTCCCGGTAACGAAAGCATAGCCCCGATAGTACTCCTGTGGAACCACTTTAAAAACTGAATAGACACCCTTTACACAAGACCTACACCATGTCTGCTTTTGCCATAATTTCCATTCCCAGCGATAGTTATTTGCTTCGCTGGTTGGGTCCTTCGTAGTAATAAACAAGTCATGGGCGGATGTGTAGCCTTTAAACCGGTCGGGCGGTAAGCTGGATAGATTGAAACGAGATTCGACTTTGTCGATAGGTGGTACAGTGGGCATGACCTGCTGTGTGGAGACGTACTGCCGACCTTCGGCCAGCGTGAAGCGCAACTGATAAGCGTGGCCCACCCGCCCCCGGAAGCCCGTTGGCAGTTGATACGTCCCGTCGATGGTTTCGTGGAAGTCCACCGTCTCCGAAGAGTCGATCACGAGCTGCATGACGGCTTTGGTCAGGGGCGTTGTGCCGAACAGGCCCGTGACAGGGTCGGCTTTAGAGCGGTTGAGCCGCACCGTCTGCGGCTCGGCTAGGTCAGTAATGGTGCCATCAACGACGACAATGTCGACCGTGCCGCGCAGCAGAATTGCTTCGGGATCGACGCAGGAGAGCAACAGCCCAAGCAGGAGTGTAGTGGGTAGAACAAGGCGAAATGTTGGGCGCATGGGGTAAAATTATGGGTTGCTGACGGGATAGGTCGCGTCTACAAGAGACTCCGTTTCTTCGTCGGTGCTACAAATGGACAAATAAAGCTACGTAATAGAATTCAGGTAAAAAATAGTATTTTGCTGCCCCCATCGTACTTCCTGTTTCGCTGGAAACCAGCGTTTTCGCTGTTTTCCAGTCTGCATTCATAAACTGATTTACTCCCTTATGAATCAAATTTTTCGTTTGCTGCCCACCCTGCTGCTCCTGTCCGGCATGGCCCACGCCCAGATTCTCTACACCATTTCCGGCACCGTCCGCGATTCGGCTACCGGCCAGCCCCTGCAACGGGCCGCCGTCGTCATCGACTACGAAAAGTCCACCACCGGCACCTACACCAACGACGACGGCACCTACAAAGTCGAGGTGCGAGCTGGTCGGCGGGTGGTCGTGGTGCGGCACGTAGGCTATGTTCCCTTCCGCACCTTTCTACGCGTGGCGGGCAACACGAGTTTCGATGTCCGGCTGCCTTCGGTGGCCAGTCAGTTAGAGGAAGTCGTCATCACCAGCAAGGGCTACGACCGCAACGTCCGCCAGCCGCTGCTCGGCGTTAGTCAGATCAACATCGCCACCCTCAAACGCATGCCTGCCGCCCTCGGCGAGACCGACATCCTGCGCTCGCTGCAACTGCTGCCCGGCGTAACGAGCGTGGGCGAAGCAGCCAACGGCGTCAACATCCGGGGCGGCACCACCGACCAGAACCTGATTCTGATGGACGATACGCCCATCTTTAACCCCACCCACATGTTCGGGCTGTTTTCGGTCTTCCCGCCCGACGCCGTCAGCAGTCTGGACCTCTACAAAGGCAACGTACCGAGTCGCTACGGCGGGCGGGCCGCGTCGGTGCTGGACATCCACCTCAAGAACCCCACCCTCGATCAGTTTCAGCTCAGCGGGGGCATCAGTCTGGTGGCCAACAAACTCACTATCGAAACGCCCATCATCAAAGGGAAACTTGGCCTGCTGGTGTCGGGCCGGGGGGCGTTCAACGATTTTCTGCTGCGGCTAATCTCGCCCCGCTTCGATAACATCCGGGCCAAGTTCGGCGATGGCGTGGTGAAGAGTTTTTGGCGCGTCAACGACCGCAACACCGTCACGGCGATGGGCTACTACAGTGCCGACGTCTTCCAGACCAACCTGCTGGGTAGTCTGGCCAACATCAACGCGGTGGCAACGCAGTACGAGCAGGAAACTACCAACGGCATGGTCCGCTGGTTTCGCGCCCTGACGCCCAACACCAACGTACAGACCACCGCGCTCTTTGCCCACTACGTACCCAAAATCAACTCCATCGAAGACAGCACCGCCAACAAGGTCACGCTCCGACAGAGCCTCTTGCAACGGCAGGTCAAATCCAACCTCAACTACCAGACCGACAACCAGAAGATCGAAGCGGGCCTGTCGGCGACGCACTACCAGATCAACCCCGGCGAGTTATTGCCCGGCAGCAGCCGCGCCGTAAACGCCCGCAGCACGCCCATCGAAAACGCGCTGGAACTGGCCGCCCACATCGAAGACGAATGGAACGTGTCCGACGCCTTATCGGTGTCGGCGGGGCTGCGCTACGCGCAGTTTCTGCGCGTAGGTCCCACCAGCGTGCGGGTCTACCGCCCCACCGCCGAGGGCAGCACCGTCCCCGACGAGACGACCGTGACCGACTCCGTTGTCTATGGCGCGGGGCAGGTGGCCAAAACCTACGGCGGGCTGGAACCGCGCTTTGGGCTACGCTACGCCCTGGGGCCAAACACGTCCATCAAAGTGGGCTATAACCTGATGCGGCAGTATTTGCAGGTCATCACCAATACCACCACGCCGTTGCCTACCTCGCGCTGGGCTACGTCGGGACCTCACATTGCCCCGCAGGTGAGTCAGTTGGTGTCGGCGGGCTGGTTCCACAACACGCCCAACAACATCTTCGAGATGTCGGCGGAGGTCTATTACCGCAAAACGGCCAACATCCTCGACTACAAGCCGGGGGCCGATTTTCTGCTCCAGCCCTACCCCGAAACGCAGTTACTGGCGGGTCAGAACCGCGCGTATGGTTTGGAGGTGATGCTGGCCAAGAAAAAGGGCGAGCTGACGGGCTGGGTCAACTACACCTTTGCTCGCACCGAAAACCGGGTGAATGAAGGGGCGAACTTCCGCGATCAGATCAACGGCGGCAACTGGTACCGCGCCAACTACGACCGCCCGCACAGTTTCAACGCGAGTCTGAACATCAACCAGGGCAAGCACCACAGCTTCTCGTTCAACTTCGCCTACAGCACGGGCCGCCCCTACACCGCGCCGGAGGGGTTTATCCGCTATCAGGACCGGACGTACCCATATTACAACGAGCGCAACCAGTACCGGCTACCGGCGTATCATCGGCTGGACTTCGCCTGGAACATCTACGGGCCTGGCATGAAAAACCGACGCTGGCAGGGCCATTGGACGTTCACGGTCTATAACCTGTACGGTCGGCGCAACGTGTATTCTATTTTCTACCGCACGGAGGGGCAGGCCACCAACCCCTTCCGGCTGGCCATCTTTGCCGCCCCCATCCCCAGTCTGACGTATAATGTGGAGTTTAAATAGATTTCCAACTGCGATGCACTTATCTGTTCGCCTACTCACTGGCATGACGCTCGTACTCGGATTAAGTACCTGCGTGGACCCCGAGGTAATTAATCAGCCTGGCACGGTGAACGTAGTGGTAGTTGATGCGCTGCTGACGGACCAGAACGAGCCGCAGAAGGTGCTGCTCAACCGCTCGCGGGCCGATCCGGGAACGGGACGGTTTGGCACGGTACCACTTACCAACGCCACCATCGAACTCCTCATCGACGCCAGCCGGGTGGTCGCCTTTCGCGAAGCAGAACCCGGCACCTACCTCCTGCCCGACGGCAGCCGGGCGCAGCCGGACCACCGCTACCAGCTTTCCGTTACGCTCGCCGACGGCACCCGCTACGTGTCGTCGGTGGAGACGGTGCAGCCCGTACCGGTTATTGGCCGGGTGACGCAGCGGTTTGAACCGAAAAGCATTGCCACCACCAACCCCAGTCGGTTGCTGCCCGCCAACGAGTTTTTCATCGACACCCAGGACCCCGCCGATCAGATCAACTTTTACCGCTGGGACTGGACCCTCTGGGAACGTCAGCCGTTTTGCCACTCGTGTTACCAGGGTAAATACGTGATTTATGACCAGCAAAACCGGCTCGTCAACGGTTGCATAAGCGATTTTACCGGCCCCGAATACCAGGATTACCGCTGCCAGACAGACTGCTGGGAAATTATTCAGGGTACCACGCTGAACCTGTTGGCCGACAACCTCATTAACGGGCGACCGATTCTGGGGCGTCGAGTGTCGCGGGTGCCATATCTGGATTACAGCTCGTGTCTGGTGGAGGTGCGGCAGTCGTCGCTGAGTCAGGGGGCTTACCAGTATTTCAGTCAGATCGAGAATCAGACGCAGCGTAGCGGGGGGCTGGCCGATGCCCCACCTGTAACGCCCATTGGTAACGTAACCAATCCAGCCAATCCGCGCGAGGCTGTGGTGGGCTATTTCACGGTCTCGGCAGTGAGTCAGGTACGGTATTGGCTCAATCGGACCGCCGTCAACTCAGGCCGTCCCATTGCCGACAGTTTGTTTCAGGCCCAGAATGCCCGTCTGCCGGAGATCGACGGCCGGATCACCGTTGTCTGCCAGCCCAGCAACAGCCGTACACCGTTCAAACCCGAAGGCTGGCGGGACTGATAAAACCCTGTTTATTAATTTGTTATGCGCCTATTCATCCGTCTTTTAACCGGCCTGACCTTCGCTTTCGGCCTGGCAGCCTGCATTGATCCCGAAGCGATCTTACTGCGCGGCACGGTCGACATTGTGGTGGTCGATGGCACCATCACCGACCTCAACGAACCACAGCAAATCCGCATCAATCGTTCTAAAGCCGACCCATTCACGGGCCGCTTCGGCACCAGACCGATCACAAAAGCCCTGGTTGAAGTTGTCGTTGATTCGGCGGAGGTGGTAGCCTGTCACGAGACGCTCGACGGTACGTACCAGCCCCCAACGGGTTTCCGGGGGCGGGTGGGCCACGCGTACCAGCTTCGGTTCACCCTGCCCGACGGCACCCGGTACACCTCCAGTCAGCAGGTTATGCCCGGTGTGCCGCCCATAGATCGGCTGACGGCCCGGTTTAATCCCAAAAGTTTACCGCCCGCGTTGCTGGGGGGATTTACCAAAGGGTTCGACATTTTGATCGACGCGCAGGACCCCGCTGGAGAACGGAACTACTACCGCTGGGACTGGACCCTCTACGAGCGGCAATACTGGTGCAAAAGCTGTGTGCAGGGCTACTACTTTCCCAACAAGCTGACGCTGCTCCGGGATCTTCCACCGGTGTATCAGGTGGAGAAAGAACCGCTTGAAGATTGTATCACGAAGAGCGATTTGTACCGGATGCTCGACAACGCTTTTTTCATCTCGGACTACCAGTGCCGTACGCCCTGCTGGGAAATCATCCGCAGCAATACGCTGAACCTCTTCGACGACCGCTTTACCGATGGCGGGGTCATTGTGGGCAAATCCGTATCGCAGGTGCCGTACTACACGCAGATGCCAGCCCTGCTGGAAGTGCGGCAACTCTCGCTGACGGCCAGCGGGTACCAGTTTTTCACCCTGTTTCAGCAGCAGACGCAGAACACGGGTGGCCTGGCCGACACGCCCCCCACGGCCCTGGTCGGGAACGTGAAGAATACAGCCAACCCCAAAGAAAACGTAGTAGGTTTTTTCACTGCCGGAGCTATCTCATCGGTGCGATACTGGCTCGACAAGCGCGATGCGGTGGGCGTTGCACTCGGCTCATACGACGAACAGGGCGAGATCATACCCGGCGACCAGCAGTTGTTTTTCGCACTCAATCGCCGGAAAGTCACGCCCGAGCCGGGTCTGCCCTTTACGCTGGGCGTTGGCCTGATTGGCGGTGGTTCGCGCCCGCCCACCGCCGTTTGCGGCCCTATCGACCAGCGTACACCGTTCAAACCCGAAGGCTGGCGGGACTGAATCAACCCTGTTTATTAATTTGTTATGCGCCTATTCATCCGTCTTTTAACCGGCCTGACCTTCGCTTTCGGCCTGGCAGCCTGCATTGATCCCGAAGCGATCTTACTGCGCGGCACGGTCGACATTGTGGTGGTTGACGGAACGATTACGGATTTGGCCGAACCGCAGTTTATCCGGCTCAACCGCTCCCGCGCCGATCCATACGGTGGCCAGTTCGGCACCTTGCCCCTGACAAATGCGCAGGTAGTGGTAATCGTGATGGGAAGCGACAGTACCAGCGTTGTGGCTCGCGAAACCGGGCCGGGTCAATACCAACTGCCCAGCGGATTTCGGGGTAAAGCTGGTAATACGTACCGGCTGCGATTTCAACTGCCCGGCGGTGTCACCTACGAATCGACCGGCGAAACCCTGCCCGCCGTGCCACCCATCGACCGTGTCACCGACCAGTACAACACCACGGATCTGTCGTTCAACCGGCCAGCCGGTCTGCTGGCAGTCAATGACCTGTACGTCCAGACCACTGACCCCGCCAACCAAACCAATTTTTACCGCTGGGACTGGACGCTCTGGGAGCAACAGAACTGGTGCCAGACCTGTACCAACGGCTTTTACTACCAGTATGACGATGCGGGGAGACAGATTGACCAGTGCGTCCCCTATCCGGTTGACCTTTTTCAGGGTAACGGACCCAACCAAAGTACCCGGTACTATGACTACGAATGCCGGACGCAGTGCTGGGACATTTTTTTTAGCAATCAACTCAACCTCTTCGCCGACACGTACACGAACGGGCGGGTCATTAGCGGTCGGCGGGTGGGCCAGATTCCGTTTTACCAGTACCGCCCCGCCCTGGTTGAACTGCGGCAGTCGGCCCTGACCCCGGCGGCTTATGCGTATTACAATTTACTCAACGAACAGACGCAGCGCACGGGTGGCCTGACCGACGCGCCCCCGGCGGCACCCATCGGCAACGTACGCAGCCTGACTAACCGGCAGGAAGCGGTCGTAGGTTATTTCACGGCATCGGGCGTATCATCGGTCCGCTACTGGCTCACCCGCCGGAACGTGACGGGCGGTTTGCCGTTCGCGCCTGGCACCGAACTGTCGAACGTGTTTTTCAAAATCTTCAACCAGCGCGATCCCGTCACGGACCCATTTGTTGGGGTTCGCGGTCGTCCACCGCTGGCGGTCTGCGTTCCCGGCCCCACCCGAACACCGGTTAAGCCCGAAGGCTGGCAAGATTGAAACCTCTCGTTGTCAAAACGGAGGAAACATGAGTCATCCCGAATTTTGACCAATGGCGAATGCCTTGCATGTGGCGTTCACCACCGCTGACCGCAAGCGGTGAAACGGCACTCGTTGGATGCCCGCTGCCCTTTCGTGGCCCGCACTGCTCAAGAAAAAGGGGAACCTAATGGGACCCGGTCCGTACCACGGCTCGGACGTGTCGTTTACCAAAGAAAGTCGGCGCACGGCGGGGCGGAAGCGGTACAACAACTGGTTGTTGTCGTTTACAACGCCTATGCCCGCAAGAACCCATATTGGATTTCATCAGCAATAAGGTCTGCCAACTGGCAGTATTCGGCACCGTCATCATCTTTATAGGCTGAAGTCATTTATTGTAATAAACATGTCATATGAATCAATTATTGGTGTCTTCGATTGTTCTCAAAAAATAAGTGATTAAATCAGCACACTTCGGATCAAGTGCAGAAGTAGGGGGTGCCTAATTAGGCACCTTTTGCTATATTTGAGCGTTTAAATCCTACACCACACCCAATGCCAGTTTTCGACACAATCGACGGGATAGTCATTAGCGTCTTTTCCCGCGAACACCTGCCGCCCCACTGTCATGCCCAATACGAGGCATTAATTGCGATACGAACGCTCGAAGTCATTGCCGGACGACTACCGGCCAAATCCCTCAAGAAAGTAATCGCTTTCATGAGCAGAGAGGAAAATCAATTCGACCTCCTGGAAACATTCTATCAACTCAATCCGCATATTAATCGCATTTGATCTACCCATGAGCAACCAACGCAATCCAATCCTGCCCCGCATCGCCAGAATTTTGACAGTCGAACCCTTCTCGGTAACCGCATTGTGGACAAATGGGGAGGTTCGGCGCAATGACTTTGAGTTACTATTCGAGCAGTGGAAGCGTGACAATGATACTCAGCTTTTCCCCTTGTTTGACTTTGAGATCTTTAAACGGGCTTCCATTTCGCCCACGC
>JACMPG010000205.1 GCA_014377625.1 Spirosoma sp.
TCGGCCAAAGGCAGTACCCGTTGCCTCTTCAAAATCACGTATCGTATGGTGATTTCGTCGCCAGATGCAGGCTTCGAGTTTGGCCAGATTTTCACTGCCCTCACGTTCTACCAGTGTTAGAAAACAGTACCCCCGGTCGGGATAGTTCTTGACATCGAGTGTTTCGGCCACAACCCATACTGGCTGCCGCCCAAAAGCCTGATCCAGCACGGCTTCAATGGTAAATGCCAGATCGGAAAGGCGGATTGGTGACATATTTAATCGGTGAACCGGAACGCCGGACCGTGCGAATGATAGAATGAGTGAATAACCTCCGGCCACAGCTTAAATGCGTCCGCCCCGCTTCGGCGGCAGCCTATTCACTCATTTTATCATCTAAAATTCAAAATTGATTTAAGAACCGGACGTCGTTTTCGGTGTAGAGCCGGAGGTCATTGACCCTGTATTTAAGCTGGGTGATGCGCTCGATACCCATCCCGAATGCAAAGCCGGTAAACTCTTCGGGGTCGATGCCGCAGTTGAGCAGCACCTGCGGATCGACCATGCCCGACCCGGCAATTTCGACCCAGCCACTGTGTTTACAGATGTTACAGCCCTTGCCGCCACAGATTTGACACGAGATATCGATCTCGGCACTTGGCTCGGTAAAGGGGAAATACGATGGGCGGAACCGGATGCGGGTACCCGGCTCGAACATCTCTTTTACAAAATGGTACAGCGTATCTTTCAGGTCTTTGAAGCCCACGTTCCGGTCAATATAAATACCCTCGACCTGATGGAACATGCAATGCGCCCGCGCCGAGATGGTTTCGTTCCGGTACACGCGCCCCGGCATAATGGCCCGGATGGGCCGGAACGTATCGGCGTTACGCTGCTGCTCCATGAGCCGAATCTGCACATTGGAGGTGTGCGTCCGTAACACCATATCATCGGGGCTGGCTTCGTTGCCGTTTTTCTGGACGAAGAACGTATCCTGCATGTCGCGGGCAGGGTGATTGAGCGGGAAGTTCAACGCGCCGAAGTTGTACCAGTCCGAGTCTATTTCGGGACCATCGGCCACGGTGAAGCCAATGCGCTCAAAAATCTGGATAATCCGCTGCCGAACTATAGTGAGCGGGTGCTGCGTACCGGTCAGGCTGGGTGCGGTGGGCAAAGTCAGGTCAACGGGGGCAGGGCTGCTATCAGGCTGTTCGTCGAGCAGTTGGGTAAATTCATCGAATCGTTCCTGCGCCCGTGTTTTGAGTCCGTTCAGTTGCTGACCCACGGCCCGGCGGTCTTCGGGCGCTACGGTCTTCAAACTTTCAAACAATTCCGTTACAACGCCCTTTCGGCCAATAAACCGTTGCCGGTACTGTTCCAGCTCTTCTTTGGACGTTACGGCATACTGCTCGATCTGCCGGTGTATATCATCAACATTAGTCTGCATCTGCGTCATTCTCACATAATTCTAAAGGGCAAAACTACGCAAAAAGGGCCATTATGAGGGCGGATAGGTTAGGTGATGGTCTGCGGCAGCGTTTCTTTTGGGAAGGTTAAACATGTATACACACTAAAATATCCTTACAGGCAAATAGGCCTTTATTGATTAAGCGGTAAAACAGTACTGATTAATAAGAGTTTATAATAGTATAAATTCTTACCTTGGTCCCGTCGCACAGGCGGGTCTGATTGTTGCCTGTAGTAAGTAGAAGCGCTACCTGTCCACTGTTAAACAAAGTGCATGAACGGAGGATATAACTATCTGAACATCAGCCTTAAGCTACCACTTTTCAAACTTCGCCCAAGACAACTATGAAAACCTTTGCAACCGATTCAGTCTTTGACACCGTGTCTACACCATTCCACAAGAGTGTGGATAAAATTGCCGATTCGTCGTGCTTACAGAAACTGATGATTCCGTTCTATGACCGGAAGCGCACAATTTCTGTCGATGAGATTGTCAGACTGGAAGGCTCCGGCAATTATACGAACTTCTTTCTCAAAGACGGCACCAAAATGCTGGTGTCCCGGACACTGAAGGAGTACGAAACGCTACTCGACGGACAGGCGTTTGTGCGGGTTCACAAGTCGTGCATCGTGAATCTGGGCTTTGTTCGGAAGTTCTTTGTCAAGAAGGAAGGAGAACTGGAATTGATCGACGGTCAGCAGGTGAAGATTTCCCGTCGTCGGGCGCAAATGTTTATGGACCGCATCCGCGAGTTCAGGCCTGTGGCGGTGAGTTAATATTCGCCCCCGTATATACCATGACGTATGATACGCAGGCAAGCCTCTACAGCTATAAGTAGTTTTACGTGATAGGCGGGGTAATAACCCTCTAAAATAATGGCCGCCTAAGTCATAACGCATTGATTATCAGATATTTTCTTAGGAAAACAAAAATCTGATAATCAATGCGTTTTTTTACGCTCTTCTGGTATTGGGTAGATTTGTCATACCAAAATCTGTATGAAATCAAACTAATCCATTCTACCATGGCAGCTCCCATCTATCCGGCCGTTCAGCCCCCATTATCCTCTCCCCAATTTCCGACCTCGTATCAGCGTGGCACCCATCGTATTGCTCTCCCCTACCTTAACCGCACTATCTTTATTGCCGTAGAGGACATTCTGTGTTTACAGGGCGAAGGAAATTACACCTTTCTGCATACCCGCGACCGTAAGCGGTATCTCGTCTCCAAAACCCTGAAAGAATTTGAACGGACGCTCAGTCCCGACCTCTTTCTGCGAATTCACAAATCGTACATCATCAATCTCGCCTACGTGCAACATTCACTCATGACCAGAGAGCGGTACGTCTGCCTGGCTGACGGCAGGGAGGTGGCGATCTCGCGCCGACGTATGAAAGACATTACCGTTCAACTGGCCCAATACCGCCAGCGGATGTTTAATTAAAGAGGTACAGGGGGTAAAAAGGGTGTAGGGTGTATGTTTCGCGTCAGCTACTACACCCTACACCCTTTTTTTACCCCTGTACCTTCCTTAAAATATCTTGTACGCCAGCGTAATCTGCCAGGATTTAAACCGCTGGTTGAACTGCCCGTTGGCTCCGTTAATCTGTGCTACGTCAGACAGGTTGCCCTGGTAGCGGACGTCGAGACCGAGCGAGCCAATGTCCAGCCCGCCCCCCACCTGATAACCATAGTAAGCTTTAGACCACGCATCGTTGAGTGAGCCGTTGGTGTACTGGCTGAGTGCCTGCCCCAGCCGCTGATTATCGTCGATACGGAGCGACACCATCGGTCCGGCTACAACCCGGAACGGACCGCCTTTAATGCCGAGTAGTACCGGAATGTCGAAGCTGGTCGATTTAACGGTCACACTTTCCGATATACCATTGCGGATAACGTCGAACTGACCATTGGTGGTGGTGTAGAGCAGTTCGGGTTGCAGAAACAGGCTCTTACCGAAGCGGGCGTAGATACCGAACGACGTACCGGTTCGGCTATTGAAGCTATCGCTGATGCTGTTGCGGAATGTTTGTCCATCAACGTTTACGGATGGCGATCCATTGGCATTAGCCTTTGCACTAACAAAACTACCGAACGACAATTGCGAGAGATTGACGCCCCCTTTAACGCCAATCTGAAAGCCACCTTGTGCGAAGGTCAGCGCAGGTAACAGGCACAGTGTAGTGAAAAGCAGGTTCTTCTTCATAGTTGTGTTTATGGTCATGACTGGTTAAACGTATAGTCGGGCGTCACGGTGTTCGGCACCAACTTATTTCGAGGAAACGGCGTTGTTTTTAGGGAACAGTGAGCCGTAATCAGTAGCCAGTTTTTGCGCTGGCGGGGGTTTGATTTCCCTGTTGACATTTGGTTTAACAGGCCCCTGATAACTGATTGCCGATTACTGATAACTGCACGAATGGCCAAACTAAAGACACAATACTTCTGCCAGAGTTGCGGGCAGCAAACCGCCAAATGGATGGGTCGCTGCCCCACCTGTGGCGAATGGAATACCATTATTGAGGAGGTCGTTGCCAAAGACGAACCTGAAAAAGGCGGCTGGCGCAGCCCCTCCGCCGGACCGGGCAACGTACGCGTTGCGGCCAAACCCAAAGCCCTCCACGCCATCAACTACGAAGAACATCCCCGCATTACCACCACCGATGGCGAGCTGAACCGCGTACTGGGTGGGGGTATTGTGCCGGGGTCGCTGGTGCTGATTGGGGGCGAGCCGGGCATTGGCAAGTCAACGCTGCTGCTCCAGATTGCCATGAGTTTGGCCGGGATGCGGGTGCTGTACGTATCGGGCGAGGAGAGCGAACAGCAGATCAAGATGCGGGCCGAACGGCTGGACGCGGCCACGTCCGACTGCCATGTGATGACCGAAACGTCTACGCAGAATATATTTCGGGTAATAGAGAGTTTTGAGCCGGAAATCCTGATTATCGACTCGGTGCAAACCATGCAGTCGTCGCTGGTAGAGTCTGGCGCGGGTAGTGTTTCGCAGGTGCGCGAGTGTGCCGCCGAGTTCATGAAATACGCCAAAGAAAGCGGGGTGCCAGTATTCATGATCGGCCACATCACCAAAGATGGTAGCCTGGCCGGGCCGAAAGTGCTGGAACATATGGTTGATACGGTACTGACCTTTGAGGGCGACCGCCATACGACGTATAGGATCATGCGGACTACCAAAAACCGCTTCGGCAGTACCGACGAGCTGGGTATCTATGAAATGCTCGGCACGGGATTGCGGCAGGTAACGAACCCATCCGAAATTCTGATTTCTCAGCGCGACGAAGCCCTGAGTGGCGTGACCATTGGCTCGATGCTGGAAGGCAACCGCCCGCTACTGATCGAGTCGCAGGCGTTGGTTAGTGTGGCCACGTACGGCACGCCACAACGCAGCAGCACCGGTTTCGACGCCAAACGACTGAATATGCTGCTGGCCGTACTGGAAAAACGCGGTGGTTTCCGGCTGGGTCAGCAGGACGTATTTCTGAATATTGCGGGCGGATTACGGGTGGAAGACCCCGCCATCGACCTGGCGGTGTGTGCCGCCGTAGTGTCGAGTTACGAGGATATTGCCATCCCACCCTCGGTGGCCTTTGCCGCTGAGGTTGGTTTGGGGGGCGAGGTGCGGGCCGTGAGCCGGATCGAGTCGCGCATTGCCGAAGCCGAGAAGCTGGGCTTCAAGCAGATGTATATTTCGAAGTTCAATATGAAAGGACTGGAAACCAAGAACTACCAGATGCGGATCCACCCCGTATCGCGGCTTGACGAGGTATTCCAGGGCATTTTGCTGTGAGGAAACATACAGAAAATTCCTGCCGAAGTAGTTCCCGCCTAAAATCCATTTAGAACCATATCGCGTAAGCATAGTTGATTGATAGAATACTCAACACAAATCTTACTTACGTTATGAGCTATATTAAAGCCGGAATCGACGCGCAGGGGCGCGATGTCAAACTATTTTATACCGATTTGGGTAGCGGAGATCCCGTTGTCCTGATTCATGGCTGGCCGCTGAGCCACGAAATGTGGGACTACCAACTGGCCGAACTGCCCAAACAAAACCTGCGCGTAATTGCCTACGACCGCCGGGGGTTCGGTAAATCGACCCAAACCTGGGACGGCTACGATTACGACACGCTGGCCGACGATCTGAAAGCTATACTGGACGAGCTGGACCTGCAAAACGTGACGCTCGTGGGCTTCTCGATGGGCGGGGGCGAAGTGGCCCGTTACATGAGTCGGCACGGCGGGGCGCGGGTAAGCCGCGTGGCGTTTGTCGGTTCGGTAACGCCGTTCATGCTTAAGACCGACGACAATCCCGATGGTATAGATCAAAGCGTTTTTCAGGGAATTTACGATGAGGTGCAAAAAGACCGGGCCGATTTCCTGCAAACGTTCGGCAAGCAGTTCTACGGCAACACGCTGATTAGCCACCCGGCCAGTGACGGTCAGTTGCAGGGCGATTTCAACCGGGCCTACGTGGCCTCGCAGAAGGCAACTCTCGATTGCGCCCACGCCTTTGCCGAGACGGATTTTCGCGCTGATCTGGCTACCATCACGGTGCCCACGCTGGTTATTCACGGCGAAGACGACAAGACCGTACCCATCGAAGCATCGGGCGAGCGGACGGCCAAAGCCATTCCGCACGCACACTATATCGTATATGAGGGTAATGCTCACGGGGTGTTCTATCTGAGTAAGAAGCGGCTCAATCAGGACTTAGTTGCGTTCGTACAGGAGGGCGTAATAACCCGCCAGCCCGTTAGCACAACAACGTACTAAACGGAATTGTCAGAGTATAAAAAAGGTGCCGTCTCACAGGAGACGGCACCTTTTTTGCAATTATATCTGAACAGCAAACGTATGCTTACCGGTCCTTTGGCCCTCTGATTACCTCGATGGTCTTTGACGAAAACTCTGCTTCAGGCCACGCGTAGACTATTTCCCCTGCTTCCAGGGGTTCGGCGGGATTAACGAACACCCGTAGTTGCACGCGCAGACCAATATCTATATTACCGACCCGTCCAACATGGATCAGTCCTCTCCAGGAACCGCTGGGGCTTGTTACCACCTCCCGCTGAACGTAGTAATCAGGCGTTTTTTCAACATGCGCTACCACCCATACCTCATGGGCATTTATGGCATGACCATTGGCAAGAAACCGACGGGGAACAACAGCATGCTGAGTTGGATAGTCGATAACTAAGGATGGCGCGAAACGCAGTTGGTTGACTACCATATAACTGACAAATCCTGCCAGAACCAGGAGCACCACCAGAAAAAGTGGGCGATTCTTAATTTTCCTGATCGTTTCGGTTACCGGCTGTGCTACGGCTGGAGTTTCTGGCTCTTTAGTAACAACACCCCGTAATTGCCCGTTGGCATACGACTGGCATGTGTCGAGAATTTTCCGGCCCGGCACGTAGGTATCGTCGCAAAAAATAGACGCAAACGTTTTTGTGCTGGGGATGTGGATGGTCGTGCTGCCCCGGGTCATGCCTCTGACCACGTAAAACTCCTCTTCAAACGATTTCACGAGGGGTTCGTAGTTGGCCCGGTTGGTATTGTACGTGAATTCAGGGAAGCGGTCCCTATCAGTCAGATGGTAGGTCAGGTACTTCGCTTTTATCCCATTTCGTAATGCTTCCATTAGGCGGTGTAGAACAAAGTATCAGATATTCAGCCCACTAAAAAAAGGGAAAAGAAAAGGAAAGACAAGGGCAAACGAAAGGAAATTAAAAAAATACGCTTTGACTCTGGTCAAAGTAGTTTTGTTTCGAGGTTCATGGATCAGGTGTCACAGATGCCCTGCCCACTGAGCTCTCCTACTTCTATCCGCACCACCCTATACCGGCCAGTACAGACCTTTAGTTTCTGTACTGGCCGGTTTTTTTGCTCACGTCAGCGTATCCCAGAGCAGATACGCGTTCAGGGCGATGATGATGATGGCCACGACCCACGCCGTGATACGTACCCAGGCTGGGTTGGCAAAACGGCCCATCTTGAACTTGTCATTCGTAAAAATAACCAGCGGTACAACAGCAAAACTAAGTTGCAGCGACAGAATAACCTGACTAAAGATGAGCAGTTCATTGGTTCCTTCCTCGCCGTACAAAATAGCCACAATCATAGCCGGTACGATGGCGATGAGCCGGGTAATAAGCCGCCGAAGCCAGGGTTTCAGCCGGATGTTCAGGAATCCCTCCATCACGATTTGCCCAGCCAGTGTGCCCGTCAGAGTCGAATTCTGACCCGACGCCAGCAGGGCCACGGCAAAAACAATACCCGCTATTTTAGTGCCCAGAACCGGATCGAGCAGTTTGTAGGCGTCGGTAATGTCGGCCACCTGCTGATTGCCGGTTGTATGGAACGCTGCCGCCGACAGAATCAGGATGGCCGCGTTGATGAAAAACGCCAGGAATAGCGAAACGGTCGAGTCGATGGTAGCAAATTTAATGGCCGATTTGCGGCCGGCGTCGTTACGGTCATAGTCGCGGGTCTGGATAATGCTGGAGTGCAGGTACAGGTTGTGCGGCATGACGGTTGCGCCCAGAATACCGATTCCGATGTAAAGCATGGCCGGATTGGTTACAACCTCGGCGCGGGGAATCAGTCCGCCCAGCACATCGGCTACTACCGGCTGAGAAACAATAAGTTCATAGCCAAAGCAGGCGGTAATCAGGAAAATCAGGCTGGCCACAATGCGCTCGATCCACTGAAACCCTTTATTCTGCAATAGCAATAGCAACAGTACGTCGGCAACGGTGATGAGAATACCGACTGTGAGCGGCAATCCAAACAGCAGGTTCAGCGCAATGGCCGAGCCAATCACCTCGGCCAGGTCGCAGGCGGCAATGGCAATCTCGGCCAGAATCCAGAGCACAAACGAAACCGGTCGGCTGTAGTGATCGCGGCAGGCCTGCGCCAGATCGCGCCCGCTGGCCACGCCCAGTTTAAGCGCGAGGTGCTGTAGCAGCATGGCAAACAGGTTGGAGATCAGAATGACCGACAGCAGCCGGTAGCCAAACTGCGCCCCGCCCGCCAGATCGGTGGCCCAGTTGCCGGGGTCCATATACCCCACGGCCACCATCAGCCCCGGCCCGATGTAGGCTTTCAGGGTCCTAAAGAAACCGGCGTTTCGCGGCACCCGAACGGTACTGTACACTTCGCCCAAAGACCGGTTTACACGCTTCTGCCGCCAGCCCTTACCGGAGGTTTTACTCGTTTCTGTGTTCATCAGGTGTAAAGAACGGAGCCGACAAACGCACTACGCCGAAAGGCTCCTGAATTGCAAATATAAGCCATCCTAAGGAATGCTTTAGACATATCTAAATTTTCAGAAAGTTTAACATAGAAACTACCTTTGCCCACAAACGGTTTAATGCCGTTCAGGCGTTCTTACAGAAGACCCATCCTTATGCAGTCATTCACCGAAGAAAATTACCTTAAAGCAATCTATTCACTCTCGCTTCGTCACGAGGGCGACGTGAGTACCAATGCCCTGGCCGAACTGACGGCCACCAAAGCGGCATCGGTCACGGATATGCTGCGTAAACTATCTGATAAAGAACTGATTCACTACAAGAAATACCAGGGGGTTCGGCTTACCGAAGAGGGCGAACGGCTGGCCCTTCAGGTCATTCGGCGGCACCGGCTCTGGGAGGTTTTTCTGGTTGAGAAGCTGGGATTCGGCTGGGATGCCGTTCATGACATTGCCGAGCAGCTCGAACACATCCGGTCCGACGAACTGGTCGTTCGGTTAGACGGCTACCTTGACCACCCGCAGTTTGACCCCCACGGCGACCCTATTCCAACACCGGCGGGGAAGATGCCCGAAACTGGTTACCGTAAACTAACCGAGGTGGGCGTGGGCGAGGATGTCCGGCTTATGGCCGTACTTGAACACTCGACCGAATTTTTGCAGCATCTCGACCGCTCCGGCCTGACGCTGGGCTGCATCATAACAGTAAAAACGGTCAACGATTTCGACAAGTCGCTGCTGGTACGGACCGAAACGGGTAGTACGGTGTTTGCCAGTCAGGACGTAGCAAAAAATCTGCTGGTTAGTTAAACCAAAAAATGAAACTACTCGACTGGTACATTTTAAAGCGGTTTTTGCAGACCTATATCTTCGTAGTCATGGTTATTGTCCTGATCGTGGTCATGATCGACTATACCGAGAAGATCGACAACTTTCGTAGCCACAACGCGCCCGGCGAGAAGATTCTGGTGGATTATTACCTGAATTTCATTCCGTACTGGGCCAACTACATCAGCCCACTGATGGTGTTCATTGCCACCGTGTTTCTAACCTCGCGGCTGGCAGCCCGCACCGAAATCATTGCCATGCTCAGCAGTGGCATCAGCTTTATCCGGCTCCTGTACCCCTATTTACTGGGGGCCACCGTTCTGGCCGTACTGACCTATTTTATGGTCAATTACATCATTCCCGGCGCCAACAAAACCCGCATCGCATTTGAGGTGGCCTATATCAACGATGCTTACACCTATACGGGCCGCAACGTGCACATTACCATTGCACCCAACATTATAGCGTATTTAGAAAGCTACAACAACGTGAGCAATACAGGTTATAAGTTCACGCTGGAGAAGATAGAGGGCAATCAACTAAAGCAGAAACTCTCTGCCGATCGCATTGAGTGGGACGCCAAAAAGAAAAAGTGGGGCATCCACGATTATAGCATTCGCACCATAAACGGCCTGACCGAGACGCTCACCTCCGGTACGCTCATCGACACGACGCTCAACCTCAAACCCGCCGATTTCAGCTCAGATTTCAACCTCTACGAAACCCTGACCCTACCCGAACTCAACCAGCACATTGCCCTGCTTCAAAGCCGGGGTGCCGATGGAGTAGAGACGTATCTGCTCGAAAAATACAGCCGCGACACCCGCCCCTTCGCCATCCTGATTCTGACCGTAATCGGCGTCATTATGTCGGCCCGCAAGAGCCGGCGGGGCGTGGGCTGGCAGGTGGCCCTGGGTTTTCTGCTGGCGTTCACGTACCTGCTGTTTTTCGTACTCGCCAAAGGCATTGCCGAATCGGGCAATCTGGACCCGGTGTTAGCGGTCTGGCTTCCCAACATTATTTTTGCTTCCATCGGCGTCCTGCTTTACAATACAATACCGAGATAAATTAACGAAGAGTGGAAATTGCTGCCGCGTGAGTGGCTCCCTTTAGGGCGGGGGCTACTCACGCGGCAGCAATTTCCACTCACCATTCAAAAGATGAAGCCTTCTTTTTCCGATTACTTCCAACTGCATTTTATTGTCCTGATCTGGGGCTTTACGGCCATTCTGGGTAAGCTGCTAGAGCCGATGGATTCGTCGGCTCTGGTACTGTTTCGAACAGCACTGGCGGTGGGTGGCATGGGTGCGCTACTGTACGTTCAGCGGCAGTCGATCCGCGTAAACTCCGGCGACCGGCGCAGACTGCTGGGTGTAGGGATCATCATTGCGCTGCACTGGACGCTGTTCTTTCTGGCCGCCCGTGTCTCTAACGTGTCGGTTTGTCTGGCGGGGATGGCCACGAGTTCATTGTGGGCGAGTGTGCTGGAGCCAGTGCTGCTGCGCCGACGCGTGCGGGCATTCGAGGTGTTTCTGGGCCTGGTCGTGCTGGGCGGGCTGTACCTGATTTTTCGGTTCGAGTTCGACAAGGGGCTGGGTCTGACGCTGGCGGTGCTGTCGGCCATGCTATCGTCGCTGTTCACAATAATCAACAGCCGGTTCGCGCCGAAGTACAACGCAATGGTCATTTCTTACTACGAGATGATCGGCGCATTTATCGGTTCGGCGGGGCTGGTGCTGGGTTACGTACTGCTGGAGAACCCATTACCCGAAACGCTGTACCCAACTCGGCTGGCGCAGTGGGGCTGGCTGCTGGTGCTGTCATTGGTCTGTACGGTCTATGCCTATTCGGTCGGGATTCGGCTGTTGCGTAAGTTTTCGCCGTACTTAGCCATCCTGACCGTAAATTTGGAACCGGTTTACGGTATTGTGCTGGCCGTGCTGATTTTTGGTTCGTCGGAACGGATGACGCCGGGTTTCTACACAGGCACACTCGTCATTCTGGCGGCTGTGCTGGCCTATCCGTTCAACGACCTCATTACCCGCTGGTTATCCCACCCTAAACTGGAATAACCCGGCTTTCGGTTTTCTCATGAAACAAGTATCACTGAGTCGAATTATCACCGCCATTGCCTTACTGCTCTTTTTGCTGGCGTACGGGCCGTTACTTTGGCTGTCGACTCATAATCACCCATCGGCCGCTGACGACTATTGCTTTGCCGATACGTCGGTACGCTACGGCTTCTGGCAGGCGCAGGTCTATTACTACAACGGCTGGACGGGCCGGTACTTTTCCAACATGCTGGTTCATGCCAACCCGCTGGTCTGGGGCTGGTACAACGGGTTTCGGCTCATTCCGACGCTGGCCGTTACCGCCCTGGTGGCAGCCTGTTACGCTCTGATCGACACCCTTTTCCCTGACCGGTTGGTGCGGGTACGGCTGGCTATAACGGGATTATTGTTTTTTACGCTCATTGTAGGGATGCAGGGCGTAGCCGAAACGTTTTTCTGGACGGCCGCCGTGGCTTCCTACACCGTACCAACCATCCTGACCATTTATCTGCTGGCGGTACTGCTGCGCTGGTATCAACTGGCGCCGGGCGGGTTTCGGAACCTCACGAGCATCTGGGCCGGGGTGCTGGTCTTTACCATTGTGGGGTCGAGCGAGACCAGTCTGGTGCTGCTGCTTATCATTTTGGGCGCGGCTTTTGGATGCCAACTTTTATTCCGGCGTCGGTTCGACGGGTTTCTAGCGGGGCTGCTGGTCGTGGGTCTGGTATCGGCCTGGCTGGTGTTTCGTGCGCCGGGTAACGCCATCCGGCTGGGAGCCAACACCGACGAAGGCAACGTATTGCTCTCGCTCAAAACGACGTTGCAAACGCTGGGGCTGGCCGGTCTGAACTGGCTCTGGCGTAGTCCGCTGCTGCCGCTGTCGGTGTTCTGGTTACCCTTTGCTGCCGCGCTGACCCGTCCGGGTAGTCGGCTGGCGGGATTGTTTCGGTTTCCGCCCCTGCTGATGGGCGCGGGTGTCCTACTGACCATTTTACTGCTGGTGTTTCCGTCGGTTTATGGTCTGGGGCTGGCTCCGGTACGGGTTATGAATCTGGCGTGGGTAGTATTTGTATTCGGCTGGTTCTATACACTGACAACGGCAACAGGCTGGTGGTACCGGCGCAGCAATGACCAGCCCATCGGTATTGCGCCAATATGGACAACGGGTCTGGCGGCAGTCTGGCTGATGGCTACGGCGTTTCTCAGCCCGGTGTTGCATCAGGGGTACTACGACCTGCTGAGCGGCCACGCGGCCACGTACGACCGGGAGATGACACTCCGCCATGCTCAGTTGCTGCAACCCGCCGATACACTCCGGCTCCAGCCCATCAGCGTATATCCACCCAGTCTGTTTCTCGAAGACATTAAGCCCGACAAACATCATTGGTGGAACCGCTGCCAGTCGGGCTACTACAATCACAAAGCCATTATTCTCGATACCACGCTGGTTTCACTCACCCCTGTGCCTTAACCCATGTCTTCTGTCTGCGTCATTGTTCCGTGTTATAACGAAGCCAGGCGGCTGCCCGCCGATGCGTTTGTGGGGTACCTATCCAAACGCACCGATGTGTCGTTCTGCTTCGTCAACGATGGCAGTACGGATCAGACGCAGGCCGTGCTGACTCAGCTTCAGGCGCGTTGCCCCGGCCAGATTACGGTCCTGAATCTCCCCCAGAACGCCGGAAAAGCCGGGGCCGTGCGGGCCGGGATACTACACTGCGCCCAGACCACCCCAGCCTTCGACTACCTCGGTTACTTCGACGCTGACCTGGCCACCCCACTCGACGCTATCGACGACTTATCAGCAGTGCTGGATCAGACGCCCGCGCTCGATCTGGTGATGGGGTCACGCATCAAATACCTCAGCACCGACATCCGGCGCAACACCTTCCGGCACTACGCCGGGCGCATTGTGGCCACCTTCATCAGTAATATCCTCAAACTGCCGGTGTATGATTCGCAGTGCGGAGCCAAGCTGTTCCGGCACCGGGCCGTAGTATCGCTGTTTCAGGAGCCGTTCATCAGCCCGTGGCTGTTCGACGTCGAGTTGCTGGCCCGGCTCATCCGGCAGCACGGGCGCGGGCCGGTACTGACCCGCGTGGCCGAACGCCCGTTGCGGCAGTGGACGGAGGTGGACGGGTCGCGGATTCGGCCGTCATATTACTTCAAACTCTGGTACGAACTGTACCGTATCCGACAAACGTATCGGTCGTTATGACAGCCTCTTTTTCTACGCAACGCTCTTCAACAACCCGATTCCCGTGGCTGGCTCCCCTGCTTCTGGCCCTGCCGGTAGTCTGTTTCGTTCTGTTTGTTCTGGTATACGCCGTCAACGTACCCTGGCTCGACGACATCGATGCCTTTCTCGGCTTTACGCTGGCCTACCTCGACGCGCCAACGCTGGCCGGGAAAATGCACAACATTCTGGTACCCAACAACGAACATCGGATTGTATCGGCTAAACTGATTACGCTGGCCATGTACTACCTGACGGGTGAGGTCAATTTTCGCTGGTTGATTCTAATCGCTCTTTTATTCTCGCTGGCTACGTTCGGGCTTTTTTTTCGGGTGTTTCGGTCTATGCGGCAGCCGGTGCTGGCGTTTGTGCCGGTGGCGTTTCTGTTTTTCCAGCCGGAATATCACCTCACTACGCTCTGGTCCGTAACGGGCTTGCAACACCCGGTGGTTATCTGTCTGACGCTGTTTGCCCTGTATTTACTCAGCCGCACCGGCCAGCCTGACCGGGCATACAGTCGGGTGGCAGGGGCCGCTGCGCTGCAAATGCTGGCTACGCTCTCCATGAGCAACGGGCTGATGGGCTGGCTGGGGGGAGGCATTATGCTGGCCCTGAACCGGCAGTGGCGGGGGCTGGGTATCTGGACAGCGGGCTGTGGATTAACGCTTTGGGTCTATTTTCACGATTTTCAGAGCGGCACCCGCACCGGCGAAGGCCTGGGCTATTTTCTGGAGCATCCCGTTGCCACGATGAGCGCGTTTTTCACCTTCACCGGTGGTATGTTTGACCTTACCCCAACGGCATCGGGCTATGTGCGGTACATCCTGCCCACGCTGGGCGGAGCGGTGCTGACCGTGCTGGTGGCGGCACTCGTTTACCGGGCTGTTCAGCCACTGCTGACCAGCCGCTGGCAACAGGCCAACACGGGATTGCGGCAACGGCGGCTGTTTTTCATTGGCAGCTACGCCTTTCTGTTTGCCAACGCGGGCATTATTGCGGTACTGCGGCTGCGCTACGGATATGACGTCATGGTCGTGACCAACTACATGATTTACCCGGCCACACTGGCTGCCCTGATGTACCTGAATCTGTTGAGCGAGTTTTCGAACTATGTGGCCCGGCAACGGCTGCTACGGGTCGGTCTGGTAGTGGGCGTAGGCGTTTGGGTCTTTGCCTATAGCTTTTACTGGCCGCGCATGGCGTATCGGAAGCAGCTGCTGCTCACTAATGCCATGAACCAGAAACATACGGGCATCGGTCTGGGTCCAAGCTGGGGAACACCCTTTGCCGACATGGCCCGGCAGGTTATGCAGGAGTCGGTCCGGCGGGGAGTGTACCACTACCCCACCAGTTACCTCTCCGCCCTCGAACCCCTGATCTGGTCGCCGACGGGAGTTTCTTCGCAGGCCGTGGCCACGTCCGATTCGTGCCTGACTATGCCCATTACGGGTGGCGGATACAGCTATTTGACGGCCACCAAACCCAACGCGTTTCCCGACGGCATTGGCCCGGCGGCCGTGCTGGTCAGTTCGGCAAAGCAGACGTTTTTGTTTCCTTCCGAAACACCCTATTCGCTGGGTAACTTCTGGCTCAATCAGCGCGTTACGGCCATCGATGCCGAAATTATCATTCCGATCCTGCAACCGGGCCGCTACCGGGTGGGGGTGCTGACACCCTCGACACCTACGCGCCCAATCCGGTTCGGCTGTGAGCCAATTACGATTTAGAACTGGTTTGCCTTAATTTTGTCGTCTATACCACTCCTGATTTGTTGACGTCCCCCACCCCCCCCCCACCCAACCTCATTCAGATCGTTATTCCGCTGTTTAACGACTGGACCGCGCTGAGTCTGCTGCTGGATCGTTTCCGGGCAATGGTTGACCCCGCGCTGGTTCACCGACTGGCGTTCCTAATCGTGGATGACTGCTCGTCTGTCAATTATGAAACCCCACTCCCGCACACAGGGCAATCGCTGTCTATTTTGCGGCTTTACCGGAACGTAGGGCACCAGAAAGCCATTGCGCTGGGGTTGTCTTATCTGGCTTCACTGCCCAACCAATACCCAACCGTTGTCATGGATGCCGACGGCGAGGATCGGCCCGAAGACCTGTCTCAACTCGTACAGAAAGGCGTTGACAGCCCCGGCAGGATCGTGTTTGCCCACCGTACCAAACGCAACGAAGGTCTGGTGTTCCGGCTGTTTTACAAAGTCTACAAAGCCGCATTCCGGCTACTGACGGGTAAGGTAATTACGTTCGGCAATTTCAGTCTGATTCCAGCCGACAAACTCCGAAAACTGGCCTATGTCTCCGATATCTGGAATAACTACCCCGGTGGCGTTATCCGGTCGCGGCTACCCTATACGGCCATTCCACTCGAACGGGGCAAACGGCTGGCGGGCGAGTCGAAGATGAATTTTGTATCTCTGATCCTCCACGGACTGAGCGCCGTTTCTGTGCTGATCGACACCACGGCGGTGCGACTGGTGCTGTTCTGCGTGGTTATGGCGGTGGCGGCTTCGGTGGGTATCGGAGTGTTGCTGTTCCTCAAATTCTTTACGAATACGTCCGTACCCGGCTGGACGAGCTATCTGATTTCGTCGTTTTTGATCGTGATTTTGCAGGCGTTTCTAATTTCGCTAATGCTGGTGTTCATCGTGTTGTCGTACCGTACCCAGCCTCAATTCATTCCCGCCCGCCAGTTTCAGGATTTTGTGGAGCGGGTAGAAGAGGTGTATTAGCCAGATGGTCAGTTATCAGTAACCAGTTGTCAGTGGCTTGCGCGAGAATGGCGCATCATTAGTCACCGCTAACTGACTGCTAATCAATGATAACTGTTTACTGATAACTGTTTACTGTAAAAATGCTCTTTAATTCCCTCCAGTTCCTGCTGTTTTTCATCGTCATTACGCTCAGCTATTTTGGGCTTAAGTGGCGCGGACGGTGGGTACTGCTGCTGCTGGCAAGCTGTTATTTTTACATGGTGCTGAAGCCAGAATACATCGTTATTCTGTTTCTGACCATCGTTATCGACTACATTGCCGGAATCTGGATCGAACGCACAACCGGCCCGGCCCGGCGGTGGCTACTGATTATCTCGCTCATCTCCAACTTGGGCATCCTGGCCTTTTTCAAGTACCTCGGCTTCTTCACCGAAAACCTGACCTGGCTCTTCGACCATATCAACATGCCCGATACCGCCGACCGGGTCATGAACCTCGGCAACCGGATCTTCGTAAAAGTCCTGCACTTATTTGGTGAGCCGGGCGTAGCGTCGTTCAAAGACAATAAGAGTATTCTGCCCGTTGGTCTGTCGTTCCACACGTTTCAGGCCATGAGTTACACCATCGAGGTATATCGGGGCAACCAGAAGGCCGAACGACATTTCGGTATTTACGCGCTCTACGTCATGTTCTACCCGCAGCTCGTGGCCGGCCCCATCGAACGCCCGCAGAACGTTTTATGGCAGTTCCATTCCCAGTTTAAGTACGACGCCGAAAACGTAAAAGCCGGCCTGATGCAGATGGCGTTCGGCCTGTTCAAGAAAGTTGTCATTGCCGACCGGCTCACGATTCTGGTCGACCATACCTTCAACAACCCCAGTGAACACAACGGCCTGACACTGCTGGTAGCCACGTTTTTCTTCACCTTCCAGATTTACTGCGATTTTTCGGGTTATTCCGACATTGCCATTGGGGCTGCGCGGGTTATGGGCTTCAACCTGATGGAGAACTTCCGAACGCCCTACATTGCACAGTCGGTGTCGGAATTCTGGCGACGCTGGCACATCTCGCTCTCGACCTGGTTTCGCGATTACCTGTACATTCCGCTGGGGGGCAACCGCAAAGGCCGGGCGCGGCAATACACCAACCTGATGATTGTTTTTCTGGCCAGTGGTCTCTGGCACGGCCCCAACTGGACGTACGTAATCTGGGGCGGGCTGAATGGCCTGTATCAAATGCTGGCTATCTGGCGAGATCGGCTACTGACCCGGACTGGATGGTCGCGCTTTAGCTACGGGCCGGTGGGCGTCAAAACCGATACGGCTTCGCCCCTCCGCGTAGTGGGTAATGTGCTGTTTACGTTCTGTTTGATTATGCTGACGTGGGTGTTTTTCCGCGCCCGCAACGTTGGCGACGCGTTTCTGATTCTAAAGCGCATCGGTACGCTGTCATTCAGCAGCCCGCTCAATAGCCCACTAAATGCGGTGGAGATGTGGTTCAGCCTCGGCCTGATCGTGTTTCTGATGGTGAAAGAGTATTTCTATCTCTACATTCCAACCCACAATACGGCCCGTTTTTACGCCCTGTTCGTCCTGATTACGCTGGCCACGTATTTCTTCGGTATCTTCTCCTCCAACCAGTTCATTTACTTCCAGTTTTAAACGGGTAGCAACCAAACCTTATTCAACTTTCATATTTCCGCAAACCCGCCCAGCCGCCCCCGTTGTGAACATTAGCGAAACCGGCCGATTCCAGAATGTGTTTGGCAGATGCACTGCGCATTCCCGAAGCACAACAAACGACAACGGGCTTGCTTTTATCGAGTTTAGGCAGACTACCGGGTAGCGTATCGAGGGGTGCATTGATGGCTTTTTTGAGATGACCACCCTGAAATTCTCCCTTCGACCGAACGTCAATTATAGTAACGCCCTGAGTCATTAGCTCAGCGATGGGGTTGGGCCGTCCGCCACCTAATAGTTTCTTTATTAATTCCATCATTGCTGTGTTTGTTTTCTTGTTGATATGCTAAACGTAACTGCTGCTGCTGTTGTCCTAACAGCTTTGTCATCGGTACCCACGTTCTTTTTTATCGCCTTTGTTTAGTTGATTACTGATGTAAAGTAACAAGGTTTACTCATCAAGGTCAGTGATAAGAGTCACATGGAGGCATTGGCTGGGCCCATACCTCTCTGGCGTCTTCTCGTCCAACCAGTTCATCTACTTCCAGTTTTAAGCAACCGAAAGTAAAAAGCGGCTCCGTCGGTAACGGTCATATCAAGGCCAATATCACCCCTGCATACTGCGGATTAACTCACTCGAAATGGCCAGTCCCACCCGACTGCCCGCCCGGTATTAGTGCAACACCTATTTCAATACTGTTTTCGTCGGGGTGGGGCGCAGGTTAAGAATGGCCTGTACGGCCACCAAAGCCTGCGTTTCGGCCCGGTTTTGGGTTTCGATAAACCCAATTTTTACGTCAATACCGCTCCGCAGCAGCGCGTGGGCTTCCTGCAACATCCATAAGACCTACCCACGTCCGCGCTCATACCGATGTGGACCCTGAACTTACCGCGCCGGGATTCGCGCATCAGGGTCAGAAATCGGTCAGCGTTCTGGTCGTTGGAGTTGATGGGATTAAAATGATACCGCTAAGCTGGTGGTGACACTCGCGTTCTGGCGACCGAAACCGCTGGTTGTTTCAAAAATAGGGGTCTTACTGTCATAGATTTTCCCTTCGATGCGGAACAGAGCCTGGGGTACAATAGCATAGTCGTAACCAAGCGAGTAGCCAACGGTTTGGAAACCGGAAATGCCGATGATAACCGCTTTGTTATCGTCATAATACTCAATACGTCCGTTCAGGTAGCTCCTGTCCGATGTTTTATACCGCGCAATCACGACGGGCGAATACCAGACGTAGCGCCCCCCGCCCTCAACCCGCTCCGGACTGCCCGTGCGCACCACCGGCTTGCGGTCGGTACCGATGTCGAACCCAAGAATTACGCCAAACCGCCCGGCAGGGTTGATGATGGCGTAAAAGTTATTAAAGAAACGGCCCTGTTTGAGTGAGTCGGGCCGGTCGGTGCCGAGGAACGAACTCCAGTTCAGCGTCACCTTGTCAGACGGGCGGAACTGCACCTGCGTACTGACCGACGGGCCGCTATAACCCGGCACCTTGGCGATGCGCTGCCAGCCGTTGAGTACCGACCCCAGCACCGTCCATTTCCCGGTGGTATAGGTCAGTTTGGCACCCGCCATGTAGTATGGTGAATTCTCGGCCAGAATACTCCGGGTCAGCGTCCAGCAGTCTTTGGATATGGCACTTTCAAAACCGATGTGCGACGAAAACACGCCCGCATCGAGCCATAAATCATGGGTTTTGCTCAGCTTCACACCCGCGTTCGCTTCGAACACGTTTTTCAGCAGGGGCTGCTCGGCGGCATAGTTATACTGCGCGTAAGTACCGACCTGAAGGGCCAGATTTCCGCGTACCCGGTCGGTGGCATAGGCTAGTTTGGCGTAGGCCAGGTTGATATTTAGCTCCCGGTTTCGCTTATAGTTGTATAAAAAAGAAGGCCGTTCCTGCGCGGTTTTAGGAGCCGTAAAATCGTGCGTGTAATAGGCTTCTACGTAGCCAGTCAGCGTCAATGGCGAGATTTTCGTCGTATCGGCAGATTGCGCAGCGGCCGTATGTGCACCCGCAGCTATCGTTACGGCGATAAGGATTACTTTCATTTGTTCAGCGCGTTGAGTGCAACATTTAGCTCGGGTACAGCAACTATTGGCGAACCAAAAAATCCCAGCAACGGGCCTTCGGTGTCATCAACCAACTGCCGGAGCCGTGTAGCCGGAATATTCCGAACACGGGCGATACGGGCAATCTGAACGCTGCCCCCGGCGGACGGCAGGGGCGGGGGCGAATAATTTTAGCGGGGGTTTCCTGCCGGGTTTTGCGGACCGCTTCGGCCCGCGTTTTACCCCGCGCTTCGGCAATAGCCTCGGCGAAATTGGCAAACGGCAGCAGAACAGCCGTAATCACGCTGTTATAGCTCAGGCTGCCCTGCGACGTATCGCACGACAGGGCAATATAGACCGTTACCAGCCCCATAATTACCGTGCCGATTTCGACCGTAAACATGATAGGATTTTTAATAAGTTCAGCCGGATTAAGCTTGCTGAACAAAGCCCGAATTGCCGGTCCAGCGAGGTCAGGCTGGAATAGAGCGGGCGATTTTTGTGTTGCCATTTTTAATGACTTTGGAAAAAAGACCTTGATTATGAACAATGAGCAGACATCTATCGAGCAGGTTTGACGGAAAAGCCGTGAAAATTAGAGTTGTTGAGCCAGTTGGCTGGTTTCACCACGGTAGAAGCAGAAAACAAAATCTTCACTATGTTTCGTCAAAGATAAGCGTCTCACTACCAGCATGCCCATGAAACTCTTTACGATGCTCTATCTCGACGAGCGAAAAAAAAGCATGCACAACGCCCAAACGGCCAATTTTCGGGCCCAGATCGACCTGTGTGTGGGCTGTATCCTGAGTCTGCAAACAGCCTGCGCCCCGAAGCCATCAGCCTGACGGTATTGACCAATAATCAGGCCCTGATCAGCAGTTCGGCACGCGCAAATGAGCTTACCGTCCAGGAAATTCCGTTCACGCTGCCCGTCCCAACCGGCATCCGGTTTTATGCCGCCCATTTTAAGGCTGACGTGCCTGGTTTGCCACGCTCGATGATCCCCTACGTAGGCCTGGTTGACAAAAACTACAAGGCGGTTATCCGCAGAAAAAGCGAAGCATTAGCAGTGATCAGGAGAATGATGAAGCAGTTAAGGGGTCGCTGATACTTGGCTTATCAACTCTGAACGCTTTGTTGTAGATTGGGCTGCATTTCTTAACCTCAGCTGCTTCATGCACCACCGTTATCTGTTTCTCCCCCTACTGGCTGCCACGTTCCTCAGCCCACCAGCTACGGCGCAATCGCCAATACCCGAAAAACCACTGCTGGGTTTCGGCCCGGCGCAGGCCACTGCCGAATACAAACGCGAAGGCCAGTTCGACAGCTACCTCAAGCCCGCCAACCTCCGCGACTGGATGAAGCGGCTGTCTGCCCGCCCGCACCACGTTGGCTCGCCATATGACCGCGAGAACGCGCAGTTTATGGTATCGCTGTTCAAATCCTGGGGCTACGATACCCGCATCGACACCTCGTTTGTGCTGTTTCCGACCCCCAAACTGCGGCTGCTCGAACTCGTGGCGCCAACCAAATTCAAAGCGGGCCTGACCGAAGCCCCCGTGAAGGGTGATCCCGTTTCGGCGCAGACCGGTGAGCAACTGCCGCCTTACAACGCTTTCTCCGGCGATGGCGACGTAACGGCAGAACTGGTTTTTGTCAACTACGGCATTCCCGCCGATTACGAGGAACTGGAACGGCGCGGCATCGACGTAAAAGGCAAAATCGTGATTGCCAAATACGGCGGTTCGTGGCGGGGTATCAAGCCGAAGGTAGCCGCCGAACACGGGGCTATCGGTTGCCTGATTTATTCCGACCCTAAAGACGATGGCTACGCACAGGGCGATGCCTACCCCAAAGGCGCGTTCAAGAACGAAACGATGGTGCAGCGCGGCTCGGTACTCGACATGCCCGTTTATCCCGGCGACCCGCTCACGCCCGGCTACGGAGCTACTAAAGACGCCAAACGGCTCGACTACAAAGCGGCCCCAACCGTGATGAAAATTCCGGTACAGCCCATTTCCTATTCCGATGCCCTGCCGTTGCTGAGCGCACTGGGCGGTCCGATGGCGCCGGCAACCTGGCGGGGTGGGTTGCCTATCTCCTACCGGCTCGGTCCCGGCCCGGCAAGGGTACATCTGAAATTAGCGTTTAACTGGACCGTTGAGCCAGTGTATAACGTCATCGCCGTGATGAAGGGCAGCGAGTATCCCGACCAATGGATTGTGCGTGGTAATCACCACGATGCCTGGGTTAACGGAGCCAACGATCCCGTCAGCGGCATGATAGCCGTACTGGAAGAAGCCCGCGCCCTGTCAGAACTGGCCAAAACGGGCTGGAAACCCAAACGTACCATTGTTTTTGCGGGCTGGGATGGCGAAGAACCGGGTCTGCTCGGCTCCACCGAATGGGTCGAAACCAACGAAACACTCCTCAAAAAGAACGTCGTGGCCTATCTCAATACCGATAGTAACGCGCGAGGTTTTCTGGGTGCGGGCGGGTCGCACACGCTGGAGAAGTTTTTCAACGAAGTGTCGCGCGATGTAAAAGACCCCGAAACGGGCGTGTCGGTGCAGGAACGGCGACGGGCCTTGCAACTGGTAAGTGGCCCGCCCGACGTGCAGGCCGAAGCCCGCGACCGCGCCGACCTCCGTATCGAACCACTGGGGTCCGGCTCCGACTATACCAGCTTTTTGCAGCACGCCGGTATTGCGGCCATGAACGTGGGCTTTGGGGGTGAAGGCAGCGGGGGCGAATACCACTCGGCCTACGACTCCTATGACCATTACATTCGCTTCAAAGACCCCGATTTTGCCTATGGCATTGCGCTGGCGCAGGTGATGGGCCGATGCGTGATGCGCTTAGCCGACGCCGACGTGCTGCCGTTTTCGTTCCAGAGTTTCGCGAATACCGTGACGAAATACGCGGGTGAAGTAAAGAAACTGGCCGAAACCATGCGCACCGAAACCGACCGGCAAAACAAGCTCATCCAGGACAAACGCTACGTCCTGGTGGCCGACCCGACCGAAACCATGCTGCCGCCAAAAGTCCAGCCCGCCGTACCACACCTGAACTTCGCCCCGCTCGAGAACGCCCTGACCACGCTCGACAAAAGCGTCCGGGCCTACGACGGCGTCAGCAACCGGCTGGCGTCGCTATCGTCTTCGCAGCTTGAAGAACTGAACCGGACGTTGTACCAGACCGAGCGATACCTGCTCAGCGATGAAGGTTTGCCGCGCCGATCATGGTTCAGGCACCAGATTTATGCGCCGGGCTTCTATACCGGCTACGGCGTAAAAACGCTGCCCGGCATCCGCGAAGCCATCGAAGAACGCAAATGGGACGAAGCCAGCGAGCAGATTCAGCGCGTAGCCAAAACGCTTAATGGTTTCTCAGCCCAAATCGACAAAGCATCGGCTATGGTTCCGGCAGTATCGGCGAAGTGAGGTGTTTTTTGTCATGCTGTTTTCTGTCATGCTGAGGAACGAAGCATCTCTATGAATAGGAACATTCACCGGCTACATAAAGATGCTTCGTTCTTGAGCATGACAGAAAAAAAACCATCCGATTCATGAAAACCCCATACCTCCCCTACCTTACCCTCTGGCTCATTTTAGCCGTCGCCATTCCGGTAATTGCCCAGCCCCAGCCGCTTACTTCAACCCAGATTGACGCGCTGGTGCAACGTACACTGACCACCTTCGACGTCCCGGGTATTGCGGTGGCGGTGGTAAAAGACGGTCAGGTTGTGCATAGCAAAGGATATGGTGTCCGGTCACTTCGGAACGGTGGAAAGGTCGATGAGAACACGCTCTTCGGCATTGCATCCAACAGCAAAGCCTTCACGGCGGCTGCACTCGGTATGCTTATGGACGAAGGCAAACTGCGCTGGGACGATAAGGTCATCGACTACGTGCCGGAGTTTCGGATGTACGCGCCCTACGTGACCGATGCCTTCACCCTTCGCGATTTACTGACCCACCGCAGCGGCCTCGGCCTCGGCGCGGGTGATCTAATGTTCTGGCCCGACTCCAGCAATTTCACGATGCCCGATCTGTTGCATAACCTTCACTACCTGAAACCAATATCGGGCTTTCGCACCAAATACGATTACGATAATCTGCTGTACATGGTGGCGGGCGAGGTGATTGAACGGGTCAGCGGTAAAAGCTGGGAAGAATTCGTAGAAAACCGGATGATGCAACCCTTGAACATGGCCAACAGCGCGGGGTCGTGGAAGCGGGTGGCCAACAAGACCAACGCCATTGACGCCCACGCCCGCGTAGACGGTACGGTGCGGGTAATCCGGCGCGACAGTCTGCGGTTCGGGCAGTCGGCGGGGGGCATCAACTCCAGCGTGGCCGATATGAGCAAGTGGGTCATTGCGCAACTGAACGACGGAAAATACGGCCCTGATGGCAGCAAGAAACTATTCAGCAAGGCGGTGCATGATGAAATGTGGACGCCCCAGACAATTATTCCGGTTTCGCCAACGCCCGCTCCGCCCTACAACACGCACTTTGCCGCCTACGGTTTGGGATGGTTTCTGTCTGATGTGGCCGGGCTGAAGCAGGTAACGCATACGGGCGGTCTGTCGGGCATGGTAACGCAGGTGACGCTGCTTCCCGAACGGAAGCTGGGCATTATCGTTTTCACCAATCAGGAATCAGGCGCGGCTTTTTCGGCCATCACCAACACCATCAAAGACAGTTACCTCGGCCTGGTCGCCACGGATTGGGTCGGTAAGTACGGCGATCGGGAAAAGAAGGGCCGTGTCGAAGCCGACAGCATCACCCGCGCTATCTGGACGGACATCGACAACGCCCGGAAAACCAGTAAACCCATCAGTTTTTCAGAATACGTCGGTACGTACCATGACCAGTGGCTGGGCAACGTGGTGCTAAGCGAGAAAGGCGGCAAATGGTGGTTCCAGTCGGTACGGTCGCCGAAACTGACGGGTGAGGTATTTCACTACAAAAACAACACGTTTGTGGTGAAGTGGAACCTCCGCAGCATGAACGCCGATGCGTATCTGACCTTCGCAGTCGATGAGAATCTGAAGCCCGTTTCCATCACGATGAAACCCATCTCGCCCCTTACCGACTTCAGCTACGACTTCCAGGATTTGGATTTACAGCGGGTGAAAGGCATGTAAGGTTAATAAACGCTTTTTTTGCTGTCAATTGTCAGCACTTTGATGCGGTGGAGAGGGATTGGTTTGGTAGGTGGCGTCGGTCAGATTTATGATTTTCACCCCGGGACTCCCGGAGGCTGCTATGAGGCCAACAACCAGTACGTTGTATCTAATTCTTTTTGTGACAGGGTCTTTCACCGGTATGAAATACAAAAAGGGGTTCCTTTCCCTTACTTTCTCGATGTCCCGGATCATATTCTTCATATCCTTCGAGTAAAAGATCTGATTATTTACGTACGTATCAGGGCCAATGGCTACGGATGATTTACCAACTGGCGTTAAAAAAACTTCGCTACTGTCTGGCGTAAGTTTCCTGAGTTGATCTGCCCGCTGAGAAGCTCGTCTGAATCGCCACCCATGTAAGGTTACAGCTTCCTCTTTTATATAAAATTCGAACACAAAGTTTATCTTTCGATCAAGGCGTTCTTCGGGTCCTTGTACGTTGAAAAGTGTATTGGCATTTATTGACAGCGTATCCAGGTAGATGAGTGGTATTGCTGGGGCAACAGACGCAGGAACGGTGTTGGCAGGACTTGCCTGGCCCCCTGTCTTCTGTGTGATTTGCCCATAGGCAGTAAACGACAAGGCAATCAGCCCAAAAAACAGGATGTTGACAGCAATAACCGGGTTCTTCATTTGTGGAATCAGTTTAGAATGTATTAGGAAGCTAAAAGGTAAGTGTTTATTTTAGCAAGCACAAATTATCTCACTGACAATCAAACACTATCAAGTGTTTGATTGTATGAATTGAACTGAGCTATCGCTTGCCTAACAAGCATTGTATTTACCAGTTCATCAGAGTAAAATGCCTGCCGATCAGTGCTATACGTTTACGGCAGAATCTGCCAACGCGCCTGCCAGGCTTTTGAAAATCTAACCGCTCTATCTCATGACTAACCATCCCATAAATCAATAATAACGGCATGCTTCAGGTAATCATAGATTGGTCGGAGGTATGGGCACTGCTGATACCACTGATCGCCTACCACTTTCATCAACGTCAACCTGTTTATTTCAAGCCTGTTATTGTGTATCTGTATGGGGCA
>JACMPG010000206.1 GCA_014377625.1 Spirosoma sp.
CTCCCCAATCGAGGGATAAAAGAGGGGCGCTTTCCGGTCCTGAATACCTATGCAAGTTTAGCCCAAGGCCGTCAGACCCATGTGCAGATTTCACCCAAATAGGTGCAGATTCGGTGTCTTACAACAAAAAAATGCAAATAATTAATTTAATTTTTGACCAAACAAAGTGAAGAACCAGTGTCGAGTTCACGAGCGGAAGCGCGCGTCCGATAACGTATCGGCCAAGGGCAGTGAACCTACTCTTTCTCGGTAGGCCGGTGAGTCGGCAGGGGGGGGCATGGCTTCGGGGTAAAAGCGGTATCGGTATGCATGAAGCTATCGAATGAGCGGGAGTAGGAATTAACAACAGCTACTTTTTTGGGGGAATGTAATACAAAAACTTATGTTGCCAAATAAAAATATAGTGAGCGGTAGCTTAGAAATTATTCATTTTCTTCAAATACTTCTATGCGTTGATAAGCACCCGCTCTACTCAGTGCCAGGTTGCCTTTTTCAGTCCAAAGCAATTGCCACCCCGAAGGGCAACGGATTGGGCCGCTGAGCGAAGAGTTCGTATCTTCGATAGAAACTGATCTCAATCACCGGCCCGGACGCGGGACCGCCCGAAAAGCGTTAGGCTTCCTATCCCCTTTTCAATACGCTGAAAAACAGCAGATTGCATTTCAAACCTGAATCTGCGCCTTCTCCCGAAACTGGTACGCCAGTCCTTGAAACGATTATCTAACAAAAAAAAACAAACACGATATGACACGCTGGGGAATTCTGGGACCGGGCCACATTGCCCATAAATTTGCTAAAGACCTGCAAACACTGCCCGACGCGCAGCTTTACGCCGTAGCCTCGACCGATCAGCCTCGTGCCGATGCGTTCGCGCAGGAGTATGGTATGACCCACGCCTTCGGTACCTACGACGGCCTGCTAACCCTGCCCGACCTCGACGTTGTATACGTGGCCACGCCCCACGTTAAGCACCACGACAATGTGCTGATGCTGCTCAAGGGTGGTATCCCGGTGCTGGGCGAGAAGCCGTTTGCTATGAACAGCCAGCAGGTGCGGGAAATGGTCGATACGGCGCGGGCGAAACAGGTTTTTCTGATGGAAGCCCTCTGGAGCCGGTTCATGCCGGTTATTCAACGGGCAAAGCAGCTGGTCGATGACGGAGCCATTGGCACCGTGACGGGCGTCCGGGCCGATTTTGGCTTTGCTGCGCCGTTTCTGCCCGACCGGCGACTATTCAACAAAAGTTTAGGGGGCGGGTCGTTGCTGGACATTGGTATCTATCCGCTGTTCTGGTCGTACCTGATGCTGGGTATGCCGGAGCGGGTGAAGGCGTCGGCTATTTTTGGGCATACGGGTGTTGACGAGCAGTGCGGCATGGTGCTGACCTACCCCAATGGCGAACTGGCCATGCTGGATAGTACCCTCCGTACCACAACCCCCTGCGAAGCCTTCGTTCATGGCACCGGGGGGCAGATTCGGGTCCACAGCCGCTGGCACGAAACCATTGGTCTGACGCTGGAACGCAGCGGCCACGACCCCGAACCGATGACGTTTCCACGCCAGACCTTCGGCTACGATTATGAAGCCGTTCACGTCATGCAGTGCCTCGCCGAAGGCCGTACCGAAAGCCCTGTCTGGTCGCTCATCGACAGCCTGAACCTGATGACCCTGTTAGATACCGTTCGGGCCGAAGCGGGTATTGTGTATGCGTAGTAGTAGCCCGGACCAGCGCACCGGTCTGGGCTACTCGCTCCAGGCTATAATCTCTCATGAAATCTACCTTCCTCTTTATCACCCTTCTTTCTCTGCCCGCCCTGGCGCAGACCTGGAAGCCGTACCATGAACTCGGCGATTTTTATCCGTCGTTTGCCATTGCTGTATCGACACTTAACCCCGCCGATACCACCCGCGACGAGTACACATTTGGCGATTCAAAGGGGCTGATGGGTATTATCATTACACCCGCCCGCGCCAACACTACCGTTCGGCTTGACCTCCGTTCCGGCGGTGACGTGTCGCTATTTGAGCCGGTGGTGCTGGAAGCTACGCTGCCTCAGGTAGGGGAGGAGTACCTCATCACGCCCCGCATTACGTACAGCCCGGCGCAGCTGGCCGCCCTTCGGCAAGCCGTAACCACGACTATTACGTATAGCCTGACCATTAACGGGAAGGCGCAAACATCCCGTACCGAAATACTGCCCGTACACGCCATCAACGACTGCCCGTTCTCTGTCGTGGACTCGACCGATACCGAAACGCCCATCGACTATGTGTTTGCGGCCTACGTGAACGAGGACCATCCGTATGTAGACGCTATTTTGCAGGAAGCTCTCCAGAAAAAATACGTCGATACCTTCACCGGCGATGTGGGCAGTGAATCCGACGTATACCGGCAGGTGGCGGCCGTCTGGCGGGTGTTGCAGGAGCGCGGCATTCGGTATAGCAATAGTCCCGTAGTTCAGCCGGTGCTCAATGGTGTCGTGTCGCAGTATGTGCGGCTGCTGGACGAGAGCATACAAACCGCCCAAGTCAACTGTGTGGATGGCAGCGTATTGCTGGCGTCGGTGCTGCGCCGGATTGGTATTAACCCCATATTGGTAGTGGTGCCGGGGCATATGTTCGTCGGCTTCGATATGTCGCCCGACGGGTCGCACCAGGCCTATCTGGAAACCACCCTCCTCGGCGCCGATGCCCGCACCGCCGACGTAGCCGATAGCCCTCTCTATAAAATTCTGCTGGCTGATCGTACCGATACGCCTACGCAGGTGGTACTCAAATCGTTTGTGGCGGCTATGAACGCAGGTGACGATCTTTTTACGCAGCACGAAAGCCAGATGCAGAATCTACAGCCGGGCTACGCGTTCGTCAATATCGGCGACGCCCGCGACGCCGGTATCGTCCCCATTCAATACGTCGGGTCGGGTATTCCTAGTCGTTGATGTAGCCCGCGCCGGTTCGTTCTCCAGTACATCTGCGCTTTGTCTGAGCAGGAAGTAACCCAGTAATCCTGCTGCGAGCGAGGCCAGTAGAATAGTGACTTTGGCCCCGTCCTGCAACGCGGGTTGCCCGGCAAAAGCCAGCAGGGTAATGAATATCGACATGGTGAAGCCAATACCCGCCAGAATCGACACGCCAATCAGCTGCCGCCAGTGTACGCCCGCTGGCAGCGCGGCCCAGCCCAGTTGCACGGCCCCGTAGCACAGCAAGACAATACCGATGGGTTTACCAAGCAACAGTCCAGCCATAATACCCATAGCCAGCGGGTCGGTCAGTTGACCCAGCGTAGCCGGGTCGAAATGAATACTGGTGTTGCAGAATGCAAACAGCGGAATCACCACAAAGGCTACGGGCCAGTGCAGGATGTGCTCGAGCCAGGCTACTGATAAGTAGTACGATACCACTGGCAGCTTCCTGGCGGAAGAATTCGGTGAAGGGCTGTAATAAAGGTTTCCCAATGCGTTGATGTAGCGTGTTACGACTCATTCGGATGTAAGTTGAAGATGTGTTTTAGCACTAATAACCAGTTTGAAACAAACTCGATTATGATGAACCAGAAAAATGTGCGCAATCATCTCGCGGCTATTACCGGGGTGTAGCCCGCCCACCAATGCATATACGATCAGTACTGGCCCTGGCGCTACGCGGATGAGCAGGCGTTGCAGTATTAAAAAAGGCCGGTCAACTGTCCGGCCTTTTTCCGCATTACACCCCTTCGACCTGCCGGTCAGACTTGTTGATGAAGAAAGACAGCAGGCGAGTATTCGCATAGCGAACGTAACAAAGGTCAGATTGGCAGGTGAAAATGAGATTAAGTCCGTATTAGAAGGAAATTAGAATGCCCCCGGCGAAGTTCTGGAGTGCCAACACCCTATTTTTTGCATTGACAAACAATATTTTTGCCACAACTTCCGACTACCTATGTGAGAACAGAATCAATCCGTGAATACAACATCCCTTAGTTCCGATCCTACACCCGAACGCGATCCTGCCGCGCCGGTTTCGCCCCCACTGGCGGAGCCGGGTGAGACGCTGGGCGATACCGTTCGGCAGGAGCGGGGGCGGTTGTTGTCGTTCATCCGGAAGCGACTGCCCGACCCTGATGATGCCGAAGATATTTTGCAGGATGTTTTTGTGGAACTTACCGAAGCGTATCGGGCAGCTAAGCCCATTGGGCGGGTGGCATCGTGGCTGTTTGCCGTGGCCCGTAACAAAATCAGCGACTGGTACCGGGGCAGCAACCGGCGGGGTGGACAACCACTCTCGCTCACCGACGCCCTGTACGACGATGACGAAACCGATGCACCTGTGCTGGGCGACTGGCTGGCCATTGCCGACGAGGCCGGTCCCGAACGTGAATTTTTCCGTGAAACCCTTATGAACGCCCTCACCGACGCCCTGGCCGAACTCCCCGCCGAACAGCGAGACGTATTTGTGCAGCACGAACTGGAAGACCGGAGTTTTAAAGACATGGCCGACGAGTGGGGCGTATCGGTAAACACGCTGCTGTCACGCAAACGCTATGCTGTGTTGCACCTGCGCCGGAGATTACAAAATTTGTACGACGACTTTTTTAACGACTATTAACCATGGCCAACGAACAACCTACATCGAATCAATCCCGGAATCCACGCCATCGCCAATTTTGGTTCTGGCGCGGTCTGCGCTTCATTGGCTTCGGTCTTCTGCTCGGAGTATTGGCGGGATTTGTGGTGATGGGACTCTGGAATGCCCTGTTGCCCGACATTCTGGGTGTTTCTGCCATTACGTTCTGGCAGGCACTGGGCCTGTTGCTGCTGAGCCGGATTCTATTTGGCCGGTACGGCGGAGCCGGGCGCGGGTTTGGCCGTGGGGCGGACGGTGGGCGCGAGTGGAAGCAGAAAATGGCCGGACGCTGGCGGCAGCTCACGCCCGAACAGCGCGAGCAGATGCAACAGAACTGGCGCGACCGCTGTAAACCCCGCAGTCAGCCCCCCCCACCCAACTCACCAACTGACTGACCAACGCCCAAACCGCCCTTCATCCCAAACTTTGGGGGGTTGGTCACACCAGGAGTGGTGTTCAAAGAAGATTGTTGTAAACTGGTATCAGCAAACCGACTTTTGATGCTGTATCCTTTACAACTGCTTTTATATGAACCTGACCATTTCCAATCTCACCAAAACCTACGGTAACGGCGTGAAGGCTCTTAGCGATGTCTCGCTCACGATGGGTGCGGGGCTGTTCGGGCTGCTCGGCCCCAATGGCGCGGGCAAATCGAGCCTGATGCGGACTATTGCCACGCTGCAGGAAGCCGATAGCGGCAGCATTATTTTCGACGGTCCGTTCGGCAGCATCGACGTCTTTGCCAAGCCCGACGCACTCCGGCAGCGACTGGGCTATCTGCCGCAGGAGTTTGGGGTTTATCCGCGTATTGCCGCCGAAACGCTGCTCGATCACCTTGCCGTGCTGAAAGGCATTACCAACAGCCGGGAGCGGAAAGAAACCGTAGCGGCCCTGCTCCACAAAACCAACCTCTATAACGTCCGCACCAAGAGCCTCGGCGGCTATTCGGGCGGCATGAAGCAACGCTTCGGCATTGCACAGGCCCTGCTGGCCAACCCCGATTTGATTATCGTGGACGAACCCACGGCGGGCCTTGACCCCGGCGAGCGCAACCGCTTCCTGAACCTCCTCGGCGAACTCGGCGAAGACCGCATCATTATCCTCTCCACCCACATCGTAGAAGACGTGCAGGAACTCTGCCGTGATATGGCCATCGTGAACAAAGGCACGGTCCTGTTTCAGGGACACCCCGACGCGGCCCTCGCTACGGTGGCCGGGCGGGTCTGGCGCAAGCGCGTGAGCAAAGCCGAACTCGCCGAGCTTAAAAAAACCACTGCTGTCATCTCCGAACGTATGGTAGCGGGCGATCCCGTCATCCATGTCCTGGCCAACGGCAGCCCCGGCGCGGGCTATCAGTCCATCGAACCCACTCTCGA
>JACMPG010000207.1 GCA_014377625.1 Spirosoma sp.
ACCACCGTCGGTTCCACCAGGGACTGGGCTACCAAACGCCTATGGAGGTATTAAAGGGGGGAGTTAAATCAAGTAAAGAATAAAATCAACTAACAACTTCGTTATCCAGCAAAGTGGTCCAGTTCAAGGGGCGCAGTGTACAACTCAAAAATCAGTCCTAACAGTACGAGTGGCCATATTAAAGCCAAAAACCACTGTCAGTCAAAAATCACCGGATTTCGAAAGTAAGTTTTTTTTGTACTCTATAGCCTACAGCATTATAGCGAGAATGGATTTGATCAACCTTTTGTTTTGGGATTAGCCCCATACTGATTGCTCTCTTTGACACTTTCAGTACAGGCCAAAATCAAGTTGTAAACTGGAATAAGCACGTACCACCCGCTCTTGCCTGCGTCGTGCATTCGCCGGACGGCAACGGCTACTGACGGAATCAGAATAGCCAGATTGAACAGAATAATCAGCCAGCCAACCACTACTGATCCGTTGAAGAGGAAGGTGTTAGTCAAATTCAACCCTTGAGAAATGAGTACATTAATCAAGAAGAAGTACCAGTACTCACTGCGCTGGGCGCGCCCGTCAAAGTGAGTATATTTTTTCAGTACGGCAACATAATTGCTGAGGAGTGAAACACGGAAGGCAGTAGGGGAAGATGTATTCATAATTATGTTGGTTAGTAATTGCTTTATGGTTGTTTAATTGATTTGTAAATGACCAGAGTTGGGTATGGTCCGTGTTAGCGTTCTTGTCGTCTCTACACTACCTGTTGAGTCAAATAAGTCATCAGCTGGATGGCTGAGTTGATTACCGGGCCGCCCATCGGGTCAGCGTATAGCGTTTCAAATGGGCCTTCACCAAAATACAGTCCGTCGGAAACTAAGAACGTTAGGCGGGCGGTACCAGCGGTTGGAAATGGTCGGCGTTCGCCTTCACACCGGCCAATGTGTTTCAGCACCTGACCGCTGTTCATAAAAAGCTGGCCGATCAATTGGCTGGATTCAGTAGTTTTGGTTTCCCAAACCAGCAGCTTTTCGGACTGATTGATGTACCGGGCCGTGCCATCGCTGAAGGCGGCCAACACATCAAGGCCATCTGGCAAAGCCACTTCGATAATTACCACTAACAGTTCTTTGTGCTGAATGGGCGCATTGGCCGCTAACAGATGATAAGCCAGCAATCGTTGTCTGGCCTCAAGGGTTTGATCAGCTGCAACGATCTTTACCTGCGTATAATCGGGGGCGTCAGCCAGTAGACAATCCCACGGATACGCGGATGATTGGGTGTCTGATTTGTACAGATCAATATTGTCGCAAAAAAGCAGGTTGTAAACATGGTTCAGGCCAGCGTCACTGTAAGGCTGTTCAGATGTTAGGGTCAATGGATTCATGGCGTTTGATTTGATGGTTGCCAGCGCACACCGTGGCGTTGGGTGTTACAAAAGTGGCGGCTGCCAGCCCCGTCGGCAACAATTTTTCCACCATTGGGTCATTACGTTGCCTGAGTCGTATGCTATTGCCCCTGAGCCGTTTTTTGTAGAGTCAAGCCGCTATGCGATTGAGTCTGACTACACCAAGAATTCCCCGTTGTGTGCAGCGGGGAATTCTTGGTGTAGTCAGCTAGGACGGGCTTCGTAAACTGCTAAACGGGGACAGACGCCTTCCCCTGATAGTTGGTTGGCAGCATGCCAAACTGCTCTCGGAAGCACTTAGCGAAATAAGACAGTGAATTGAAACCCACGCTGTAAGCAATTTCGGACACACTACCGGTCCGCCCTTCCAGCAGTTGAGCGGCCCGTTTCAACCGCATGAGCCGGATGAAATCGCTGGCTGCTACGCCCGTCAGGACAACGAGTTTCCGGTGTAGCTGCATGCGGCTCAGGCCCACTTCCTGCCCAAACTGCTCAGCCGTAAAGTCAGCATTGCCGAGGTTAACCTCAACGATAGCCATGACCCGCGCCAGAAACTTTTCGTCGGCCGAGGTCACCGTAATATCCTTCGGCTGGATTCGGATATCCCGACTGAAACGCTCGTGCAGTTGCCGACGGGTAGCGATCAGGTTTTGGCTTCGGATCAGTAACTCGCGGGCGTCGAATGGTTTGGTCAGGTACTCATCGGCCCCGGTCTGGAGACCCGTCAGGCGCTTGTCCTGCGACGAAAGTGCCGTCAGCAGGATGAACGGAATATGGCTGGTAGCCTCATCGATTTTAACGTGGTAACAAAGATCAATGCCGTTCATGTCGGGCATCATCCAGTCGCTGATAATAAGGTCGGGCAGGTGATCCTGCGCCAGTTGAAGGCCCTGACGACCATTCGCGCTCTCCAGCACCCGGTAGATGGGCTGCATCAGGTCACGGATAAAGGTTCGTACGTCGTCATTATCTTCCACCAACAGCAGTAGTGGCCGCTTATCATGGCCCTGAATCAGGGGGGCGGCAACCGGCAGGTGGTTCGGACTGGCGGCCAGAAAGAATCGGTCGGTTTGACGTGGTCTGGGGAGAACTGAGCTGGCCACTGTCTTGTCTGACGTGTCTGACGCAACAAACGGAAGCCGCACCACGAATCGGGCTCCCGCGCCGGGCTTACTGTCGATGCGAATCGTACCCTGATGCAGTTCGATAATCTCTTTCACTAATGACAACCCAACCCCCGTGCCGGGCTGCCGGTCGGCGCGGGACGCTTCGCCCTGGTAGAATCGCTCAAAAACCCGGTCGGCCTGCTCCGGCGCAATGCCAGGGCCCGTATCGTCGACGGTTACCTGAACAAACCCGTGGCCGTCAAGCTGAACGGGGATGGCCTGTACCGTAATTTCTCCGCCATCGGGCGTGAATTTGAAGGCGTTGGCCAGCAGGTTGGTTACTACTTTTTCCAGTTGATCGGCATCGTGACTGACCGACAGGCTTTCCGGCGAGAGCTGGACCGAGAGTCGGATGTTGCGTTGCCCGGCCAGCGACGAAAACATGGAGACCACTCCATTCAGCAGGGGTTTTATGTCGTCGGTTTGCCGGTGCAGATTTAGCCGGCCAGATTCAAGTTTGGACAGATCGAGCAGTTGAGTAATCAGGTGCAGCAATTGTTCGGCATTGCGGTACATAACCGATACCTCGGCCCGCCGAATGATGGTTTCTGCGTTTTCGGCCATGAGGTGCAGTTTCTCACTCAACGTACCGATAATAAGCGTCAACGGGGTCCGGAATTCATGCGTGACATTGGTGAAGAAACGGGTTTTGGCTTCATCCAATTCCTGAAGCTGACGGGCCTGCGTGGTGAGCACAACGGCCTGATTTTCCAGCAGGTGCGTTTGCGTTTCGAGTTGCTGATTCTTTTCGGCAACGACTTTGCCCTGCGTCAGTAGTATCTGATCGTTACGGATTTTCAGCCGCTGGCGACTCACGACCAGCGTAGCAATAATCAGCGCGGCCAGTAAACCAGCACCAACGGCATTGCGCCACAGCTGGGCCACCCGCTGGTCCTTCTTCAATAATTCTATTTCGGCCTGCTTCTTTTCCGATTCGTATTCGGCCTGCACCCCGGCTATTTTTTTTGTACTTTCCTCGTTAAAGACCGAATCCTTCAGGGCCACCCACCTCGACTGAAATTGGTAAGCGTTGGCGTAATCGCCCGTCTGCGCATGGGCCTTCGCCAACCCCTTATACACCCGTAACCGACCCTGCTGCTGTTTGAGGGCTTCGACCAGAGGTAGCCCTTTATTAAAAAACTGGAAACTCTCATCCGCCCGTCCGGTCTGCAACCGGATTTCGCCCAGCGACAGCAAACTCGATATAATACCGGGGGTGTAGCCCAACTGAGTAGCGGCCTGCAAAGCCCGCTGAACACTGGTTTCGGCCCGGTCATACTGCTTCATCCGGGAATAGGTCTCGCCCAGATCGTTGTCGCAGATAACCAGCCCCATTGGCTCATTCAGTGCAGCGAAGCGGCTACGGGCCTTATTCAGGTAGGAAATGGCGTTGGTGTTGTCTTTTTTGAGCTGGTAGATGACGCCGATGTTCGCTAACACACCGGCCTGATTACGCGCATCAACATCGGCACTTTCACGAAAGGACTGCCAGTAATAGTGTAGGGCCTGGTGGTATTTTTCCTGGTACTTGAATACGATGCCAATGTTGTTATACGTCTTGGCGACGGAGGCCAGATCGCCCGCTTTTTCGCTTGCCCGCAGGCTTTTGAAGTAGTATGATGTTGCCTGCGAAAAATCGCCGAGGCTACGTAGGTTCAGGCCGATGGTGCTATACGCCGAAGCCAGGCCACTCTGGTCGTTTAGGGTATAAAAGTAAGGCAGGGCCGTATTTGCGAACTGGATGGCCTGCTTGTACTGGCCCTGTGACCAGTAATAAACGCCCACACTGAGATAACTGCGGCCCAGACCGCGCCCATACTTGAGTTGATGGGAAAGCTGTAGGGCCTGCTCCGCGTATTGCTTCGTTTTTTTCGGATTATTGCTGAAGTACAAACTAACCGCTTTGTTGAGAAGGATTACCCGATTGGTGTCGGTGCCGGTATGCCTGAGGAGATTTTCCAGGCTATCCCGTTTGCTCTGCTGAGCGGCTACCCCGTGCGGTAGTCCGACGAGTAAACCAACGCTGATTAGCAGGGAGCGGATGATTAATTTCATAGAGGAGCCGATAGTGTTGGTAAGGTATCATCGCTGCCGGAAAATACCTGATGATACTTAGTGATCGGTAGCTGAAGCGTAGCGTCAGTTACCATTTTTCGTCCTTGCTTTTTCCATTACCTATCAGCCACGCGATGTTATAAAATGGGTTTGAAATAGGGTGTTGGCCAAAATAACCGGTTATTGCCGTCCGCGTTACAACCGTGCTATAGAATGTTACAGGCCTGCTAACCCCCTTATCTGGCTTCCCCGTACGTTTGTATCGTCCCTTCTCGACGATGATTATGGAAAAGCGAAACCTGTGCCGACTGGCAACTATCCTAAGTGCCCTGTTTGCCATTACCGTCAGTACCCGAATAGATATGGTTACCTGGCAGTGGCAGGACGATAAGCCAATGGGAGCCGCCTTGGGGCTACTAAGTGCCTTTTTTGCTTTCCAATGGTTCCACCATCAGAAGCAACAGAACGCGGCTTCCGGCCATCCGGGTCTGCCGGGCTGGCTGCGTCGACTGTTTAGTTAGCGGGAACGTATAACCTCATCCGTACCGATGGCGAATGTTGCCTGATGGTTTATCACCAGACCTACCAACTATCCTTACCTGGTAGCCGTTGACGGCTCACCTGACAGGTGCTGCATTCAGAGCAGCGGCACCGCTACGATAAACTGAGTGGCTGTTTGCGTTACGCCGATTTCACGATCGCTCAGGTAACCATACAGCGATTTCAGACTGGCTAAACCCTGTTTGTTCGATGTCTCGACAAAGTCCTTTTTTTGCAGCGTGTTCATCACCAGCAGCGTATTTACTTCCGTGTAAATCTGGATATTCAGGGGACATTCGTCATCAATGATGTTGTGTTTGATGGCGTTTTCGAGCAGATTCTGGATCGTGACGGGCACGATCCGGTGATTTAGGTATGCCGCGTCCACATTGATAGTAATGCGCAGGTCGTCGCCGAAGCGGGTGGTCTGAAGGTCGATGTAATTCTGAGCAAAGGTTAATTCATCCTGTAGGCTAACCAATTCCTTGTCTTTGTTCTGAAGGATGTACCGGTAAATTGCCGATAACTTTCGCAGAAATAATGAGGCTTCTTTCGGTTTAGTAATAATCAGGCTGTTAAGCGAGGTCAGGCTATTGAACAGAAAATGCGGGTTGAGGTGATTAATCAGGTTTTGGTATTGAATCTGAGCCTTGTCGCGTTCGAGCCGGGTTGTCTGAATCTGAAAATGATGCAACCGGGCTGTTTGCTGGACGCGGTACCGATAAAACCAGTATATAAGCCCCAGCAACAGAAAAAGTAGTGCCGTCCGAAACCAGCGGGTATTATAAAAAGCCGTGTCGACATGAATGGCCAGCGTAGTTTCCCGACTTGGCCTGTCGCCCGCTACAGCCTCGACCCGGAAGACGTACTCGCCACCAGGGAGTTTGGTGTAAACGGCGTTGGTTTGGGTACCCGATTCTTTCCAGTCGTCGTCGTAACCATCCAGTTTATACCGATACTGCTGGCTCGCCGAAACCGCCAGCGTACTAAACTCAATCATAAACGAGTTATCGTCAGCTTTCAGACGGATGGGGGGCGTTTGTCCGTGCAGCAACAGGGTGGTATCGTTCAACCGAAGCCGGTTGAGCAGCACGGGTGACAGCCTGCGGGCGGGGTGCAGGTTTTCGGGTTTAAACTCGACCAGATGGCCTTTCTGAGCCGACAGAATATGCCCGTTCCGCATCGGAAACAGGTAGGTATTATAAACTGTCGTGTACTCATTGATGGGGAGCCGGAAGTTGAGAACCTGTCTTTTACCCGCTGTAATCACCGAAACCAGATTCAGGTTGGCCACCCAGGTATTGCCGAAGCGGTCGGGCCGGGCGGCCGTACACTGGCTGAGGGTCATGGCTTCATTTTCGGCCCGAACCGTATCCCGACGGCGAACCGGGTCGTAGGTGACCAGACCATCCATATCAGTTGCCATCAAAAAGGAGCCGTCCCGGTCTTCGGTCAGGGAATTCAACGTGATTTCGTAATCGGCCTGGTGGGTGTCGGTCACGATAAATTCCTTTCGCTGTGGAGAGAACCGCGCGAATCCTTCGGGATAAATATCTAACCATAAGTTGCCACGCCGGTCGAGCAGGCTCTGACGCACCAGAAACCGGGGATCGGTACTGGCCGACCGGATTGGGTAGGTTTGCCACTGCTGCCGGGTCAGATCGTAGGCAAAGGCCCGTTTTCCATCACCAAAGACCCAGTACTGATTGCCGATAAGCCGAAATGTTCGCAGATAAACGGACCGGGCCGACGGGGGTAACCCTATCGCCCGAAACTGGTGCGTCCGTTTGTTGAAACGATAAACCGCAGTATCAGACCCCACTAGTAACTCCTCCCCCCGCTGGTCGAGACCCGTAATGGGCAGTCCCCAGGGATATTGGTTCGTATTATCGGGCAGGGGATAGACATCGAGCCGGTTGGTAGCCGGTACGTAGTGCAGCAATCCCCGAATGGACGTACCCAGCCACCACGACCCGTCCGGGTCTTCGGCGAAGGAGATAATGCCGCGCTCATCGGTCAGGGCCGGAAACAATGACTCCAGGTTATACACATCATGTAAATTCCGTTCCGGATTGGTGTAGGCCAGTCCATTGGACGTACCCAGCCAGATGGTTCCGTCGGATTGCTGCCAGCCTGACAAAATAACATCGGCACCTAACGATGCGGGTTCGGATTTGGCGTGGCCCAATGGCGTTACCCGGTCCGTTTGGGCGTCGATGTGAAACGATTTTGCCCCCCAGGTACTCACCCACAGGTTGTGCCGACGGTCCACGAAAATAGTAGCCACAAAAAAGTGGGTTCGGTCCTGTGGGCTATCGGGTCTGATGCGCTTCAGTACCTGCTGCGTGCGCAGGTCATACACCAGAATGCTGCGGTCGGTATGGTCGGCAATCAGCAGGTGATCTCCATCCACAGCCAGCGCCGACACATCGTTGGGAGACAGTACCGGATTCGGTTGGGGGACGTTGCGGAAGGTAATAAACTGTTTTTTGACCGTGTCGAAGTACCGCAGGCCATGCACTTCGGCCATCCAGAAACCCGGCCGATACGGGTCCTCTACCAATCCATTGGGCAAGGTGCGGACGCCCCCGGTACTGTCAGTCGGATAGGCAGTATAGTACCGCACCAAACCGGTTTTGGTGGTATAGCCGAACAGACCCCGGTTGCGGCTGGTGAACCAGATATTGCCCGCCCGGTCGCAGCGGACATTTTTGCAGATGCCCAGGGGTTTGTTGCCAACGGTGGTGATGTGTTCAAACCGACCCGTTACCTTATCGTAGCAACTGACTCCGTTTTCAAAAGCGGCCCAGATACGGCCCCGCTTATCCTCACAGAGCGCATACACCTGGTTGTTGAGCAGCGAGTGCGGGTTGTTGCGCTGGTGCCTAAACTGCACAAAATGGGTGCCGTCGTAGCGATTGAGGCCCGTGTTGGTACCGACCCACAGAAAGCCGTCCCGGTCGTGCAGCAGGCAGTAGATTTTTCGTGACGAAAGGCCCTCCTGCTCCCGAACATGCCCGAATTCAAGTCTAGATGGCCGTTCCTGCCCCACAACAGGACCGGCCAGACTAATCAGCAACCCAATTAACCAACGGTTATGGATGGAAAAGTAGGTCCTCATTTCTCCAGCCATTTTTTGAATGAAGGGGCTTTGTCGCGGCTGATGTCGATACTAACCTGATGATTGGGCGTTTTCAACACGAGTTGCAGCTTCAGGTTGGCCAGTCCTTTTACGCTCTGCACGGCATTGATATTAACCAGACAATGGCGACTGGCGCGATAAAACTGGTCGGGGTTGAGCATGGTTTCGATCTCGTCCAGCGTGTCGTAATCCAATAGGTAGCGTTCGCTGCTGGTGGTAACCATAAAGTTCAGTTCGTCGCGCATAATATAGGCTACATCGGCTACCTTGACCGGTACCCAGCTATTGCGGGCGTTACCCAGAAAATGCTCTTTGTAAACTGATTTGAGTGCGGCCGGGGTGTTCAGCGCAGCCATGAGTTTCTGCACGTCGACAACCAGTTTGCCCTGGTTTTTGGTTAAAGCGCGGGCCTTAGCAACGGCATGCCGCAGTTCGTCGTGATCGACGGGTTTGAGCAGGTAGTCGATGCCGTTTACTTTGAAGGCCCGGATGGCGTGTTCGTTGTAGGCTGTGGTGAAAATAACGGGACACGAAATGGCAAACTTCTCGAAGATGGTAAAGCTGATCCCGTCGGAAAGCTGAATGTCGGCGAAAATAACATCCGGCTCGGCATTTTCGGCGAACCACCGCAGGGCCGTTTTCACGCTGCTGACTGTACCGACAATTTTAATACCCGGATCAACCTCTGCCAGGCTGGCCGTCAGTTCGAGGGCCACTAATTTTTCGTCTTCAATAATGAGCGCGTTCATGGCAGGATCGGGTTGATCAGAGAATTTGCTCTAAAACTCTTAGTTTCCGACAGTAAACGCAAGTTTCCGACTATGAACCGTCTCGATCCCGGTTTCAGTGACGCAAAATGAGAAACGAACCGTTTGGCAGGCGGTCAGACACCGAATGGTGCCTACTTTCGTACGACTGAACACTCCATACAGACGATTCATGTTAAAAAAATTGGTAGCCGGGGCCTTTATTCGGTCATTTATTGGGTAATGAAGTCCACCAGGCGTTTTTATGATGACGAACCAACAACTCCAAGTAGTGAAGCAGACCTGGAAACTACTCCGCGAGGTAGACCCGGCCGTGCTGGGTGATGTTTTTTACGGCCGGCTATTTTTTAAATATCCGGCGCTGCGTCCCATGTTTAAAGGGCCGATGGCCAGCCAGTACCAGAAGTTTGTTGACATGCTGAGTATCATTGTGGCCCGCATAGACCGGCCCGACACCGTAGCGCAGGAGATCAGGGCCCTGGCCCGAAGCCACGCCGGGTACGGCGTACAGCCTCAGCACTACGAAGACGTTAAAGAGGCCCTGCTCTGGACCCTGGAGCGGGGGTTGGGGGCCGACTGGAATGCCGATGTGCAGCAGGCCTGGATTGCCTGTTATGACGCGCTCACCCACGCTATCCTCCAGGAAGCGTAGCGACCGAATGAGTCAATCCGGTTAGCTGAAGCCCTTCGCCATTTGCGCGGGGGCTTTTTTATTGCCCCGTTATTTGGGATGACGGGCATGAACATAATCCCGTAAAACGGCTCATCACCAATGGCCTACGATTCAACGCACCGATCATAGCCACTCAGGGCGAAACTTTTGATGCCCCCCGGTACGCCCCTCACCTTTACATCACAATACAGCAGGGGACGCCGAAAACCTGACCCAGAGTAGGCAAAAAAAAACAGTAAACAACATTTTTAAACCATCGAAATCATGTTACACAATGCATTCACCAAAGCCCTGATCGCAGGAACATTGCTATCGGCCGGTTCGGCCACCTTCGCCCAAACCACCGAAACGCCTGCTGCGCTCATCGTCGGCGTTTACCCAACAAAGCAGGCCAACAAAATCTGTCTGGCCGTTGAAAAACAACCAAACAAACTTGTCCTGGTACAATTGACGGGGCCAATGGGTGACGAACTCTATCACGACCACTTACCCAAAAAAGGCGAACGGTTCAGTCAGGTTTTTGATATGAACGAACTTAATGACGGCACGTACACGCTGCGCATAAAACAGGGGAAAGACATCATCGTCAAGTCGATTCGGTTGCAGACTACTGCCCCGGACCCGTCCACTCCGGAACGATTTCTGACGCTGGGCAACTAAGCCTAAAGCGTTTCTGCAAACGACTCCTTGCCAGTCAAAAGCAACTCCCAACCAATCAAAAAAACCAGTATCAATGGATACCTTATTTCTAAAAATCACCCTTGCCCTTGCCGTAGCCATCGGCTTCATATCTTGCCAGAACGATAACCTGGTCAATCACGGGCAGCCCGAAGGAGCCGCTAAGCAAAGTGCAAACGACGTAATTCCGGTCAATCTCCCGAAATACACACTTGTAAAAGACGGACCGCAGACCCTGAATTATTACCCGGATGGTCGGTTGAAGCGCGTAATTTATGGCGCGGACATTCCAGGCAACACCAGCGAACGCCTGGACTACACCTATGAGAGTACTCAGTCGGTTAAAGCGACAACGTCTTACGGTAATAAAGTCTATGCTGAAGAGACATACGTGCTCGACCTCAATGGCCGCTGCTTTCAGTACAGGGCCTATATCTATCCAGATGGCGGCATGACTAAACAGAAGTACGTATATAACTCATCATATACCTACGATGGGCAGGGCCGGTTAAAAACCTGGACAAATTATGCCAGCCCCAATACGCTCCTGTACGAGTACGCCTATAATGCAGACGGTGACCTAAGTAAGGTGGTCAGGAGCGAAGGAGCTGTAGCCGAAGAAGAGTGTACGTTTGCTTACAAGTTGGTGGAGGCACCCGCTCTACTGTCGGATACGTATCCGTTGAACGCTCAGTTGAACTTTCAATGGCATGGTCTTCTTAACGATACATATCTGGCCGTTTTTGGCAACGCCAGTAGTCATTTGGTGAAGCGCATGATCCGGAAAAATCTGATGACAAATCAGGTGGAACAGGATACTAAATTCGCTTATGTATTGAACGCTAATGGGTACGTGTCGAATCGTACGAGCGTCAATGCGCTAACCGGAGTTGGGCTGGACAGTAAGGAGTATGAATACATTTTGGCCGATACGTTACCGACCTTCTAATTCGCTCAGGTAGCTGAACATACTATCCCGCTCAGGCTCGCCACATACGCTGACAGCGCACTATCGCTACGGCAACAAGCCCCCCGTCCTTCGCGTCGGGGGGCTTGTTTTGTTCCAGAATTGACCGATGCCCAACCAACCTATCCATCTGTGACGGTCGCGTAAACGGCTCAACGCCATTGCCGTACGGTTTAGCAGCTACTTACCGCGACTCATAGTTAAATTTTTGAGAGACCGCCATAGGACCACCACTTTTACAACATAATCACTGGCAAAGACCACCAGCGTCCGGCAACCGGGCGGGCATGTATTCACGATCTCATAAGTAACTAAACAGCACAACCAATGGAAGCTATTGCGTACGCACCGGGTACTTCGTTTATGAAGGCAGAAATTAAAAAATTAGTCCGTCAGGGTGGCCCTGACGTGCAGGACTATCAGCGCGTTGATAACCTGATGATCCGGTTGAGCAACCAGATTCAGGCCGGTCTGCTGACGGATGACGAAATTGCCAGCATTCGGACCGAGTTCGGGACAACGCTGTCCAACCAGACTATGCAGGGCTTCATGTTCAACAAACCCCACGGCTATGCGGGTGATTTCGAGATTATCGAGCGTATGTATACCTGGCACATCAGCACCGACCAGCACTACAGCAAGTGGGATCTATTCCTGCAAAACCATGCCGCCTGCCGGGCCGTTCGCAACCGCAAAACGTATTTCAAGGAAGTGGTCAAAGCGTACATGCAGCGGCATAACCGGACGGAGATTCGCCTGCTAAATTTGGCCAGCGGCCCCTGCACCGAGTTGGCTGAGTTCATTGCCGAAAATCCTGATTACCGAATCATTGCCGATTGTATTGACCTGGACAGCAACGCTATTGCCTACGCCAAACAGAAATTTACCAGTCCCGCAGATGATGTTCGGTTCGTTCAGAAAAACGTGTTCCGGTTCATGCCGGACAGCCAGTACGATATGATCTGGTCGGCGGGGTTGTTCGACTATTTCAACGACCGGCAGTTTGTACAGCTTATCAGCCGGTTTGCGCAGTATCTAACGACCGACGGGGAGTTGATCGTTGGCAATTTTGCCGATAATCATCCCTCAAAATCCTACATGGATCTGGTGGCCTGGTCGCTCAATTACCGGAATGCGGATCGGCTGCTGCACCTGGGCCGGAAAGCCGTCAATGATGCGTACACGGTTCATGTTGGTCAGGAACCGGAGAAAGTCAACCTGTTTCTGCATATAAACCACCGCTCCGAACGGTGTCAGTAACCCTGAATCTGGTGGCTCAGAAACGGGCCGCTACGTAGCCTTCCCTGTTTTAGACTCTTCCCGCAAGTCAACACAAACCCTAATGACGACCGAACAGAAACAACTCATCAAAGCAACCGTACCCGTACTGAAAGAAAGCGGCCTGTTGCTGACCACTCATTTCTACCAGCGCGTTTTTTCGATCAATGCCGAACTGAAGAATACTTTCAATATGGCTAATCAGCAAGATGGCCGACAACCAACAGCACTGGCGATGGCGGTACTGGCCTACGCCGAAAATATCGACGACCCGTCCGTGCTGTTGTCTGCGTTGCAGCGCATTGGCCACAAACACACCAGCTTATCCGTTCGGCCCGAACACTATACCATTATTGGCCGCCACCTGATTGCTTCCATCGGCGAGGTGCTGGGTACAGCGGCTACCCCGGCGCTACTCGATGCCTGGACAGCGGCTTACGGGCAGTTGGCCAGCCTGATGATTAGTATTGAAGCCAGGCTGTATTCGGCCCAGGTAACGAAGCCGGGGGGCTGGACCGGCTGGCGTCCATTTACCGTCAACACCAAAATCACGGATGCGGACGGTAGTGCCACCTTCCACCTGTGTCCGGCCGATGGTGGTGCTGTGGCAGATTATGGAATGGGGCAATACCTGAACGTACGCTTGTTTATGCCCGAACAGCAGGTGCTCCAGCCCCATCCGTATCGCGTTACTGATACGCCCAATGGATTGTATTACAGCATAGTAGTGAAACGAGAAACCGGCAAACCCGGAAGTGTCAGCAACCGGCTGCTTGACGAGGTACAGCCCGGCGATCATCTCGACCTTAGTGCGCCCGCCGGGGTTTGCCCCGTGGTGACTGTTTCCAAACAGCCAGTTGCTACGATCAAAATGGGCGATTGCCCCATGCATCAGTTGGCCTGATGCAACCTGAATCAATAGTATCTCACACTCACTAAATCAGTTTATTATCATGGAACAACCATCTGGTGCTTTCGTTGCGGCTGCCTGGGCCGCCTTATTCGCAGGTCTGTTAGCCTTTATTATCGGGCTGTGGAACGCGCAAATGCTGTTAAACGAGAAGGGATATTATTTCGCCGTACTCATGTATGGCCTGTTTTCGGCTGTTTCCGTGCAAAAAGGCGTACGCGACCGGCTGGAGGGCATTCCCGTCACAAACATATATTACGGTCTGAGCTGGGTGTCGGTATTGCTGTGTTTGCTGCTGCTTACCATTGGCCTGTGGAATGCAACCCTGACCCTGAGCGAAAAAGGATTTTACGCCATGTCATTTACGCTGAGTCTGTTTGCGGCCATTGCCGTTCAGAAAAACACGCGTGACACCCAACTATCCGGGCGCACGGATCGAGTATAAGCCCATCGACTACCATGCTCAAGCGAAACGTTTGTCGACTGGCCACTATAGTCTGTGGTCTCGTAACCATTATCATCAGTAACCGACTCCGGCTGGTTTCCTGGTACTGGCCGGACAACCAGCCAGTCGGTTGGGTATTGGGGTTGCTGAGTGCCATTTTCGCTACGCAGTGGATTCACTACCAGAAGCAAATAGACGCGGTTTTGGATCAGCCCCGGTGGCCCGCCTGGCTGCGCCGACTGCTGTATTGAACTGGCCAATGCAACTGGGCTGTATCACTCACGTATATAGATCATCGTTAGCGCTTTTGATCGGGCCAATCGAGTAGAAGAGTTGGGTGGTATATTCCCTTTTGCATAACAGAGTATCGCCCTGACGTCTAAGCCGTATACCCCTTATCAACCGTTTGTATGATTGACCCCAAAACCGGCCGCATTACCCTTTCGCCCACCGTTCAGATCAATCCCCGTGACCGCATTGACCAGGTAGCCACGTTCAATTTCGGAGTATCCCAAGTACTCCGCGACATGCAAACCGGCTGGAAATGGCTGACCGTTAAAAACGTAATCGTAGCCGAAAACTATCACATCATTACGTTTGGCTTTTATCGCGACGTACTATTTCAGGTCAATTTGGTGGTAGCAGCAGACCGGTTCGACCTAAGTCAGGGCTGGAAAACCTGGTCTGAAGTTGATGAACTGAATACCTTAACCCAGCTACAGCAATGGTTGCTTACCAAACTGGGCCGGGAGGGCGTTTTTGGCTGGGGTACGATACGAACCAACTACGATCCTAAAGGCGGAGGAAGTTCTATCCGCATCACCTACACCGCCTGACCCTGCGCTGTCCGTTACGGATACCTACGTATCACCGCGCCAAATGCCGCTTCCACCCCGATTGTATTAACCAACGATTCATAGTCTTTGGCCAACGATTGAACTACCTAAACCCGGCGACTCGTACCAAAATTTTTGACGAACAGGCTCAGCATCAGCCAAATTTGCCTCATTAGTCAGCCATTCGTTTAGTACGTCTGGCCAGCCTATTTCCATTCATTATCTAATCAACCAATTTTATGACTCGTTCACTACCGCTGCTGTCCGTCAGTATACGGAAGCAATTCCCCTCCACCCGGCCCGTAACCGGCCAACGTACTACCGCTATTGGCACATGGTTACGTCAGTCGCTGTTCAGCGGCCTGTTACTGCTGCCTTTTTTAGTGGCCAACGCACAAACAACCTGGACATCTCAGTCAGCCCATGCCCTGGGCGATGTAGCCCATCATACCCTGCTGGATGTGGCTTACGGAGCTGGCAGGTACGTTGCTGTTGGCGAGTACGGTATCATCCGGGTATCTACGGATGGCTTCGTCTGGACAACCAAAGCCGATGGGGCTCAACAGTCGCAGGGATTGGCCGGCATTGTGTATGCAAACGGCCGGTTTGTTGTTGTCGGCTACAATGGCCAGATACTTACCTCTACCGACGGGCGAACCTGGAGCCCGGCAGCATCCGGTACAACTGAATCGTTGACGGGCATTACCTTCAGCGGTGGAAAATTTGTGATCGTGGGCTGGAAAGGTACTATTATCACCTCCACGAATGGATTATCCTGGACAACCCAGTTGTCCAATCCAGACTATATACTGACCACCGTCGCCTACCAAAATGGTCAGTTTGTAGTGGGTGATGCGTTTGGCCGCATCGTTACGTCGCCCAATGGTATAAACTGGACTAACCAGACGGTACCCGTCAGTGGTTTTCGGATAACCGCTATCACTGCCGGAACTAATGGCGGATTTGTGGCCGTCGGTGGCGGTACGACGGCCGTTGTACTCACCTCGCCAGACGGGGTGACCTGGACCTATCAACCAGTTTCGGGTACACAAACTATGCTCAGGGGCGTAGCTTATGACGCTACCCAACATCTGTACGTGGCAACAGCCGGGCCGGATAAACTCGTCTGGTCTGCCGATGGGAGTAGCTGGACCACCATCCCGCCGGGCGTCGAAGCGGGGCTATATGGGCTGCGGTATATCAATGACCGGTTTATTGGCCTGGGTGAGTCAGGGGTTGTTCGCTCGTCGGTGAATGGTACAACCTGGAAAGCGTTGACGCTTAACGAAAACACCACCTTACTGGGCGCAGCCTATGGTAACAGCCGGTAGCGGTAGGTGGGTACGGTGTAGATATGGATAAACCACACGCGGCTAATGTGGCGATTACGTCAACCGACAGCAAACAGTATGAGGTTGGCCAGACGGCACAGTCGCTTAAAGGCGGCAAATTCTTCTGCGACGTCGCCTTTGGTGCAGGCCTGTTTGCTGCCGTTGGCGAAGACGCGATCATCCAGACGTCCGTTGATGGCAAGGCCTGGAACGTACGCCAGTTTTTGCCGGGGCAGTCAACCACACTCAGGAGTGTTGCCTACGGGGCCGAGCGGTTTCTTGCCGTCGGGGATAAAGGCTTCATCAGTCGGTCGTACGACGGTATAATCTGGCAATCGGGGTATATGGGCCTACCACACCAATACAATGGCATCACCTACGCCGGTGGGAAGTTTGTGGCGGTGGGTGAGTTTGGAGCCATCGCTACCTCGCCAGACGGGTTGCTCTGGACGGCCCGTACGTCAGGCACCACCCAGCAGTTGACGAGCGTAGCTTACGGAGCCGGTATGTGGCTGGCGGTGGGTTACGACGGTATAGCGTGCTGGTCATTCGACGGTATCACCTGGACAAATTATGTCGTGGCGGCCAATGTGTCGTTCAATCATGTTGTGTTTGCCAACGGTCAGTTTGTAGCCGTGGCCATCGATGGCAAACTGTTCACCTTCCCCAACGCCCTGATCGGGAAGGCTGTTCAGTCTGGCACGACCAGTCACCTATGGGGTATCACATACGGTAATGGCCTGTTTGTGGCGGTGGGCGAAAACACAACGATTATGACATCACCCAACGCTAAAGCCCCGTCGAGTGCCAAGGGTCGCTCAGGCATGGCCGAACCAGAAGTAAGTTTGCGGGTGGTGGCTTATCCCAATCCCGTCGAGACGGAATTTACCGTTACTATCGACGGAGCCGCCGGGCAGACGATTCGACTACTCCTGGTTGATATACAGTGGCGCACCATTACGGATCGTCGAATCGATGGGACCGATTCCCAACACCGGGCGCTAATGAGCCTGGACCAACGCCAGCCGGGAACGTACCTATTACAGGTGAGTACACCCACGCAGAGCCAGACAATCAAGCTGCTGAAACAGTAGGACAGGCCGTATCCACTCCCCTGAAAAAAGCGCATGACCCAGCTAAACGAACTAACCCGTTCCTTACGTACTATGGCGATGTTAACTAGTGTTGCTTAAAGATTAAGTAGTCGGGTATAGTTTATGTAGTTTAATGCGGGCATCTTTGGCTGTAAACTGCCACTTAGCCTTGGCTCCTTTGGTATTTCGCTTCGTTTGCCAAGCACTGATTTCAGCCATTAAC
>JACMPG010000208.1 GCA_014377625.1 Spirosoma sp.
CGCGGATGGAAAACGAGTCGAGCAGAGCCTGCGTGGGATGTTCGTGGGTGCCGTCGCCCGCGTTAACAACGTTGGCTTTAATGTGTTTGATGAGGTAGTGCGGGGCGCCGGGGCTGCTGTGCCGCATCACCACCATATCGACCTTCATAGCCAGAATGTTGTTGACCGTATCCAGCAGGGTTTCGCCTTTTGTAACTGACGAGCCGGACGCCGAAAAGTTGACGACATCGGCAGAGAGCCGCTTTTCGGCCAGCTCGAACGACAGGCGGGTGCGGGTCGAATTCTCAAAAAAAACGTTGGCAATCGTCAGATCGCGCAACGTCGGCACTTTTTTGATGGGTCGGTTCAGCACTTCTTTGAACTGCCCGGCAGTGTCGAGAATCAGGTCGATGTCAGACGCGGTAAGGTCTTTGATACCCGTCAGGTGGCGGACGCTTAGCGATTGGGCCATTTGTATTGGGGAGCGGAGCGGCTAAAGTTGGGTAAAGATAACACCGTCGGGCTATACGTCTTTCACGCACCGGAACCCGACGTGCATCAGCGAGGTCTCTGCCGTACTACCCGACCGCCCCGACACGCGATAGCCGTGGCACCAGCCCGGTTCGCAGAGGAACGAGCCGCCCCGCTGCACCCGCTCGGTTTGTTCGGTAATGTTTACCGGCGTCTGATTCAGCAAGTCCAGGTACGGCACTTTAGGGTCTTCGCACCACTCCCACACGTTGCCCGACAGATCGGCCAGGCCCAACGGCGACGTACCAAACGTGCCAACGGGGGCCGCCCGGTGGTACCCATCCGTTACGGCGTCGTAGTCCGGGAAATGGCCGTTCCAGGTATTAGCAAGCGTTTTTTCGCCGGCGGTCAGTTCATCACCGAAGGGATAAAGCGTCTGGCTGTTTGTAGCATTGCGGGCCGCATGTTCCCACTCAATTTCGTGGGGGAGTCGTTTTCCGGCCCATTTTGCGTAGGCTTGTGCATCGTTCCAGGACACTTGCGTTACGGGCATAGTATCAGGGGCGGGACCGGCAGCGGGGCCGTAGGGATACTGCCAGTTGGTACCTTTAATGAGGTTCCACTCTTTAGTTTTATCGTCGAACACGCCCGCGTCACCAAATTTTTCGGCTTCGGTTTTGAAGCCGGTGGCTTTCGTAAATTCGCGAAACTGCCCTACCGTTACCTCGTGCTGATCCATCAGAAACGGTTTTACGAGCGTCCAGAATACGGGCTTTTCCTGATCGAGACCCGTTTCGGAACCAATCTGCGTATAGCCACCCGGTACATACACCATACCATCGGGCAGGATGACGGGCGGCTGATTAACCGGCGCGGTTTTAGTGGTCGGTTCAAACTCGAAAACGGTCACGCCCGGCGCGTAATCAAACTGCTTCGGCGGGTCGGGCTGGCAGGAAAACAAGAGCGTGAAGCTGCTCAGGGCAAGTATGATCAGAGAAGTACGCATGGAAACCAAGAACGGCGGCCCCACAAGGTACGACGAAGCAGACAAACCAAAAACCGTATGCGTGCATACCATTTGCCCGAAATTTGGTAGCTTTACATCCAGAAGATGAACAGAACGACACCCAACATGAAGAAGGAGAAGACCGTAGATTTTCATATAAAGTGGGGCTGGCACGCCATTTCCCGGATGTATAACGCCTACGCTTCTCAATATGACATGACCATGGCCATTGGCTATGTCCTGCTCAATATTGACCTCGATACCGGTACGCCCGCCACCAAAATTGGCCCGCTACTGGGTATGGAACCGCGTTCATTGGTCCGAATGCTGAAGAGTCTGGAAGAGCGCGGCTGGATTCGGCGCGAAACCGATGGCAGCGATAAACGGTTTGTCAGAATCTATCTGACCGAAGAAGGCAAAATAAAGCGCGAACTGGCCCGCGAAGGCGTGATTCAGTTCAACCAGATGATTCGCGAACGGATTCCACTCGACAAACTCGTTCTCTTTTTCGAGGTTATGAAAGACATTAACCACATCGTAGAGGAAGAAAACGCCAAAATTAAGGCCACCGACGCGGTGGAGTTGACCATTGAATAACTAAACTCAGAACTAGTACGCAGCCAGCCCCGGATGGTGTCCATCAGACATGACGTGTTTCGGCGTCGGTCAGCAATCGTCAGGTCGGCCCCGTAGTATCCATTCAAAGCAAATGCAAGTAACCTTGGAAAACCCTCAGACAAGCCAGAAAAACCGGACCATCAAGCGCGTTGCCGTTCTTGGTTCCGGCATTATGGGTTCACGTATTGCGGCCCACTTCGCCAATATCGGCGTTGACGTGCTGCTCTTAGACATCGTACCACGTGAGCCGAATGCCGCCGAACAGGCCAAAGGCCTCACCACCGACAGCCCCGCCGTGCGCAACCGCATTGTGAACGACGCCTTCCAGACCATGCTCAAAGCGTCGCCATCGTCGCTGTACAGCCCCAGGTTTGCCGACCGCGTTACGCTCGGCAACTTCGACGACAACCTCAAGGAAATCAGCACATATGACTGGGTTATCGAGGTAGTTGTGGAGCGGCTGGACATTAAACGGTCAGTATATGAGCGGGTGGAGCAGTTTCGCAAGCCGGGTGCGCTGATTACATCCAATACGTCGGGCATTCCGATGCATCTGCTGACCGAGGGCCGCAGCGAAGACTTCCGGCGCAACTTTGCCGGGACGCACTTCTTCAACCCGCCCCGCTACCTGCGCCTGCTGGAGGTTATTCCCGGCCCCGACACCGACCCGGCCGTTATTGATTTTCTGATGAACTACGGCGATTTGTTCCTTGGCAAAACTACCGTACTCTGCAAAGACACGCCCGGTTTCATTGCCAACCGGCTCGGTATTCAGTCACTGATTCAAACCATACGGGTGGCCGAAGATATGGGCCTGACCGTCGAGGAAGTCGATAAGCTGACGGGTCCGGTAGTGGGTCGCCCCAAGTCGGGTACGTTCCGGTTATCGGACGTGGTTGGGTTGGATACGACCGTTAACGTGGCGGGTAACCTCGTGAAGGTGGAGCATGACGAGTCGCGGGCGAGTTTCGAGTTGCCTGCATCCATGCAGAAACTGATGGAGAACAAATGGCTCGGCGACAAAACCGGGCAGGGCTATTATAAGAAAACGAAAGACGAAAAGGGCAAAACCCTGATTCTGGCCCTCGACCTGAACAGCTTCGAATACAAGCCATCAGAGAAGGTAAAATTCGCAACACTGGAAAGCACCAAAGCCATTGACAACCTGCGCAGGCGATTCCCGGTGTTGCTGGCCGGTACCGACAACGCGGGTGAGTTTTACCGGCGCACCTTTGCCGATGGTTTTGCCTACGCTACGCACCGCATCCCCGAAATATCCGACGAACTCTTCCGCATCGACGCGGCCATTACAACCGGTTTCGGCTGGCAAATGGGCCTATTCGAGACCTGGGATGCCATTGGCGTGAAAAAAGGCGTTGAGATGATGGAAGCGCAGGGTAAAAAACCGGCGCAGTGGGTCTATGACATGCTTGACGGAGGTTTTGAGTCGTTCTACAAAATTGAAAACGGTACCCGCAAGTACTACGACATTCCAACAAAGAGTTACAAGGCCATTCCGGGTGCCGAAGTGTTCACGATTCTCGAAAACCTGAGCAACAACATCGTCTGGAAAAATTCAGGAGCCAACATCATCGACCTCGGCGATGGTATCCTGAACGTAGAGTTTCGCTCCAAGATGAACACCTTTGGGCAGGAAGTTTCCGAAGCTCTGAACAAAGGTATTTCACTGGCCGAGAAAGACTTCCGGGGCCTGGTAGTTGGCAACGATTCGGCAGACGCGTTTTCGGCGGGGGCCAACCTCGGTACGCTGTTCATGTTTGCCGTAGAACAGGAGTTCGACGAGGTGAACCTGATGATTGCGCAGTTCCAGAAACTCATTTCGCGGCTGCGCTACTCGTCCATTCCGGTGGTGGTGGCTCCGCACACGCTTACGCTGGGTGGTGGCTGCGAGGCCGTGCTGCATGCCGACCGCGTAGTGGCTCATGCCGAAAGCTACATCGGTCTGGTAGAAGTGGGCGTGGGTCTGATTCCGGCGGGTGGCGGCACCAAAGAAATGGCCGCCCGCGCATCGGACCTGTTCCAGACCGGCGACCCGGAGCTGAACATCGTGCAGAACGCGTTTATGAACATTGCCACGGCGAAGGTATCCACCTCGGCGCAGGAAGCCCGCGAGATGCACTACCTCCGCGACACCGATCAGATTGTGCTGAACCGGAGCCGGTTGCTGGCCGAAGCCAAACAGGCCGCCATCGAACTTGCCGACAACGGCTATACGCAACCCCAGCCGCGCACCGACATTAAGGTGCAGGGCAAAACGGGCATTGCCCTGTTTAAAGCCGGGCTGGCCGCCATGCGCATGGGCCGCTACATTTCGGAACACGATATGAAGATTGCCGATAAACTGGCCTACGTCATCTGCGGGGGCGATTTGACCGCACCGCAGAACGTATCGGAGCAATACCTGCTCGACCTAGAGCGCGAAGCCTTCCTCTCGCTGACCGGCGAGAAGAAAACCCTCGAACGCATCCAAAGCCTGCTCACCGGCGGCAAGCCGCTCAGGAATTAGCGGGGGTTTTATCCTGTTAGTACAGGATAGCTACTGAACCGATACAAACCAAAAATGGCCAGAGTGGATCAAATCCGCTCTGGCCATTTTTGTATGAGTATGCCTCCTCCCTTACCGGACAATCGTGATTGGGACGGCTACCATTGTTTTATCCCAGCCCATATTCATCAGAGCCGTATTGGCGTCCTGTTTGGCGAATCGGATCGAGAAGTTCTCGACGGGTGTATCCATGTTCTGCACCGGTACCGTTACGCGGGCCACGTCCAGGGCTTCGTTGTAGCTGTACGCACCCCACTGATCGAGGTCTGAGTTGAAGATCATAGTCCAGTCTTTTTCGGTCGGGATAGCATAGACAGAATACGTGCCGGCGGGTATTTTCTTGCCGCCGACCATCACATCCTGATAGAATTTAACTTCGGTGGCTTCGTCGGCGCCCAACCGCCACACCTTACCGTAAGGGACTAATTTAGTACCGAAAATCTCGCGATCTTTTTTGCCGGGACGGCAGTACGTAGCACGGATCATGGCTTTGTCAGTACCAATTTTTTCTTTGGCAAACTTCCGATCATGGGCGTAGTCGTTGGGGTAGTACGCCATGTCCATCGGTGACTTGTCGAGGCCCGAAAACGTCTGGGCGTTAGCAGCGGCCACAGATAGGCAAAGGAAGGAAAAAAGGAAAAATGCTGATTTCATGATGGTTTGTGAAAAGGTGAACTGACTGCGGATAGAACCCGCTTCCAAGGGAGAATCGTTCGACAAAAAAATGGCATGATTCATCCTGACTAACCGGGCAAATAAAAAGAGCTGGGACGAGATTAAATTCCGCCCCCAGCTTTTTTTATTTGATAATCAATGATTTACTTCATCACAATCGTGATTGGCAACGATACCATCGCGGTGTCCCAGCCTATGTTCATCAGAGCGGTGGTAGCGTCTTTTTTAGCGAACTGAATCGCAAAGTTCTCGACGGGTGTATCCATTTTCTGTACCGGCACCGTTACGCGGGCCACGTCCAGGGCTTCGTTGTAGCTGTACGCCCCCCACTGATCAAGGTCTGAACTGAAGATCATCGTCCAGTCTTTTTCAGTTGGGATGGCATAAACCGAATACGTACCGGCTGGGAGTTTCTTACCGCCAACCATCACGTCCTGGTAGAATTTAACTTCGGTAGCTTCGTCGGCACCCAGCCGCCATACTTTGCCGTAGGGAACGAGTTTACCGAATACCTCGCGATCTTTTTTAGCAGGGCGACCGTAGGTTACGCGGGCCATTGCCTTATCGGTACCGATTTTTTCGGGAGCGAATTTGCGGTAGGCAGCGTAGTTGTCGGGGTAGTACGCCATGTCCATCGGTGACTTGTCGAGGCCCCGGAAAGTTGACGCGGTTTGGGCCGAAGTCGAAAAAATCGATATGGCCAGCAGGCCAAATAGCAGAATAGTGGTCTTCATGGTAATTAAAAAAAGGTGAGATGACTTCAGGTAAAACCCGGCCAACTAAACAAATGGTTCGTATGGTTTGGCCACATAGCTGACATACCAAACAAACTATTCGATTACGACTGCCGTGCCATTACAGCTTACCATAAGCATGGAGCCACTGCCGCCCATGGTTTCGTAGTCCAGATCAACACCCACGATAGCGTTGGCACCGAGCCGGGTGGCCTGGTCAATCATTTCTCTGATGGCAATGCTCTTGGCTTCGCGCAGACCCTGCTCATACGCGCCCGACCGACCGCCAACAACGTCGCGGATACCGGCAAAGAAATCTTTGACAAAATTGGCTCCGATGATGGCCTCACCGTTGACTAAGCCGATGTAATTGGTAATGCGTTTGCCTTCAATGTTCGGGGTAGTAGTAACGAGCATGATTATGAGGGGTATGTGTAAATTACTACGCAATAAGGCAAACCGGCACCGATATTACAAAATCAGCGAATACATACTGACCGTTTACTAAATCGACAAACCGGCAATACAAAATGGATTCTCACTTTTTGGTCTGTGCCATATTTTTGGGTCTTCACTAACATAACTTCGCTAAAATGAGAACATTTACCTCCGGTCGTTTCCTGACCTACGCTTTGATTATTGCCCTGCCCCTGTGGTTTGGGAGTTGTAAAAAAGGAGATGATAACGTCACTCCGTCGTCGATTGAAGGCACCTATAAGTTTGTGTCAGTAACGTCTAACCCCGGTATCGATCTGGGTACTGGCAAAAAAGAAACGGATTTACTAATCGTGTATAAGGCATTTATTGGTGACCTTTTCGGCGACCAAGCCCTGGCCAATGCGGTTATAAGTTGCCTAAAAAGCACAGTTGTTACTTTTAAGGCAGGTGGGACTATTACGTCTCCAACCGGCTCAGGCTGCGACGCAGCCAGTAAAAATGGTATTGACGTACAACCATTCAGCGGCACATCGACCTGGAAAGTAGACGGCAATAAACTAACGATTACCGACGGTGCCGACGTAACAGTGTATGATGTCGCCAAAAGTGGCAACACAATGAAGCTATCGACCATAGACAAGGCAGATTACGACGGCGACGGTAAAGAGGAGACGTATACGAATACCATTGAACTGGCAAAACAATAGCAGCCACCAGCTACGCAGAAACCGACCGGCCAAACTCCGGTCGGTTTTTTATACCCCTTCCAGACAGTCGTGCAGGGTGGCAATGTAACGATCCAGATACTGTTCGGTGTCTTTGCTTTTATATTGCAGAATGTAGCGCGGATGATCGAGGGTAACAATGCGGTCGAAGAAGTTGCGGTCGTCGTTCAGTCGACGCAGGTAGTCGGCGTTTTTACGACCCAGCGAAATGGCCTCGCGCCGGTCGTGGCCAAAGCCGGTTTGGGTTCGGATGGCGTCGGTCATGAACGGCCAAAGCGCGTTGGTCGTGGCCCGGTCGTCATAGAAATTATAGTTGACTGGTTTTCCACTACCACTGTTTTTGGTCAGAGCCAGCGGAAAGAGCGAACTCAGGAAAAACTTGCTGTAAAACTCCCGCGCCCCGCCAAACGCTTCGACCACCTGATAAATAAACCGGCTCGACAACTCCGGGGTGTCCCTGAACTCGTTATCAATGCCGCAGTACCGGCGCAGATTCTGGGGCGTACTGAACGCAATACCCGTAACACCCGCCCCAAACCGGCCGGGATTAATGCCCAGCAAAAACACGCGGGGGTTGCTGTCCGCATAAAATTTGCCGTAAAACTCACCCACAATCCG
>JACMPG010000209.1 GCA_014377625.1 Spirosoma sp.
AACTTGGTTCAGGACAAGGGCACCGGCCCCCCGGTTGAATACCCATAAGTACGGCTCATTCTATGCCCATCTGCCTGTGAATCAGGCGCGGGTACTGAGCCAAAAGTTGACGTTTCATTTTACCCCAAAGCATGGCTCGTGGCTGGACAAAGCCGACCGCAAATCGAGTCAGCACAAGGAGGCCCGCAAGATTCTGGACGAGCAGAAAAAGGCCCGGCGCGATGAGCGTAGAAAACAACGCCGGGGCTGAGAAAACAGGCTTAATCCAGCGTCTCCAGAAAATCATAGAAATCTTTTCTGGTATCGAAAGGCAGCTTGTGCGTGATGTTTTTGCGGTGTGTCTGGACCGTGAAAAAGCTTAGGCATAGCTGATCGGCAATCTGCTCGGTGGTCAGGCCCTGTTTTACCCGTTTCAGGATTTCGACTTCGCGCTTGGTTAGCCCGTACTTCAGACGGAACCCATCGCCGGGCAGTGGGGCCGGGCTTTCCGGAGTGTCGGTTTCGATCACGCGCTACCCCTGCATTACCTGTCGAAGCAGCGTTAGCAGTCGGTTGGCGGCTACGGTTTTGGCAATGTAGCCCGCAATGTTGAGCGCGTTAAACCGGGCAATCTCACGCTTTTCGGCGTACATGCTGATCACGACCACTTTGCAGGGCGTTGATAGTTGCTGCAACTGCTCTACCACCGCCAGGCCGTCGAGGTGCGGCATGTTGAAATCCACCAGCACCAGGTCCGGCGCGTGCTGGCTACAGGCCGCAAAAGCCTCGCGGCTGTCATACACCTGCTCGACTACCAGGAAATCGGATGATTCGCGTAGTACCAGGCTTAGGCCGTCGTTAAACAACCGGTGGTCATCAATGAGGATGGTTCGGATCGGCATCGTGCAAAAGGGTTTTGAGTAGGATACTGGTACCGTTGGGGGCGGCATCGAACAGCACCTCAATGCCCGACAAAGCCGCCCGCTTGTAAATGTTCTGGATGCCAATGCCGCTGGTGTTTTCAGTCGATATATCAAAGCCGACACCATCGTCTTCTACGCTTACGTCGATGCCGGTATCATCGCAGAAAAACTGCACACTGGCCTGCGTTGCCTGCGAGTGGCGGATGACGTTGGTCAGCAACTCCTGGATAATGCTGTACATATTCTGCTGTTTCAGATCCGGCAACTGGTCAATCTGCTGCTGGGTATAGTCGGCAAACGAAATCACGATGGTCGAAAAGTCATTGATGCGGCTCACCAGCGTTTCCACTTTGTCGGTCAGGGGGCGGTCATCGTCTTTCACCAGGTTGTGGCTCAGAAAGCGCAGTTCGCGAATGGCGTCACGGATGAGTTCGTGCGGTTTATCAGCGTTGGCCTGAGCGCTTGTGATATACCCCAGCGCCGAAGCCAGCGTGTTACCAACCTGATCGTGCAGGTCGCGGCCAATGCGTTCAATTTCTTCCCGTCGCAGGGTATTCATATCTTCCCGGGTAGTAGAAACCTGTTTTTGCAGGCGTTGCCTGGTCACCAGTTCGCGTCGGAACTGTGAAGCGATCAGGTAGGTGAGCATGGCAATTAGCAGCAGTGGGTGTTGGACCGGATACTTCAGAAGAGATACCTCATTGCCCTGGATTACATCACTCAATTGCTTCACCACGAAATCGCCAATGAGCAGGAGATAAAATAAGCCCAGATACATGATACCCGCCCGCCGGTAGGCGACAAGGCTGAAATAACCCATCCAGACCAGGTTAACAAGGCTCATTCCGGTCATGATCCGGTTGACGGGGAGATTGAAGTAGGCGTGGAAGTGGGGCGGCAGGAGATGCAGCAGGATACAGCCACCGCAGATTCCAATGAGGGTCCACATGGCCGGTTTGTACCAGCGAAAGTCCCGGATGACGGGCTTTATGGCCTGATAGATAAATAGTTGAATAGCAGCATCTAATAACAGCCTAATGTTCGTCCCGATGGTAATGCTGGTAAATGAAGTTTCTTTTGGATAGGGTAACGGACTGAGATAACCATAGAAAAACGCGATCTGTAGTGTACTCATGACCATCACGAAGCCAAACGTACTCATGAGTCGACTGGGCGTGGTGAAGCCGATAAACAGCGAGATAATCCCGATAATCAGGCAGGAAAAGATGATCAGCCACGCCTGAATGATCTCGCTGAGCGCATCTTCCAGAAAAACGCGCCGACTGCTTAGCTTCAGGTCAAACTCATGGTAGCCCACATAAGCGCTCGTTCGGAGCAGTACGCCCACCGGTTGGCCTGGCAAAAGCGTGATGGGGAAGGCATGTCGGTAACTGAGAAAAAACCGATCAGCCAGGGGGGTATCGTTCAGCAGCGTGGCTATCGAATCGAGTCGGTTGGCCCTTAGTGGACCCGCCCGTTCCAGAAACAGCGTTGCCCGCGAGCAGCGGTGCTGCGGCATCGACAACACGACTTCCTTCGGTATTTTGGATGCGTTGGTGAGCCTGAAGTAGACCCAGCCTACAGGTACGACGGACGAATGCCCAAAAGCAATTGCATGTACGTTCCGATTCAGTGAAAACGTCTGCCGAATACGCCCTGTCAGGCTTGTCAGCGATTCTCCCGGTATCAGGTGAAATTCCGGTGCAAACAATACCCGGTTATTGAGCGATGTCTGCTCAAATGAGTTGGTCAGGCGGTAGCCAAAGCCAGCGGGATTCGCTGACGGCGAAGAAAAAAAAACGTCCAGAAGCGTTAATACAACCAGTGCCACTCCATACAGGCTAAGGCCTGCCTTCAAGCTAAACTTGGGCATAGAGTCGGATAAAGAGGAGCGTGTTCAATAAAGTGTGTCAAGTTGGAATTTGCTAACCTGATAACCAAATAGAGAGAATAGAAGGGAAGAAGAATCAATGGGCGGCTAACGGCTTTGACTACGAAGGATTCTGCCAGGCAGCGGATCATCGAAAGCTGGACATTACCCGTGGCCAACTGGTTCTTGACGATACAGCAGTTGGCCACTTTATCACATCGGGTCAGGCCATACCTGAAGCTCTAAAGAAATGACACACTTCATTGAATATTCTCAAAAACCTTCAAAAATACCTCGATAGAGGTATTTTTTATCAATCGATTCATATGGTCCTTTGCAGCTAAATTGATCGTTTTCTACGTTGAACCGCTCATCTTCATCTTTAGTTAAACAGGCGATGGCGTTCTGGAGATTTACGACAAATCAGGCGTATCGATTTGGCGCAAATAAGGTACCCCTGTTCGATTACCCAACCCATAGATACATACTCTTTACCATGAAAGTTTACGTGACGTGTTTGGCTATTCTGTGCGGTAGCGTGGCTACAGCGCAGGTCACCGACTGGCAGGCCGGGGTCAAAATGGACAATATGCTGTTTTCCTCCTACATTCTGGCCCATGCGGGTTGGGACGATGCCGAAAACGATACGCTCGACGTGGAGGGGCACCCTTTTTACATCATCACTGAGGATGGCACCTCGCAGGTCGGCGTCGAGCTGGACCTGACCAGCCGGGCCGATGTAAAAATTGAACTGCTGCCTTCGGAGATCAATACGTATAGTGTGTACCAGGGAAAGCTGGAAAAAGGACAGTATGGCATCTATCCTAAAGTCAACTATAAATACGATTTTATGCGGAGCCGGACGCAGCCGGGACCGGTGAATCTGGTGTTTGTACTGTCGGTCAATGGGCGTAAAATTGGGCAGAAAACCCAGACGGTCAGCCTGCGGGCTATCTCGGAGTGCCCCTTTTACCTGGCCGATGAAGTCGATGAAACGGAGGAGGACCTGGGCTATATGTTTGCGGCTTACGTGAACGAAGATGATCCCCGTATCGACGCATTTCTGAAGGAAGCCCTAAAAACGGGTATCGTCAGCAGCTTTGTCGGCTACCAGGGCACTGAGGCCGATGTAATTGCGCAGGTAGCCGCCGTATGGGCTACGCTGGGGCATCAGGGCGTGCGCTACAGTAGCATCACCAATACCAGCAACAGCAGCCAATCGGTGTTTTCGCAGCGGGTGCGCAGCCTGAGCGATGTGCTTAACAACAACCAGGCAAACTGCGTCGACGGATCGGTGTTCATGTGTTCGGTCCTGAAAGCCATCGACATCCACTCGTTTTTGGTGAAGGTACCGGGCCATTGCTACATGGGTTTCTACCTGGACGATAAAAAGACCAAACCGTATTTCATTGAGACTACGGCCATCGGCGACGCGGGGCTTACGGGCCTGAAAATGGGGTCGGAGCCAGCCAAGAAACAGGCGATGGGTAGTCTGCGCGGGGCGGCAGCCCTGGCCCGCAAGGATTATATGGCCCACGCGAAAGAATTTAACAAAGAGGATTCGGAGTACCTCAAGATCGACATCGACGAGGCCCGAGAGCTGGTCAAGCCGCTTGGTCAATAGGCCACGGCGCGGGTCAGTTTACCCTGCACTTCACCGGAATTTATTTACCTGTAAATCGACAGTAAACTAACCAGTTATTTTCAACCCAATCCATTTTTTATGAAAAATTGCCTAATTATAGCGTTCTCGCTACTGATAGTAAGTGCTTCTGCCACCTTTGCACAAACGGGAGGAGTTATCGACCCTGGACAGGGTGTTAGACTAGACCCGGGCGGTGCTCACTCAGGCGACGCCGGGCAGAATGTTTCCAGTACCCGAAGTACTGGCTGGAAAATGGGTTTAAATGAAGAATGGCATATTAGTGGTAGTGTGGCGGGTAGTACATTGACATTAACAAGTAAATCCTTAGTACTGCGAATGGATGACCCCATGGGGTCGCCAAGGGAAGCTTGGTCCGAAAGCTTTTCAGGTACTGCAAAAGTGATGGAATTTCAATCAGACGGTAATTTGGTAGTGTATAGCACTGACAACAAAGTTCTTTGGAGTTCAGGTACCAGTGGAGGGAAGAACAGCATACTTGTGTTGAGGGCATCAGGCACATTGGAAATTGACATGGGTGGTGGACGATGGTGGAAGAAATAGGTTTGATAAAAATCCTAAACGCAGCCGTGAGCCATTCGCGAGGGTGTTCGGTGCTTTAGCGCAATTGACGAGGCCCGCGAAATCGTAAAACTCATTGGTCAATGGGTCACGGTCGGGTAAATTGATCCCGACCGTGACCGAATTAGGCCGCGTACCCAACCAACTCCATTTCACTACACGAAACTGCCGCAGTAATGTTGAAAATTAATTACCTATTTGCCCTGGCAATCGGTTTAGCCGGGGCTTGCTCATCCAAAAAAGAAACGGCGAAGACCAGCACAGATGTCGCCGTGATGGCCGGTGCCGACCAGGACGAACACGGCTGTAAAGCCTCGGCAGGCTACCAGTGGTCGGCTGTACAAAAGAAATGCGTACAGCTGTTCGAAGCGGGCATCAGGCTGGAGCCAATGCAGGAAAAAAAAGGCACAGTGGCTTACCTGCTGTTTGCCTCTCCGGACGAAGATGCTCAGGCCGAGATTTTTCTTCCCGGTCAACCCGCTGGCCTGATGTTGACCAAAACACCGGGCGACAATGCGGGGACCTGGACGCTGGATACGCTGACGCTCAGCCAATGGAAGGGAATGTATAGCCTGAGTGGGGCGAAGGGGACGGTACTCTACGAAGGCCATATCGAAGTGGATGAGTCAGTTGCAGGCGAATCGGCCGCATCCGGCGTATCCGGCTCCGACGTGCCAACGATGCTGGCGGGTACCTGGGACAGTCTGGACGACCCCAAAGAGCGCTTTACTATCGACGGCAAAACCCTGACGCGCTACTACGACGGCAAAAAACTACTGGCGTTGACGCTCACCTACCTACCCAACTGCAAGGGGGGGGCGTGCGAGGGCCGCCAAAGCCCCTATGGCTGCATCACAACAGCGGGTCAATTCGATATCGACTGCCAGACCATTGGTGTCATCACAGACACCGAACTCGCCCTCTCGATGGGTAGCACCGAAAAATTTGCACGCTACCGAAAAAACAACAGCCGCTGACGTTACCAATCGGCAAAACAATGCCCAGCCCAGTCCTGACGCCGTAGCCACTTTTCGGCATCCTGTCTATAAAGAGTCATTTTCTGAATCATTCGAGCGCACCGTTTGCCTATAAGCACATCAACTTACTGACTAACAACGCTCGCAACATTCTGCCGGTGGTCCAAAAGCTGCTCACCCGGGTCTCGAATCCGTTGCTTCCTCCCAAAACCAGGGCAAGTTGAAAACCTATTTTTCACTTTTTAACCCATTTTTATATGAAAAATCACCTGATCGTAGCATTCTCGCTACTGCTGTTTAGTACCACCGCTACGTTAGCCTAGATGGGGGTAATTCAACCAGATCGGCCGGCTGCTGGGGATATGAACGGTGCTCCATCCAACATACCGAATAATATTGTCATTGACTATAGCATAAAACTGGCCGTAGATAAGTCATTCACTGTTGGTAATTCAGCGTTTGGAGGAGAGGCCAGACTAACGTTAAAAAATAACGCATTGGTCATGGAAACGGCGGCCGTGGCTATGGCAGGCGATGATGTTCATACGATTACCAAGCAGGTATGGTCAATACCGTTTTCTGGTTCTGCCAAAGAAATGGAATTCCAGTCAGACGGAAATTTAGTCGTGCGTGACTCGGGCAACAAGGTTCTTTGGGCATCAAATGTGTCAGCACCTCGCGGCAAACGGCTCAAGATGGATTTCACTGGGAAATTGCAGATTTTTAGTGAACACTGGGATATACTGTGGGAAAAGTGAGCTATGTAAACGTAAAGCTGACTTCTTCTCCAAACGTGTTTACATATGCAATTCAAGTTTTGTGGTTAAACCAAAACAAGCGGTGATACAGCCTCCGAATGGACCAACTCTTTTGTACTTAGCCCAGCCATTTTTCTCATTTCTACCTTAAGTAATCCCAATCATGAAAAAATTAAGTTTCATTCTGTTTCTATTGACTTCGGGTATATCCTTCACTGGCACCAGGCACCTCCGATTTCTTTGCCAGTAAATGGAAAATCACTGTTCTTAATATAGGACAAATACGCGAGTGGGATTTCCCGATTGAGTTGGTCAGAAAGGAGGGAACACTCATCGCCAAGCCGGGCACCGACAATATCAGTAACCCTTTTAAGATTACTCTTAAAATCGGTAGAGTGGAGGAAGTGAACGCTACTAAGCTGGTTGTCTACCTGGATATCCCGGAAAATGAGAGGCAAGGTTTACCAACTAACGGTGCCGCCCCACCCATGGAGCTGACCAAGGTCGATAATGACAACCTAGAGGGGACGCTTATGGGATCAGACGTAACTGCTAGACGATTAAAATAACGCGAACTGTGAGATTGAAAAAGCCGTAGGGATGACCGATATGGGCTATTTAGCCCGAAAAGCACTTTTCAATCTCATAGTTCGCATCAACACGATGCTTCTTCACGTACCGATATTGATTCGCATTCGTAGTGGCCGGATACGCCACGAGTTTACGCCCGACCAGATTGTGCAGGTGCAGTCGGTGGGTAATTACAGTATGTTTTGCCTGACTGACGGGCGGCAGTTGCTGAGTTGCCGGACGCTCAAACTCTATCAGGATATGCTGCCCGCCTACTTCATCCGGGTACACCGACGCTGTCTGGTCAACGGTTATTTTGTGGCGCAGCGCATCGACACCGACCGGCTGCTGCTGCACACGGGCGAGGAGGTGCCGCTGTCCCGGCGTAGCATTGGCCACTACCGGCGTTGCACCAACCGGCTGCACAGCCAGCCCCGGCCCGCTTTGGCGTATTTATGAAGTTCCAATGTAAAATCTGGGGCAATTTTTGTTGATAGTCATGCAAATACATTAACGTAAGAAGCTACTCTTGTACATAGAGGCTATTAGTCATGCACCCCCGTACACTGCTCACCGGAGTTTTACTTTTACTGACCCTCTCTACTTACGGAAAATCACCATCGTTTCGGCAACTTGAGGAGAAGGTTTATCGATCAAATAACGCGCTGAAATACAAAGAATCACAGGCACTGCTGTTGCCGTTGTTGCAGCGTGAGGATCTCAGTGCCGACGATAAATACCAGGCTGCCGTTCTGCTGTCCTACACCTACAAACGGGTGTATGACTACCAGGCAACGCTGCAGTTTTTGGAAACGGCCCGGCAGTTTGCCCAGCAAACGCCCAAAAAAGAAGCCTACCTCGCCATGATTCAGGGGCAGGAAGCCTTTGTGTATTTCGATATTCACCAGTACCGGAAGGCCGATAGCGTGATGCGAATTCTGGTAAAAACCGATTTCCGATACATCGACCTCGAAAACAAATCGAAATTAGTGATGCAGCAGGGCTACCTGCTGTTTCTGGACAGGAAATACCCGGCTGCCGAAGCGACGTATGACAAAGCCATCGGCTGGATGCAGACCGCCGACCCCTGCGACCTGCCCATGATTTACGTCAAGAAAATGCAGCTCTATGCCGCCATGAACCGCATGGATTTGCTGAAAAACGCGCTGCGTCAATCCGAGCAGTCTGCCGATTCGTGCGGTATAATCAAATATCGTATCTATGCCCACGAAGAACTGCTGACGATCTATAAAAGCCGGAACGATATTACCGGTATTGCCGAAACGTCCCGAATCGTTGATTCGCTGAATGGTCTCTACGCCCGGGCCGAACAGGTGGCCGCCCTCCACACTCAAAAAGAAACCCTGTTGCTGAGCGACAAAGACCGTCAGGTAAAGCGGGAGCAACGCAACGGCACGTACCTCATTGGTGGCCTGGTGGCGGCCTTGTTGGTGGTGCTTGGTTTGCTGGCCGGGCTGGTTCTTTATCGCCGACGGCAACGGGCCATGGAACTGGAGTTTGCGCAGATGAAAGCCGAACTGGAACGGTATCTGGCCCTCAACAAGGCCGTTGCGCCGGCTACGAAATCATTTTTGAAAAAATCCGCTTTTTCGGTCCTGTCTGACCGGCAACGCGACATATTGGCGTTGATGGCTGCGGGCCTGAGCAATAAGGCCATTGCCGATAAGCTGTTTATCTCTGAAAACACGGTGAAGTACCACATCAAAAATGTGTACATGCTGTTGGAAATCAAAGACCGGAAAGATTTATTATTAAATTTAGGGGAATAGGTTACTTGTTGGCTTGAAAACGGACTACCCGGATGGGTAGTCCGTTTTTTTATGCCCCGAACTACCCGCTTGAGTAGTTGAAAAGGCCCGAAAGAGAAATACGTTTAGACAAGTAAACTGATAGGCGCAGACAGTCGTCCAAACCAACCACTGCCCGCAGCCAAACCAAATCTCTCCTATGTTATTCTCTACCGTTTCCCGGTTTCTCAAACCGATGGTATCGAGCCGCACGGGCCGACCTTCATTTCAGTATTCTGTCATTTATTTTTAACCAAATCTCTCATGTCCATTTCTACCGTTTTCCGGTTTATCAAACCGATGGTATCGAGTAGCCCGGTTGGCCGGGCTGCTGCGCTCATTGCTTTCATGCTGTTGGGAGTGCCGCCCGGATGGGCGCAGGTTCCCAACGGCCCCAGTTGTGATACGTACACCAACAAAACCACGGCCGACGGCCTGGGCAATAACTTTGTGCAAGGCGTTTATGCAATGGGGAGTACGGTCTATGCCGCAACGCGGGGCGGGTTAGGCATCTCCACCGATGGCGGCAGCAGCTTCAATAACAAGACCAAGGCCAACAACGGCCTGGGGGGTGATTTTGTGTGGGGTGTGTATGCGATATCGGGTCCGAACTCGACGACGGTCTATGCGGCCACCAATACCGGGGGGTTAGGCATCTCCACAGATGGGGGCAACACTTTCTCCAACAAAACCACTACCAACGGCCTGGGGAGTAATAGTGTGACTGGTGTGTATGCGGTATCTGGTCCGAACTCGACGACGGTCTATGCGGCCACTAGTGGCGGGGTAAGCATCTCTATCGATGGGGGCAACCGCTTCACCAACAAAACCAGGGCCAACAGCGGCCTGGTGAATAATGCTGTGTATGGTGTGTATGCGGTGGGGAGTACGGTCTATGCCGCCACTGTTGGTGGGTTAAGTATCTCCAACGATGGGGGCAACCGCTTCTTCTCATCATCCGTGGGGGATAATATTTTGTATGGTGTGTATGCGGAGGGGAGTATGGTCTATGCCGCCACTCGGGGCGGGTTAGGCATCTCCAACAATGGGGGCCTAAGCTTCACCACCAAAACCGTTACCGACGGCCTGGGGAGTAATAATGTGAATGGTGTGTATGCGGTGGGGACTACGGTCTATGCTGCCACCGGTGATGGGTTAAGCATCTCTACCGATGGGGGCAACACCTTCACCAACAAACTGGGGACTACTACTAGTGCGCAAGCTTCTACTAGTGTGCAAGGTGTGTATGCAGTGGGGAATACGGTCTATGCCGCCAGGATGAACGGGTTGTCGTTCTGCTCGCCACCGGCCATGTTTCCGGTGGTTACGGTGCAGCCCGCCAGTGCGTCCAGTGTGTGCGCGGGAGCCTCGGTCAGTGTGCCTGTAACCGTTACGGGAGCCACCACCTATCAGTGGCTCAAGGGCGGTAGCCCCGTCAGCGGCCAGACCTCGGCCACCCTCACGCTGACCAACATCCAGCTTAGCGACGCGGGCGTGTATTCGCTCTCGGCCACCGGCGCGGGCGGCTCGGTCACCTCTACCGGGTTTAGCCTGACAGTGAATAGTCCCACCGGCATCACGGCGCAGCCCGCAGCGGGGTCGGTGGTCTGCGTGGGCAGCGCGGTATCGGCGGGGGTCAGTGCCAGCGGCACGGGACCGTTTATGTACCAGTGGTACAAAGATAATCTGAACAGCGCGGTACCGGGTCAGACCTCGGCTACACTTATCCTGAGCAACGTGACCTCGGCCAGCGCGGGCAGTTATTCGGTAGTGGTCACGGGCAGTTGCAACAGCGTGACCAGCACAGCTTTCAGTTTGACGGTGAACGCGGCCCCGGCCAACGCCAGCCTGAGCAATACCGGCCCGCTAACCTGCGCCCAGACCAGCGTTACCCTCACGGCAACGGCAACGGGCGGCACGGCCTATACGCTCACGGGCGGGGCCACGCCCCAGACCAACGCCACGGGCCAGTTTGTGGTCAGCACGGTGGGCAACTACACCGTGACCATCAGCAACGCCAGCGGCTGCACGGCCACCGCTACCACGACGGTCACGAGCAACACCACCCCGCCCGTGGTCAGCCTGTCGGCCAGCAGCGCGGTGGTCTGTGCCCCCACCGCCATCACCCTCACCGCTACAGGTACCGGTACGTCCTTTACGTTCTCGGCGGGAGCCACTCCGGTGGGCCAGTCCAATCAGGCCCTCGTGATCCAGAGCGGGACGTACTCGGTCACCACCACGGCCACCAACGGCTGTACGGCCACGGCCAGCGTCTCGGTCACGGTCAACCAGCCGCCCACCGCCCCCACCCTGACCGGCACCAGCCGCCAGGTCACCACCAGCCCCACGCCCCTGCCGCTAACACCCTTTGCCAGCGCAACGGGCGGTAACGCCCTGAGCTTTTCGGGCGTGAACGGGTTCATTACCAACCCGCCAATGGCAAATGTCACCCAGCCGGGGGTACAAAGCTTCTCGGTCAGTCAGACCGATGCCAACGGCTGCACCAGCCCCGCCACGCCCTTCAGCCTGACGGTGGTACCCGCCGAGCCGCCCGCTACCCAGACCGTTTGCCGCAGCAGTGCGGTGGTGCTGACGGTAGGGCTACCGGGCAGCCGCTACGAGTGGTACAAGAACGGGCAGAGCGCGCCTTTCAAATTGACGGAGATTGCCAGCATCCAGAAGGGTACGGCCACGGCCAGCCTGACGGTGGTGAGTGCGCAGACCACGGCGAATTACTATTGCAAGGTGTTCCAGGCCAACGGCAGTTTCAGCTTCGTGGGTCCGTATCAGGTGGCGGTCAACTTTGGCTGCGCGGTCCCCGGTGCACGGCTTGCCGCCAGCGATGTTGCCGACGCGGACCTACGCTTACTGGTAACGGTAGCGCCCAACCCCGTGGTGGGCGAGTCGTTGCGGGCGGTGGTTCGTGGGGCAGGCGGAGAGCCGCTGACGGTAAATCTGGTGGATTTGCAGGGCGTAGTGGTGCGGAGTCAGCACTGGCCGGTGGCCGATGCTGAGCAGGTGCTGGAGTGGGACGTAAGCGGGCGACCAGTGGGGCTGTACCTGCTGCGGGCGCAGAGCAATGGCCAGGCCATGACTATGAAAGTAGTAAAACAGTAAGCGGGTAAGGCGTTAGTTTCCAGACCCGAATTTCTCATGCCGGGCGGTGACTCAAACCAACCTGAGCCACCGCCCGGTAGTAACCGTCACCCTTTAAACTCCCAATAGATCATGAATTTCAAAGTTAGTGCGTTAACCGGATTATCCCTGCTTGCTACGCTTGTTGTGCAGGCCCAGACCAACACCTCTGTGGTGAGCCAGACCGGTAACAGCCAGTCGGCCAGTGCCACGCAGCGCGGCTCTTACAACGAGAGTACCATCCGTCAGCTTACCGGTACCAGTACCACGCCCAACGCGGGTAACACGGCCACTACCAGCCAGACGGGCAACGGCAGTAGTAGTCAGAGTAACCGGGCGGTTATTGACCAGCTCAACGGCTCGTTTAACAATACGGGTAATATCAGCCAACGTGGCGGCAGCGGCAACGGGGCCAGCATCGAGCAGAACGGCAATGCCAGCTTTTTGAGTGGCGGTACCGGGGCTAACCAGGGTAACCAGGCCAGTATCAGCCAGATCGGGTCTGACAACCAGAACGTAACTATCCGCCAGAACGCCGGTACGCTGGGGCGCAGCCAAAGCAATTCGGCGACCATTGCCCAGACGGGTAACTCGATGAATGGAGCCGGAGCCAGCACAGTGGGTGGCACGTCTATTGACCAGAATAACCTGTCTATCAGTAACCAGGCGACCATTTCCCAGGGTGCGGGTGGTGCCGGTGCTACGCTGAACACGGCGGTTGTGGTTCAAAGCAACTCCAGTGGGTTCCATAAAGCCAACATTACGCAGGAAAATTCAGGTAACACAGCCAGTATCTTCCAAACCGATCAGGCGAGTTCCAACGAGGCCACCGTTACCCAGCTGGGTACGGGGAGTACGGCGCAGGTAGCGCAGGCATCGCAGTCGAGTTCCAATAAGGCTACGGTAACGCAGGCCGCCACCGCGCAGGGAAGCAGTTTTGCCAGCGTTGACCAGAGTAGTTCGAGTTATTACAACCGCGCTACCGTAGAGCAGGCTGGTGTCGGCGATGCCGCCCTGATAACGCAGAGTGTTAAGTCGGCGGGTAACGATGCCTTTATCAAACAGGGTGTGGGCGGTAATAACAACGGTGCGGCCATCACACAGACCAACACGTATAACGGGTTCAGCGCGGCTTACGGCAGTGGTAACTCAGCTACCATCACGCAGAACCAGACTACCAATGGCACAATGGGGAACGCAGCCGCCATCACTCAGGGATCTTTTGACCCGTCGCCTGCTACGGGTACGGTGGTACTCTCAACGGGCAACACGGCGGGTATTGCCCAGGAAAACGATTTGAACATGGCCAATCTGATTCAGGTCGGTACGGGCAACAAAGGCACCGTAACGCAGAACGGTAACAGCACCCTGAAAGGTGTTGACACGGGTATGACGGTGAACGATACCGCCGGTCAGTTCGGCACCAATAACACGCTGACTGTAACGCAGTCGGGTTCGTTGACCAATCCCAATATCGGTAATGTCAGCCAGATTGGTACGGGCAACGTCAGCACTATCATGCAAGCCGTGCCAACCCCCTGATTGACTGCTAATCCAACCCAACGTTATGACGAATGAATTCCCACGACTGAGCCAGCCCCCCAAACAGGCATTGCCGACCGTCCACGACCCCAATGTAGACACCCTCGCCGAAGCCAGTTTGGCGGCTGATTTTTTCCGGCTTTGCCGGCAGTATCGCCGGGCTGGCTACGAGTATTACCAGCGAAGATCCGTTTTATACCCTGACAACGTACCTTGATTGATGTTGTGAGTGGACTGTTAGGCGTAAAATGCCGTAAAATAAATACCTAATCAGTAGCTCCAGAGCAGTTAAAATAGTGCGGCAGGGTATGTTATCTATGAGTGAACCGGGGCGGGGCAGTCCAGTCCGTCAGAGATCGGTTGCTCATCTTCTGTACAGAGGCATTTTGTAAAACAAAAAAGGGGTTCTGCGTCAGACGTAGAACCCTTTTGCCCACCTGCCATACGTTCACGGAATAGGCAGTACTTTGCTTTCCTTGAATGTGGACATGATAACCATGGTCTGAGTACTGGCCACTTCGTCGATCTCGTTGATAACATCCAGCATCAGAGCCTGGTAGGATGAGATATCTTTGGAAATTACTTTAAGTAGAAAATCGCCTGAACCCGTAATATGGTGGCACTCAATGATTTCTGGAATTTCATTGGCGCGGGCTACAAAATCCATAGTGGTGTCTTTCTTGTGGCCTACAAGCGTTACCATAACAAATGTTGTGACGCCGAGCCCAATCTTATCACGGTTTATCTGAGCGTGATAAGATTGGATAATGCCCGACGTTTCGAGTTTTTTAACCCGTTCCAGCGTGGGTGCCGGCGATAGTCCGATTTCTTTGGAAAGCTGTGCGTTGGTAATCTTGGCGTTGGCCTGTAGAATCTCTAAAACGTTGCGATCTATCTGATCTAACTTCTGAATTGACATAGCAAGGTGATCTGTTTGAAACTTGGTTGCAGAGCGGAACAAAACTACCAACTTTCGACGTGAAAAAGTCTAAAAAGTTATTGGTAGGATTCTAAAAGCAGAATATTGATTGCTTCCCTGCTCATTCTCCGGTACAAAAGTACGTCAAATGCACTATATGCCAAATGGGCAGATTATCGTTTACTCACCTTATTGTGCGCTACGATTCGCTGGCGGGTTGACCTGAAGCGGGCATCATCCACTGCCGACGTAGCCCGGTGTTTAGCTGCTCGCCCCTGCACCCTTGCCCGCCACATCCGCCAGGAAGATGGCTTCATCTCCCGGCGCATAACCATGATAACTTCCTGCTCCGACAAACCAAACTGTGCTTCGATGGCGTCGAACGGCGTACGGTCCTCCCAGGCCATTTCAATAACCCGGTCAACGTCAGCCTCAGACAGGGCGAGAATTTTATCGGTTGTTTTCATATACTTTGCTCTGTAAACCGAAGTGTCAACATCAATGTTCTCAGGCCATGAGAATGCGCAAAAAATCTGAATTACCCACTAAAACCTGCCCGGTTTGCAACCGCCCGTTTGCGTGGCGCAAAAAGTGGGAGCGCGATTGGGATACCGTCATCTATTGCAGTGACGCCTGCCGGTCAGCCGCGAAAAAGGAGAGGGGTTAGTTGGTCAAGGTTCTGTGTTCAGGGTTGTATTTCGGCTGATACACGGTTGCCTGGTACGTTGGCCAACCCGGAACTTTGAACCTTGAATCTTGAACTGAAGAATATCGAGTCTTATTTTTGAGGATGATTTGTCTGACAGCCCTGCGCCCTTATTTATTCCCTGTTCTATTTGGCCTGCTCATCGGTCTCGATGCCTGCCGCCGACCGGAACCTGCTGTCGTAAAACGGCCTGCCCCGGCAACCCGCCCGGTGGCCGTAAAACCTGCCTCACCTAAACCGGTTCCAATACCTAAACCGGCACCTGCAGTGGTTGTAGTGCCACCTCTCGACTCCTTCAACGTAGAAGACGATGCAGAACTGGCTGGAGTGATTCCACCCAAACGTGAATTTCGTGCGGTATGGGTCGCTACGGTCGAAAACATCGACTGGCCGAGCAAAAAGGGGTTACCTATCGCCGATCAGCAGCGCGAGATCAACGAGATGTTTGATCTATACCAGAAGACCAACCTCAACGCGGTAGTCGTGCAGATTCGGTCTGCTGCCGATGCCTTTTACGCGCGCGGCACTGAACCCTGGTCAGAGTGGCTCACGGGTAAACAGGGGCTGGCCCCGGAGCCGTTTTATGACCCGCTCGACTTTATGATTGGTCAGGCGCACAGCAGGGGGCTGGAGTTTCATGCCTGGTTCAACCTCGACCGGGCCACATTCGGTAAAACGGCCAGTGTTGCCCCATCGAATATTATTTATCAGAAGCCTGACTGGATGCTGTACTACGGCGGACGTAAACTCTTTAACCTCGGCCTGCCCGCCGTGCGCTCGTATATTGCCGGGATCGTGGCCAACGTAGTGCGCCAATACGACGTAGATGGTATTCACTTCGACGATTATTTCTACCCATATACTATTGCGGGCCAGGTTCTGAACGACGATCCAACTTTTCTGGCCTACAATCCCGGTAATCTGAACAAAGCAGACTGGCGACGCGACAATGTAACCCGGCTGGTTACTGAACTGCGCGATTCGATTCGGGCCAGTAAGCCCTGGGTGAAGTTTGGTATCAGCCCGTTCGGCATTTGGAAAAACCAGAGTAGTGACCCTGAAGGCTCTGCAACCAACGGCGGTCAGTCCTACTATGAACTGTACGCCGATACGCGTCAGTGGGCACGCGACGGCCTGATAGACTACATTGTTCCGCAGGTGTATTTCAGTTCTGAGTTTGGCCTTGCACCGTATAAAACCCTCGTGGAATGGTGGACGCGCAACGCGGGCCGGAGCCATCTGTACATTGGGCAGGGGGCATACCGCGTAGGGCGCGGATCAGAGCGCGATCCGGGCTGGGGGCGGGCTACTGAGTTTCCCGGACAGATGCGCTACAACCGGCAGCAGCCCGCCGTGCAGGGAAGCATATTTTTTAGTGCTAAAAACCTGAAACAAAACCCGCTGGCCATCCGCGATTCATTACAGGCCGATTTTTATCGCTACCCGGCTTTGGTACCGGCCATGCCCTGGTTGGACAGTGTACCGCCCCTGCCACCTTACGATCTCAAAATAGCCAGCACGCCCGATGGAATCGAACTATTCTGGCAGCACCCCGCCGAAGCATCTGACGGCGACGAAGCCCATGCCTACCTCGTGTATCGGTTTGAGGGAACCCGCTCACGTTTGCGGCTCAACGATCCGCGCTGCATCATTACCCGCTGCTCAGCCGAAACAACCCGCTACGTTGACCAGACCGCCGACCCGAAAAAACGGTATGTCTATGCCATTACAGCTTTGGACCGGCTCAATAACGAAAGCAAAGAAGTCGCTGTCATGGTCGTACGCTAACGTAGTGCGGGTTACTGCATCACGTTAGCCATCACAGTCTTAATTGGTAGCGCGTCAGGAAAGAAGCCCGTTAGCCGAAGCAGAATACCTTCTACGACCGCATCGGGGCAGGAGGCTCCGCAGGTCAGCAGTACGGTGACGGGCCGGTTCTCAGGAACAAAATGATCCGCAGTAATTTCCTGCTTCGTATGTACGTCGAAGTGCCGAATGAGTGTGTCGGACAGGATTTTCTGGGCCGATTCGATAAAGTACGTCGGGAGCTTTTCGGCGCAGAGTTCAACAATGTGCGAGGTGTTGGAGGAATTGTAGCCACCGGCCACAATGGCGAAATCGGCGTTATAAGTCAGTAAGGCATATGTAGCATCCTGATTATCGTTGGTGGCGTAGCAGAGCGTATCGCGGGTGCTGGCAAAGTGTTCGTCAATCTGCTTAGTCCGGTCGGTTCCGTCGTTCAGGCCATAGTGCTTAATCATCACCTGCTTCAGATAATCGGCAATGCCCTGGGTATCGGAAGCCAGCATGGTGGTCTGGTTTACTACACCAATACGCTGCAAATCGCGGGTGGGGTCGAAACCATCGGAATATTGCCCGGCAAACTCGATAAAGAACTCGCTGGCTGGTGCCTCACCCGTAACGTACAGCGCCAGCCGCTGCGCCTGGGCCATGTCGCGCACCACTACCGTAGGGGCGGCTTCTTTACTGTGCGAGAACGTAGCGCGGGTTTCTTCGTGACTCGGTTTGCCGTGAACCACAACCGTATAATTCTTCTGCCCAATCTGCGTGGCCTTGTTCCAGACTTTCTCGACAAAGGGGCAGGTTGTATCGTATTTAGCCACGTCCAGACCAATTTCGGCCAGTTGCTGCTGAATTTCCAGGGTTGTACCAAATGCCGGAATAATCACGACATCATCGGGTGTCAGTTCGCTCCAGTTGGTGAGTTGATTGCCGCACGTGTCCATCAAAAAGCTGACTCCCCGGCTCTGCAAATCGGCGTTCACGTCGGGGTTATGGATCATCTCGCTGAGCAGAAAAATCCGTTTATCGGGATTTTCTGCAATGGCTTTATACGCAATCTCGACGGCATTTTCCACGCCGTAGCAGAATCCGAAATGCCGCGCAATCAGGAACCGCACCGGGCCGAAATCGAGTGTTGTCGGCGTAAAATCACGCTTTAGCTTGTCGTTTTTTCGGCGGAACTCCTTCAGGGGTGTAATGATGTGACTGCGGTAGTAATCGGGGATGTCGAAGGTTTTCATACGTAACGGGCGGGAAAGGTTCAGGCTAAAAATGCGTTGCTTCTGTTATAAAACGGAACGCGGTGCCACTACGTTCGTTACAAAAGTAATCCCCTTTTTTATGCCAAAACGCCTGCTTAAATACAAGAATTACGACGTACACAGCATCACAACGACCACCTCCGATGGCCGGCAGAATGCCAACATTGCTACGTGGGTGATGCAAACGGCCATGGGCGGTACGCACCTTGTTGTGGCTTTGTACCAGCTGGATTACACCATTGAACTCGTTCGGGAAAGCGGTATCCTGAACGTGAACCTGCTCACAACACAACAAACCGGCTTGATTCGTAAACTGGGGAGGTTGTCTGGCCGGGAGAAAGATAAATTCAGTAATCTACCCCACGCTTTCGACCAGCGCGGTTGTCCATACCTTACCGAAGCCATTGGCTACGTACAGTGCCGGGTTTTGCATACCACCAACGCAGGTGACCATGACCTGTTTATCTGCGAAGTGCTTAAACAGATAGTACTGAACCCCGATAAAGCCGTGCTGACCAACGATTACTTGAAAGAGAAAAAGATTGTGCGGGGGTAATTTTTGTCATCCCGACGAAGGAGGGATCTCTACTGTACATAAAGTTGTGCACGCAATAGAGGCCCCTCCTTCGTCGGGATGACGAAATACGGCACTACACTATTCGTACCGCACTATACCCTTCAGAATGTCGTCCAGATACTCACGGGAGTTGGCCAGCCGGGGGACCTTATGCTGCCCACCTACCTTGCCGCGTTGCGCCATCCAGACATAGAACGTACCGCGCGGCACAACATGGATGCGGGGGCGTTTGAGAACGTAGTTATTGAACCGCTTGGCATCGTAATCAGAGTTGATCTGCCGCAGCGTTTCATCCAGAATCCGGTTGAATGTCTGCTGATTATCAGGTCCCTGTTTAAATTCAATTACCCACTCATGGCAACCCGTCTGACCACTGCTCATATATACGGGGCCAGCGGTATAGTCGGCAATGATGGCACCGGTGGCTTCGCAGGCGCGGGTAACGGCAACTTCAGCGTTTTCAACGATGACCTCTTCGCCAAAAGCGTTGATAAAATGTTTAGTACGCCCGCTTACCTTTAGCCGGTGCGGATAGAGGGAGGTGAACCGTACGGTATCGCCTACTTTGTACCGCCACAGGCCACCGTTGGTTGAGACCACAAGCGCGTAATTTTTGTCGAGTTCAACCTCCTCGATGGTCAGGGCTTCGGGAAAGGGCTGATCGGCTTCGGCAACGGGAACAAACTCGTAAAATATGCCATAATCAAGCATCAGAAGCATTTCACCAACGCGACTCAGATCATCCTGAATAGCGAAGAAGCCTTCCGATGCGTTATAAACCTCCTGATAATGGACGCTTTTGGAGGGTAAGACCTGCTGCGAAAACAAATCTCGATACGGCTGGAAGTTAACGGCCCCGTGCACGAGCAGTTCAAAATTTGGCCATACCTCCAGAATGTTCGACTTGCCGGTCTTCGCCAGCACCTTGTCGATCAGCACCAGGCCCCAGGTGGGTGCGCCAAGCATACTGGTCACGTTTTCCTGGGACGTTATGGTAGCCATCTGTTCAAGCTTTTCTTCCCAGTCATCCATCAGGGCCACGTCGAGTGAGGGCGTCCTGATGAATTGTGCCCAGGTAGGCAGGTTTTTCATCACCACCGCCGACACGTCGCCGGCTGCGCTGTTGGTGCCATAGGGATTAGGATGAAGGCTACCACCAATCGACAGACCTTTACCGGTAAAAGTCTGGCTGTCAGGGTTGTTGTTGATATACATAGCCATCATATCCTTACCTCCCTTGAAGTGCATTTCATCGAGCGACTCGGGCGTAACGGGGATGAACTTGCTGCGGGCATTGGTGGTACCGCTCGATTTAGAAAACCAGCGTACCGGCGAAGGCCACAGCACCTTTTGTTCGCCCTTCATGATCCGTTCAATGTATGGAAACAGCGTTTCGTAGTCCGATACCGGAACCCTCTGCTGATAGTCTGCAACCGTCCGAATGGATTTGTAGTCGTGTTTACGACCCCATTCCGTGTTTCGCCCCGCCCGGATTAGGTACTCAAACACCTTTTGCTGCACCATACCGGGCTGCTTTTTCATGGCCTCAATGCGCGGCAGTCGCCGTTGCAGGAGCCATTTAAGCGTGGTGTTGAGGAGAGTCATGGCAAGGGGAGCTAAGCTGACAGATCAGTTTGAGCAGTAAACTCTACAAACTTAAAAACAAAGCAATTGGTTTTTTGTCCTGCCTAAGTAAAAGCGGATCAATTTGTTACAAATTCCTGGCCCGGTCAGGATAATCCGTAATGATACCATCGACTCCCCACTTCTTCAGCCGTTCCATATCATCGCGCTGATTAATAGTCCAGGGAATGACCCGAATCCCCTGTTCGTGCAGCCGCGTAATCTTATCCTGACTCAACAGCCGAAAGTAAGGACTATATACGTCGGGTTTGAAGCCGAGTTCGTCAATGTTCTTTTCTGGACTACGCAGATTCTCGACCAGAGCTGACAGGTTTACCTTAGGATATTGGCCCGCATCGATCTGCTGCTTCCAGTGTTTCAAAATGGCGAAGTCGAAACTCTGAATCGTGATCCGGTCAGGCGCGATATGATATTTCAAAACGGCTACGACCAGATCGGAAAACGGCGCGGGCTGCGGCTGACTTTTGTCGTATTCCAACGGGTCGCTTTTCAATTCGATATTGTATCCGAAAGCAGGTAGGTTGTGCGTTTTCCGGTAGGCTTCGGCCATGTCGATCACTTCGCTAAGCAGCGGCTTACGTGCTTTTACCTTTTCCTGCTCTGGGAAAGCGGGGTTACCGTTGGAGCCGGTATCGTACGTTTTAATGTCGTCGTAGTCCATCTGGTACAGATTCAGGCTTTTTTCGTCTTTTTTGCTGACCGGCGTACCATCGGGTTTGATACTATAAGCCGCACTGAAATACGGCTCGTGCGAAACGACCACCTGTCTGTCTTTGCTGATAATCACATCCATTTCCAGCGTTGTCACGCCAAGATCAAGCGCGGTCAGGAAAGCGGGAACCGTGTTTTCAGGTTTTAATCCCCGGCTTCCCCGGTGGCCCTGAACGTTGAACGGAGCGGGTTTGGTTTGCGCAAGGGCTGGAGCCGTCATAGTTAGGAGAAGAATAAATGAAGTAAGGCGCATGATACCGATTAGTTAATGGGCTAAAAATACGGGTTGCAAAATACAAGCTAATCATCCGGCTGCCGACATGATGATTAGTTAACGTGGCAGTTGGGAAACGGATACTTTTTATTTGAACAGTACAATCGTAAACTTGCACCATAAACCCACCGTCACCTGTTGTCTGCTCTATGCGCTACACAAAAGCAATTGTATCGATACTCTTAACCGTATTACTGGTTTATGCACTTAACCGTCCCTGGGGCACTATTCCGGCCTTTGCCCCGCTGCTCAGCCCATTTGTAGGTTTCTGGCAAAACGCTGAAACCGATACAGCCGGAGACGAGGAATTTACGCTTGGCGGTACTACCGAACCCGTTACGGTCATTTTTGATGATCTGGCTATTCCACACGTATTCGCGCAGAATGACCACGATGCCTACTTTGCGCAGGGATACCTCACCGCCCGCGACCGGCTCTGGCAAATGGAATTCCAGACTCACGCAGCTGCCGGGCGCGTATCAGAAATTGTGGGTGATCGGGCACTGGAGCTTGACCGTTACAACCGGCGGCTGGGTATGGGCTTCGGAGCTGAGAAATCCGTAAAAGCCATGATGACCGACGCCCGTTCGCGCGAGTCGGTAGAAGCCTACACGGCGGGCGTTAATGCGTATATCAAACAGCTCAAACCATCCGACTATCCGTTGGAGTACAAATTGCTCGGCTACGCGCCTGAACCCTGGGAACCCCTCAAGTGCGCGTATTTCCTGAAATATATGTCGGGTGTGCTGGCCCTCGGTGCCGACGATCTCAACATGAGCAACGTACTGGCTAAAATCGGCCCGAAAGCTACCAAAGAACTGTTTCCCGATTACCCGTTCCATGAAGATCCGATTATTCCGGTGGGTACAAAGTGGGATTTTAAGCCTGTAGCCATTCCTAAAGTACCAACGGAGTCTCGCCCGGTCATTGACCCAATCACAATGAACTGGCCTGAACATGACCCCGCCATTGGCAGTAACAACTGGGCGGTTAGTGCGCAGAAATCCGCGTCGGGCTACCCCATTCTGGCCAACGACCCGCACCTGACACTGAGCCTGCCCTCCATCTGGTATCAAATGCAGATTGTTACGCCTACCATGAATGTGTACGGAGCCACCATGCCGGGTGCACCGGGCGTAATTATCGGCTTTAATAAGCGGGTGGCCTGGGGTGTAACCAACGTAGGAGCCGATGTACTGGACTTTTACCGGATCAGGTTCAAAGACAACACCCACCGCGAGTACTGGCACGACAACCAGTGGAAACCCGTTACCCGACGCATTGAGACTATAAAAGTGAAGGGTTTGCCAAATGTGGTGGATACTGTACTCTACACGCACCACGGTCCGGTTATGTACATGGCCGGGCAACAGCCATTCGCCAAAAACGTACCCATTGGGTATGCCGCCCGCTGGATCGGCCACGAAGAATCGAATGATTTTCTGACGTATTACCTACTCGACCGGGCTAACAACCATGCTGATTATCGAAAGGCTCTCAGCTACTACGGTGCACCAGCCCAGAATTTTGTCTTTGCCGATACCCAGAAAGACATTGCTATCTCGCCAAACGGAAAGTTTCCGCTCAAGTGGAAAGACCAGGGAAAGTTTTTGCTCGATGGCACTAACCCCGCCGACGACTGGCATGGCTGGATTCCGGCAGAGCAAAACCCGCACGTCAAAAATCCTCCCCGTGGCTTCGTCAGCTCGGCCAATCAGTCCTCTACCGACCCCACGTATCCGTATTATATCAACTGGCAGTTTGCACCCGCCGAGCGCGGCACCCGCATCAATGAACGGCTCACCACCATGCGAAACGCCACCCCAGACAGTCTTCGGATGTTGCAGAACGATAACCTCAACGTGCGGGCCCGCTGGTCGTTACCCGTATTCCTGCCAACTGTGCAAACTCAGAAACTTACCGGTGAACAAAAGAAAGCCTTCGACATATTGAAGACTTGGCGGTACAACAACGACATCGCCGAAATAGGGCCAACGATTTATACCGAATGGATGCGGCAGTACATGAACGGCGTCTGGCAGGATGATTTTCCGAACACCGACAGTACTACGCTTCGTTTTCCCAGCTTTGATCGAACCCTCGAACTGGCCGAGAAGGACCCGGCCGCCCAGTGGTTTGATAATGTGAAGACCCCGCCCCGTGAAAATCTATCCGATATCCTGACCCAAACGCTGCAATCAGCCGTCGATTCACTCATTCGGCTGCATGGCCCTGTTGGTAACGCCTGGCAGTGGGGCCCACACAAAGCCACGAAAATTGCTCACCTTGCCCGACTTGACGCACTCAGCGCGGTAAACGTACAGATTGGGGGCGGCAATGGCATTGTGAATGCCACAACCGAACGTACCGGCCCCTCGTGGCGGATGGTGGTGGCCCTGGGTTCTCAGCCCAAAGCATACGGCGTTTATCCGGGTGGGCAGTCTGGCAACCCCGGCAGCCGCAATTACCTGAACATGCTCGAAACGTGGCGTACCGGCAAACTCAACGAATTGCTGTTCCTGCAAAGCCCGCAGGATAAAAACGCCCGCATCCGTCAGAAAGTCATCATCAAATAATCATCCTGAAATGCTATGTATCAAATTGTTCTGATTGCCTTTCTGAGTTTGTGCGCGCAGTTTTTCCTGCCATGGTGGACACTGGCCATTGTAGCTTTTGCGATTTGCTATTGGCGCAGTCCGGGGGCGGGCTGGGCTTTCTGGTACGGTTTTGCGGGCGTTGCCATCGTTTGGCTGATGTACGTCCTGCTTATTCAACTCCGCACCGACGGCGTATTTGTGGGGCGCATGAGCGAACTGTTGTTTAAGGCTAACACTCCGTTTCTGCCTGCTTTGGCCACAAGCATTGTTAGCGGGCTGGTAGGGGGACTGGCCGGACTGTCTGGGTTTTATGTCCGACAGGCTACTACCACACAAATCATAAACCGTATCTCGTAATTCGTAATTCGACCTACCTTTGTCGGATAAACTTGTCACTAACCAATTTATTTCCCGTGAAGAATGCCTCATTGTTTTTAAATGTGCTGTTGACCATTGCCGTAGCCGTACTGTACTATCTGCACTTTGCCGGTCCCAAAACCGAAGCCGTTGTGGCCAGCAAACCTGCCGATGCTAAAGGCAAAGACATTGTGTACGTAAATGTCGACTCGCTGCTGACTAAGTATGATTTCTTTAAGGATACGCAGAAAGTGCTGGAGAGCAAGCGGTTCCAGCTTGAGAACGAACTGGCTACTAAAGGCCGTAATCTGCAAAATAAGGCCGCTTTTTTTCAGAAACAGGCCAGCGAAGGTCGCCTGACACAGGAACAGGGCCGCGCCACCGAAGCATCGTTACAAAAAGAACAGCAGGATATCCTGGCCTATCGGGAACGGGCCGCTCAGAATCTGGCTGGCGAAGAAGCTGAGAAGAACAAACAGCTTTACGATCAGATTTACGATTATCTGAAGAGTATCAACGCCCAGAATAAATATCAGTTTGTGTTGGGCTACACCAAAGGTGGTGGCATTCTGTTTGCCAACTCCGACGCCGACCAGACAAAGGCTATTCTGGATGGGCTGAACAAGCAATACAAAGAGAAACAGGAGAAAGATAATCAGGCTAAGAAGAAATAATAATCCCTGTATATGCGAACAGCCGTCGAGATTCGAAATCTTGACGGCTGTTCGCATATACATAGTAATCAATCCTCTGCCCGGCTACCTTTGTGGTTGGGAAAAGGTCCTGTCATACGTGGCTGATAAGTCGTATTTCGTAAATCATAACTCATCAATCAATACATGGCCTCAGCAACTATCGTCAAAAACGTTGATATACGTAATCGTCGGGCGTCTTTTGAGTACTCATTTCTGGAAAAGTTTACGGCGGGTATCGTCCTGACCGGTACCGAAATCAAGTCAGCCCGGCAGGGTAAGGTCAATTTGCAGGATGCATACTGTTTGCTTCTGAACGATGAGTTGTTCATCCGGCAAATGAATATTTCGCCCTACGAACAGGGCACTCATTATAACCACGAACCCCTCCGAGACCGCAAACTGCTGCTGAACAAACGGGAAATTAAACGACTGAGTGAGAAGCTGAAAGATCAGGGACTGACTATTGTGCCAATTCGGATGTTTACTAACGAACGGGGGTTTGCCAAGGTTGAGATTGCCCTTGCCAAAGGCAAAAAACTTTACGACAAACGTGACAGTATCAAAGAGCGCGATGTAGAACGCGACATGCAGCGCGAACGGTACTAATTTTTTTCTTAAACTGTACTGTCGTGTGGATAACTTCTGTAACTTGCTCATTATACAGAGGCATACAAGCGCGATATGAGCAGGAAAGTATTAGTCTTAAATCAAGATTACAGTGCACTCAGCATCTGCTCCGTTCCAAAAGCATTCTTGCTGGTTTATCTCGACAAAGCTGAACTCGTGGCCGAGTCTGAGCAATTTACTCTTCGTACTGTTTCGGCAGAGTTCCCTATGCCATCGGTTATCCGGCTGCATCGGTACGTGAACTTACCCTACAAGGGCGTTATGCTAACCCGGCAAAACATCTTTAAGCGCGATGGGCATAACTGTCAGTATTGCGGCACCACCGAAGACCTGACGCTCGATCACGTACTGCCCAAGTCGAGGGGCGGTAAAACAAGCTGGGATAATCTGGCCACCGCCTGCAAACGGTGCAATTCCAGGAAAGGCGACTATACGCCTGATGAAGCCAACTTAAAACTCCGCCAGAAACCGTTCAAACCTACGTTTCTGGTTTTTTTACGCGAATTCTCCGGCTCCGTCGAAGAAAGCTGGATGCCGTTTCTGGCCCGCAAGGAAAAAGCGTTTTCGTAAGGCTATAAGGGGTAAAAAGGGTGTCGGGTGTAGGATGTGCGTCAGCTACTTACACCCGACACCCTTTTTACCCCTTGTGCCTTTATATTAAGCCTTTTAGCCCGAAAAATTCCTTATCTTTGCAATCCTTTTTTGAGGAAAGCCTATCTTATAAACTAAAAGTCAGCCTGCCATTGGTCCAGCGGCTGATGTACAGAGTGGATCAGGAAACTATTTTTATGAGCAAAACGCAACAACGCGACCTGCCGGCATTTGATTGGGATCTGGCCGACAACAAAGGATTTGGGAGCGGCTACTCAGTCGCCGAGCGCGACCAGATGCTGGAACTGTACGACAATACACTGTCGGAAGTGAAGGAAAAGGAAGTGGTGATGGGAACGGTAGTAGGCATTACGGATCGGGAGATTCTGCTGAACATCGGTTTCAAATCGGACGGGCTGGTACCTGCTTCGGAATTCCGGGATTTACCGGACCTGAAGATGGGCGACGAAGTTGAAGTCTACGTAGAGAATCAGGAAGATCAGAATGGTCAGTTGGTTCTTTCGCGTAAGAAAGCGAAAGTAATTACGGCCTGGCAGAAAATTCAGCGGGCCCTGGACGAAGACCTCGTTATCGACGGCTTCGTAAAACGCCGGACCAAAGGTGGTCTGATCGTGGATATCTTCAGCGTAGAAGCGTTCCTGCCCGGATCGCAGATCGACGTAAAGCCAATCCGTGATTTCGACGTGTTTGTTGGCAAGAAGATGGAAGTGAAGGTTGTCAAAATCAACTATGCCAACGATAACGTAGTCGTTTCGCATAAAGTCCTGATTGAGAAAGACCTTGAAGCACAACGCGCTCAAATCCTGAATAACCTCGAAAAAGGTCAGGTGCTGGAAGGTGTAATAAAGAACATGACCAACTTTGGTGTGTTTATTGACCTCGGCGGTGTCGATGGTCTGTTGCACATCACTGATATATCGTGGGGCCGCATCAGTCACCCGTCCGAAGTCCTCAACCTTGATCAGAAGGTCAATGTGGTTGTACTTGATTTCGACGAGGACAAAAAGAGGATCTCGCTGGGTATGAAGCAACTTCAGGCACATCCTTGGGATGCGTTGTCGGAAGACCTGCAGGTTGGCTCGAAAGTGAAAGGCAAGATTGTGAATGTAGCCGACTACGGTGCGTTCCTCGAAATCATGCCGGGCGTCGAAGGGTTAATCCACGTCTCGGAGATGTCTTGGTCACAGCACCTGCGCAATCCACAGGAGTTCCTGAAAGTGAGCGATGAAGTAGAAGCACAAGTGCTGACGCTGGACCGCAACGACCGCAAAATGTCGCTGGGTATCAAGCAACTCACCGAAGACCCATGGACCCGTCCTGAACTGCGTGAGAAATACGCCATCGGCACGAAGCATAAAGGTTTGGTACGTAATCTGACCAATTTCGGCCTGTTCCTCGAGCTCGAAGAAGGCATCGACGGTCTGGTACACGTATCGGATCTGTCGTGGACCAAGAAAATTAAACACCCTTCAGACTTCATCAAGGTTGGTGAAGAGCTGGAAGTAGTTGTTCTTGAACTTGACATAGATAACCGTCGGCTGGCCCTCGGCCATAAGCAACTCGAAGAGAATCCCTGGGATACGTTCGAGGATCTGTTTGCGGTTGGTACCATTCACCGGTGTACTGTCCTGAGCAAAAACGATAAGATGGCTACACTTGAACTGCCTTACGGAATTGAGGGTTTCTCGTCGCTCAAGAATCTTGGTAAGGAAGACGGTACGTTTGCTGAGGTAGGTGAGTCGCTTGACTTCAAAGTAACGGAGTTCTCGAAAGATGAGAAGCGGATCATGCTCTCGCACACCCGTACATGGGGCGAGAAGAACGAGCCCGTGAAAGAGTCGAAGCCCAAAGCGGCCAAGACCACTTCATCGACGCCAAGCCAGCCTGAGCGTGGTGCCACCCTCGGCGATCTTGATGCCCTGGCTGCATTGAAAGAGCAGATGGAAAGTAAGAACTAACTGATTGCGGTTCTGAACAAGAACGCGCTGCTACGTTAAGTAGTGGCGCGTTTTTTGTTGTGGATTCAATAGCCTGCCGGATTAAATGCTATATTTGCACTCCCAAATAGCTAAAAGCTCTTTGGGGCTATTTAGAAGGTTCCGTGGCCGAGTGGCTAGGCTCAGCTCTGCAAAAGCTGCTACAGCGGTTCGAATCCGCTCGGAACCTCAAATTAAAACACATGGACATCGCCAGGCTTCTCTGCATTCTGAGAGACCTGGCGATGTTTTTTTAGTGCGTGTGAATCAAACAAAATAAGTTAAACAAGTCGTAGTCAGTGAGTAGGAAGGCTGGATAATTGGGACGGATTTAGAACCTCTATAAATAAAATGAGGGGCGAGAAATATGTAAAGACCGACTTTTGACTATGCAGCGTTCGTGTCGTACTTTTGTGGGCCAATGAAATATCATTGATAATTATGGTAGTTAACTCAATTAATGCACGTAATAAAATGAGCCGCTTGTCAACTGTTTATGGAGTGGTTGCTCTATCGCTGGCTCTGTTGTTCAGCAGTAGTCAAACCATAGCGCAGGACTCGACCGCTGCTGCCGGATCCCCTGCAACAGCTGCCGTACCCGCTGCGGGTGGTGGAGACGCCGAGAAAGGAAAGGCAATATTTGCTAACAACTGTGCTCAATGCCATGCCGTTACCGATGAGGTTGTGGTTGGCCCTGGGCTGAAAGGAGTAAAGGAACGCGCACCGGGTGGCGACTGGCTCCACAAATGGATTCGTAACTCATCGTCACTGATTGCAAGTGGTGATGCGTATGCTAACCAGGTATACAATAAGTTCGGTAAGGTGCAGATGTCCAGCTTCCCGAACTTATCGGATGGCGACATTGATGGAATCCTTGCTTACATCGACGAGGCAAGTGCGCCCAAAGTGGCCGCTGTTGTTGCCACTGGCGATCAGGGGACAGCGGCTGTTGCGCAGGGTGGAGCGGTTGCTTCCGGCCCGTCAGAACTGTTTACATTCGTGCTGGTAGGATTATTAGTGGTGATGCTGCTGGTGCTGGGCGTTCTGTTGGTGATCGTAACAATTTTGTCAAAGGCAGTTACGCCGGTTGGCGTTGCAGGCGATGGTACGCAATCGGCGGCTCCGTTCTCGCAGCGTCTCAAAGAAGGCCTGTCGAGTACGTTCAATAACTCAACCCTTCGCTCGGTGGTAATCTGGTTGTTTTTGCTGGTCGCTACAAAAGAGTCTATTGATGGCCTGTTCAGTATCGGTATTCAGCAGGGCTACGCGCCGAAGCAGCCAATCGCCTATTCGCACAAACTCCATGCCGGTCAGTACAAGATTGATTGTAACTACTGCCACATCGGTGTTAACAAGGGGAAGTCGGCCACGATTCCGGCGGCTAACATCTGTATGAACTGCCACGGTGTTATCAAGAAAGAGTCGCCGGAGATTCAGAAAATTTACGCAGCCATAGAGCAGAACCGACCCATCGAGTGGATTCGGGTACACAACCTGCCTGATCTGGCATATTTCAATCACGCTCAGCACGTAAACGTAGGTAATGTGCAGTGTACAACCTGCCATGGTGAGATTGAAAAAATGGAAGTGGTAGAGCAGCGTTCATCGCTAACGATGGGCTGGTGTATCGACTGTCACCGTAAGACGGAAGTGAATACAAAGGACAATGCCTACTATGATAAGCTAGTGGCCCTGCATCGGAAAGAAAGCAAAGAGCCTCTTAAGGTTGCCAATATTGGCGGTCTCGAGTGTTCAAAATGCCACTATTAACCAGTTCACCTGCCGCATAAATTACGCATGGAAAATACAAGCAAACGGTATTGGAAAGGAGTTGAGGAGTTGCGCAACGACGCTACGTTCATAAAGAACGCTAACAGCGAATTTGCCAATCCTGATGAGACTTCATTAGATTCCGATAGTCTGCTGGGTGGCTCAAATACCCAACGTCGTGACTTCCTGAAAGCAATGGGCTTCGGTATGGCTGCTGTAACACTGGCTGCCTGCGAAACACCAGTTCACAAGGCAATTCCCTATTTAAACAAGCCGGAATTTACTATTCCATCCATATCTGACTATTACGCTTCGACGTATGTCAATAATGGTGATTTTGCTTCAATTCTGGTGGAGACCCGTGAAGGTCGTCCGATCAAGATTGAAGGCAACCCGCTGTCAACTATTTCGAAGGGTGGCACTACGGCACAGGTTCAGGCATCGTTGCTGTCGTTGTATGACATTGATAAACTGAAAGGGCCTCAACGGGGTAATGCCTCTATAGGGTGGGACGTTGCTGACCGGGAGATTATAAACGCACTGAATACAGTTGCTGCACGTGGCGGTGCCGTTCGGATTGTTACATCAACGATCATCAGTCCAACAACGAAGGCTGTTGTGGCTGATTTCATTGCTAAATATCCAACAGCACAACATGTCATGTATGATGCCAACTCGGCATTTGGCATGATGCAGGCAAACCAGACGTCTTTTGGGAAAGCAGCCATCCCGTCATACGCCTTTGATAAAGCGGAAACGATTGTGAGTATAGGTGCCGATTTTCTCGGTACTTGGGTTGCTCCTATTGCGTACATGCGGGCCTATGCCGAAGGGCGCAAGATTGGAGCGGTTGGTGGTGGCAAGAAAAGCATGTCACGCCATTATCAGTTTGAGACGGGCCTGTCCATGACGGGTGCCAATGCAGACTACCGGTCACCAATTAAGCCGTCGCAGGAAGGCGTGCTGGCTGTGGCTCTATATAACAAAGTCGCTCAGAAACTTGGTGGTACCACCCTTGGCTCCGTAACGATTGACGTACCGCATCTTGACAAAGCCGCTACTGATCTGGCGCGTACCCGTGGTCGTTCGCTGGTTGTTGCGGGGTCTAACGATCCGGATGTTCAGGTGGTTATTAATGCTCTGAATAGCATGTTGGGTAGCTACGGCTCAACGATTGACCTGAATATACCCGTATATACCCGGCAGGGCAATGACCTGCAAATGAATGGGTTTATCAACGATGCTAAAGCCGGTCGGGTAGGAGCCGTGTTGTTCTTCGGCGCGAACCCAGTGTATGACCACCCCCGTGGTGCTGAACTGGCCGAAGTTCTGGCTAAAATGCCGTTGTCTCTCTCATTTTCTGACCGGGCCGACGAAACCGCATCGCTTTGCAAATACATAACTCCTGTTCCGCACTTTCTGGAAAGCTGGGGTGACGCTGAGCCACAGGCTGGACAGTTGACGCTCATTCAACCCGCCATTTCATACATTTTCAAGACCCGTCAGTTTGAGTCGAGTCTGTTGACCTGGGCGGGTAAGCCAAGCGATTATCAGGTATACCTGAAGAATCACTGGAGTACTACGTATTATCCTCAGTCAACCGGTTTCGATTCGTTCGACTCATTCTGGGTTAAGTGTCTTTACGACGGGTTATTCGTTCCTCAGAATGGACAGACCGTTGCGGGTGCTACCACGTTTGCAGGAAACGCTGCTCAGGCCGCCACTGGTATTGCTCAGCGTTTCAAGCCGGGTACGGGCATGGAAATGTCGCTGTACGAGAAAGTGAGCATCGGTACTGGGTCAATGGCTAACAATCCCTGGCTTCAGGAAATGCCGGACCCCGTAACCAAAGCATGCTGGGATAACTACGCGGCCCTGTCGCAGAAAACGGCAAACTATATTGGCGTTACACAAAACGATTTGGTCACGGTTAAAGCCAATGGAAAATCGATTGAATTACCGGTTATGATCCAGCCGGGTCAGGCTGACAATACGGTATCGGTAGCTATTGGATACGGCCGGGAAAAAGCCGGTAAGGCTGCTGCGGGCGTTGGTAAAAACGTTTATCCATTTGCGGGTATTTTAAATGGTTACGTCCTGTTTACAGCCGGTAGCGTCACGGTCGAGAAGGCAGGTGGCAATCACGAAGTTGCCCAGACGCAAACGCATGATACCGTGATGGGCCGCCGGGCGGTTGTGCAGGAAGGCAGGCTGGTCGACTACGTCAAAAACCCCACAGCAGGCCGATACTTCCCGAAAGTGGTAACGCCCGAAGGGCCAGTTGATCCAGCAAACATTACGCTTTGGCACGGGTACGGTAAGCCTAACCACTCTTGGGGAATGGTTATCGACCTCAATAGTTGCATCGGCTGTAATGCCTGCGTTGTTGGCTGTCAGGCCGAGAACAATGTGCAGGTTGTTGGTCGGGAGGAAGTGCTGATGCGTCGTGAAATGCACTGGATTCGCATTGACCGCTACTATAGCAGCGATGCTGAGGCCGAAGACTTCAGTGGCCTCGAAATTGCTTCGGCTAATCCAGAGGTTGTTTTCCAGCCCATGCTTTGCCAGCATTGTAGCAACGCCCCCTGCGAGACGGTATGTCCGGTACTGGCTACTACTCACAGTACGGAAGGTCTCAATCAGATGACATACAACCGGTGCATCGGGACGCGGTATTGCGCAAACAACTGTCCTTACAAGGTGCGTCGTTTCAACTGGTTCAAGTACTTCGACAACGATAATTTCGATTATCACTTCAACAACGACCTTGGTAAAATGGTCATTAACCCCGACGTGACTGTGCGGTCGCGGGGTGTTATTGAGAAGTGTTCGTTCTGCGTACAACGCATTCAGGAAGGCAAATTGACCGCTAAGAAAGAGCGTCGCCGTCCATTGCCTGATGAGATACAGTCTGCCTGCGCACAGGCCTGTCCCACCAATGCAATTATATTTGGTGATATGAACAACCCGGAAAGTACCATTTCCAAAGTGCTGGAAACGGAGATGACCGAGCGGGCTTTTCATGTTCTTGAGGAGATCAACGTGCGCCCCCAGATTTCGTATCTGACTAAGATTCGCAATAAAGACGAAATGCCGAAGCAGGAAGCTCGTCAGGAATCACAAGTATAGACTAATTGATTTATAAACGGTGAATCACGAATCGTCAAAACATCGTGACTACACAGGCCGTAAATCTGACATTCTAAATCGTAAATTCAAGTAAGCTTATGTCGCATGTAACATCAGCCGTAAGAACCCCTCTCGTCACCGGCGGCAAAACCTACGCCGACGTGACTGAGGACATCAGCCGCCAGGTTGAGGGCCGTCCAACCCGCGAATGGACGATTGCCTTCACCATTTCGGTCGTAGTCCTGATTTACGGAACCGCCTGCGTTTTTTGGACGTGGTGGGAAGGTCTGGGTGTTTGGGGGCTTAACAAAACCGTTGGCTGGGCCTGGGATATTACCAACTTCGTTTGGTGGGTAGGAATTGGTCACGCAGGCACCCTGATCTCCGCAATTCTATTGTTATTCCGTCAAAAGTGGCGGACAGCGGTAAACCGGTCAGCGGAAGCTATGACAATCTTTGCTGTACTTTGTGCAGCCAGCTTTATTCTGATGCATATGGGTCGCCCATGGCTGGCCTATTGGGCGTTACCATTGCCAAACACACTTGGCTCGTTATGGGTGAACTTCAAATCGCCCCTTGTTTGGGACGTGTTTGCTATCAGCACGTACTTTACTGTATCGCTGGTGTTCTGGTACATGGGTTTGTTACCAGACTTGGCTACCATACGTGACCGTGCACGCAGCAAAGTGTCCCGGTACATATACGGAGCGTTCTCGCTGGGTTGGAATGGATCGGCTAAGACGTGGGCGCGCTATGAGTATTTGAGTTTGATTCTGGCCGGTTTATCTACCCCGCTGGTATTGTCGGTACACACGATTGTAAGCATGGACTTTGCTACGTCGGTAATTCCCGGCTGGCACACAACTATCTTCCCCCCGTATTTTGTAGCTGGTGCTATCTTCTCCGGCTTTGCGATGGTGCAAAATCTGATGCTAATTATCCGGGTCGTGTTCAAACTGGAAGATTACATCACTATTGAACATGTCGAGTCGATGAATAAAATTATCACACTGACGGGTTCGATTGTGGGGGTAGCTTATCTGACCGAGTTTTTTATTGCCTGGTACTCGGGGGTTGAGTTCGAGAGTTACGCATTTATCAACCGGGCTACTGGTCCTTATTGGTGGGCGTATGCAGCTATGATGACCTGTAACGTAGTGTCTCCACAGTTGTTCTGGTCACGTGCCATTCGTCGGAGCATTGTCTGGACATTCACTATCTCGGTAGTTGTGAACATTGGTATGTGGTTTGAGCGGTTCGTCATTATCGTGACCTCACTCCACCGCGACTATCTGCCATCAAGCTGGGCGATGTTCCACCCAACTTTGTTCGACATTAGCGATTACATCTTCTCCTTCGGCTTCTTTTTTACGCTGTTTTTGCTATTCGCCAAGTTTTTACCAGTGGTAAACATGGCCGAGGTAAAGGCAATCATTAAATCATCTTCAGAGAAATTACCGGTGTCGGTATCTGGTGTTGCTAAAGGTGAGCGAGTTGCTAATCCAACATTCAATAAGGACGTAGATTAAGGTAATAGATTCAGATTTCGTCAGACGATAATCACCTGACGAAATCCAATATCACAAATACAGAGAAAGAGCATGTCAGATATAACTGGTAACGGTAAATTTTTAGTTGGCATCTACGACGATGACGATGTGGTGCTGAAGGCTGTCAAGGAAGTTAAGAATGCTGGCGTCAGGATTCACGAAGTGTATACACCCTTTCCAATTCACGGGTTGGACATTGCGCTCGGTCATCCCCGCTCACGACTCGGCATTGCTGCTTTCATGTTTGGTTTGAGTGGTACAATCACGGCTTTGCTCCTAACAGCCTATACCGAAAGTTTCGACTGGCCAATGATCGTAGGGGGTAAAGATTCCTATTCGCCAATCATTTACGTTCCCGTCATTTTTGAGTTAACTGTTCTGTTTAGTGCGTTGGGTATGGTCGGTACTTTTCTGGTGTCCAATAACTTAGGACCAACTGTAAAGCCGCTCATGTACGACCTGCGCACAACCGACAACAAGTTTGCAATGGCAATTGATCTTGATAAGAATAATCTTGTTGAGAATGACATCGAACAAATTCTGAGGAACTCAGGAGCCGCGGAGGTTAACGTCAAGCAATTTTGATTGATATCATGAGTAATAACAAACATATAAGCATTATCGCAGCTGTGTTCATGGGTCTGTTATTTGCAGGAAGTTCCTGCAAGAAAGGCCATAACAACACAGGTGTAGAATTCGCACCGCAGATGTATGATGCGGTAGGGTACGAGCCTTATCGTCAGATAAAGCCTAATACCATTAATGATAAAGGGCTTAATATGCGAATTCCCGCCCGTGGAACGGTGGCTCGTCCAAATTACCATATTACATATGGTGAGGGAGCCAACAAGACTACGGATCTGATGATCTACAACATCCCAAAGGATAGCATTGGTATTGCGGAGAGAACCCTGACCAATCCTATTCCAGAGACGGATATATCCCTGGAGCAGGGCAAGGTATTGTACACGCAGTATTGTATTCATTGCCATGGTGAAGAAGGTAAAGGCAATGGTACGGTGGGTGTGGTATATAAAGGTGTGCCAAGCTATTCGGCTGATGCCTACAAGTACATGAACGACGGACACATTTACCATGTCATCACGCATGGTAAAGGGAGGATGTGGCCGCACGGTTCGCAGATAACTGCGGAAGAGCGGTGGAAGATCGTTCAGTACGTACATAAATTACAACAAGGTTAATTCCTCTAACAGTATTGGGTTATTGTCAGGCCAAGTGTCATGACAAATCAAACCACAAATTCTTAAAAAATGGCATCTGCTCACGTACTACCGTCATTAGACGAGCAATTTGAGTTCACCGGAGAATCAAAACGTCGCCTGTTGATTGGCGTTGGCGTTGGTGTTGCTTTAGTGGCAATTGGCTCTTACCTGCTAGCTTCTGGCGTTGGTGAGCACACACACGAAGTGGCTGGTGCCGGTGATGCCGCTGGAGAAGGACATCATTATAAGTGGACAACCCGGCTTTGGGCGAATGTATGGTTGAATGCCATCTATTTCACGGGTGCTTCTGTAATCGGCATGTTTTTTATGTCATACAACTATCTGGCTCAGGCCGGGTGGACAGCAGCGTTCAAGCGGATACCTGAAGCGTTACCTGCTTACTTACCCTACATGTGCGTTGTCGTTCTGGCTACGTTCTTTTTTGCAGGTCACGACTTGTTTCACTGGACAAATCCAGGCTTGTATGATACCGCTAGTCCCGACTACGACCCGGTAATTGCAGGCAAGTCCGGCTTTCTGAATACGCCATTTTATCTGATTCGGGTAGTTCTCTACTTTGTTCTTTGGTATGTGCTTTGGCGGGTACTTCGTGGCTTTTCGTTGCAGGAAGATCTGTACGGAGGTACATCTTACTATGAGAAGAGTATTAAGTATGGTACTGCGTTTCTGGTCGTGTTTGCTGTTACGTCCTCAACATCTGCTTGGGACTTTGTGATGTCGATTGATGCCCACTGGTTCAGTACCATGTTTGGCTGGTATACGCTGGCAAGCTGGCACGTTACGGGTCTTGCCGTTATTACGTTGACGGTTATCACCCTGAAAGAGCGGGGATACCTTCAAATTGTTAATGATAGCCACTTGCAGGACTTGGGCAAGTTTATGTTTGCCTTTAGCATATTCTGGACGTATGTCTGGTTCTCTCAGTTCATGCTGATTTATTACGCTAACATACCCGAAGAAACCATCTATTATCGGGAACGTTTTAGCGGATACGGAGGCATCTACAAAGCACCTTTCTTTATTAATATCCTGCTAAACTTTGTCTTTCCATTCCTTGTTCTCATGACAAGAGACTCGAAGCGCACATATGTTATTCTTAAGCTGGCAGCATGGGGCATTATCGTCGGTCATTACTTCGATTTCTATGTGAACATAATGCCGGGTACCGTGGGCGAACACGGCGGTTTTGGGCCAATTGAGTTTGGGATGATTCTGATTTTCGCCTGTGGGTTTATGTGGTCAATCGCATCTCAACTGGAAAAGGCTAATCTGATTCCAAAGAACCACCCAATGCTGGAAGAGTCACTTCATCACGACATTTAACGTTTAATTTTTTAGTACTATGGTTTACATAATTGCTGTATTATCAGTAGTATTTCTGGCTTTAGCAGCTTTGGTTGTCTCCAGAATGTCCACCGTTGTTAGTAAGGTTAATGAGCCATCTCCGGACGAAGAGATAGGCACAAGTAACCGGATCAATGGTGCGCTGTTTATGGTGTTTTTGATACTTGGTCTAATCGGTATTGTCTGGTCTTATTTGCATGCTCAGCAGTATTTTTTACCCGAAGCGTCATCTCCTCACGGTCGTAGAACTGATTTTCTATTTTGGCTTTCGATGGGTATCATTATGGTAGCTTTTATTGTTACCAATATTATGCTCTTTTACTTTCCGTGGCGTTATCAATATAATCCTAATCGACGGGCTGCTTATTATCCAGAGAATCACAAGCTGGAGTTGATATGGACTGTTATTCCTGCGGTTATCATGGCAATAATGGTATTTACCGGCTGGAGAGCATGGCGCGATATCATGGCTGAAGCACCGGCAGATGCCCAAGTGTTTGAAATAGTTGGTAAGCAATTTAACTGGATCGTGCGGTATCCCGGTGTTGACGACAACAAACTTGGGGCTTTCAATTATAAGTTGATCAATAGCAACAATGATACGGGTATTGATTACACGGATCCTGCCTCATTCGACGACTTTACGTCGACCACAGAACTACATATCCCGGTTAATAAACCTATTCTGTTGAAGATTCGCGCCCGCGATGTGTTGCACAGTGTGTTCATACCACACATGCGGGTTAAGATGGACGCTGTACCCGGTATGCCGACTCGCTTTTGGTTCGTTGCCGATAAGACTACCGACGAGATGCGTAACATGACAGGCAATCAGGAATTTGGTTACGAAATTGCCTGTACAGAAGTATGTGGCCGCGGCCACTTCTCGATGCGCCTACGTCTTATTGTAGAAGATGAAGCCTCTTGGCAAGCCTGGTGTAAAGAGCAGAAACCACTCCTGTCATCTTACCCTGAGCTGGCCACGCGAATCCCCCTTAATCTAAAGGCTAAAGCAGCAAAGTATCTTCCTGCTGATGCGGTTGAAACGTCTACCGACAGTACTGTTGCTGCCAGTCAGCCGGGAGGTATATCAATAGCACGTTCTACAGTTCGATAAAATCAAGATAATAAATCAACAAAGAATGGAAACTGTATCATCCAACCCCGCAACAGTGGCGCATGTGGTAGAACATGACCACCACGAGCATCAAAGTTTTTGGCGGAAGTATGTCTTCTCGGAAGATCACAAGACCATAGCCAAACAATACCTGATTTCAGGTATAATCTGGTCAGTAATCGGCATCAGCTTATCCGTTATATTCCGTCTTCAATTGGGTTTCCCTACTATGAAGATGGATTTCCTGCGGCCAATTCTGGGTAACTGGATTGATGCCACTGGAAAATTAGATCCTGATTTTTATCTGGCTATGGTAACTATGCACGGTACTATCATGGTCTTCTTTGTATTAACGGCTGGCTTGAGCGGTACTTTCTCCAACTTTCTGATTCCGCTTCAGATTGGTGCCCGCGATATGGCATCGGGCTTTCTGAACATGCTGTCCTACTGGTTTTTCTTTGTCGCAAGCGCAGTTATGTTGTTCTCGATGTTCATCGAAACCGGTCCGGCTGCTGGTGGTTGGGTAGTATACCCTCCACTGAGTGCCTTGCCACAGGTACACCCAGGATCGCAGTTGGGCATGACACTGTGGCTAAGCAGTATGGCTCTATTCATCGTGTCACAATTGTTGGGCGGTATCAACTATATCACGACAGTTATTAACCTCAGAACGCGCGGTATGTCGTTCAGTAAGTTACCCCTCACAATCTGGGCGTTTTTCCTGACGGCTATACTTGGTTTGATATCATTTCCCGTTCTTCTGTCGGCGGCTCTGCTTCTGATATTTGACCGTAGCTTTGGCACCAGCTTTTACCTCTCTGAGATTTATATTGGTCAGACGGGTGAGGCTTTGCCGAATGTAGGTGGAAGCCCAATCCTGTTTCAGCACTTGTTTTGGTTCTTAGGGCACCCGGAGGTATATATTGTACTGTTGCCTGCACTGGGCATGACATCGGAGATCATTGCCACAAACTCGCGCAAGCCAATTTTTGGTTACCGGGCTATGATTGCCTCAATGATGGGTATTGCTTTCCTGGCGTTTATCGTATGGGGACATCATATGTTTGTGACGGGTATGAACCCATTCCTGGGGTCTATATTCATGTTCCTAACGCTCATTATTGCTGTACCATCGGCAGTGAAAGCATTTAACTACATCACGACTCTATGGAGGGGCAATATCCGGTTCACCCCGGCAATGCTTTTCTCAATTGGTCTGGTATCGTTCTTTATTTCAGGTGGTTTGACTGGTTTGATTCTGGGTAACTCGGCACTGGATATTCAGTTGCACGATACGTACTTCGTTGTGGCTCACTTCCACTTGGTAATGGGTGCTGCTTCGGCCTTTGGTCTACTGGCTGGTGTGTACCACTGGTTCCCCAAGATGTTTGGCCGTATGATGAATGATAAGCTGGGTTACATTCACTTCTGGCTGACATTCGTCGGGATTTATTTAGTGTTTTTCCCGATGCACTACATTGGTATTGCGGGTTTCCCTCGTCGGTACTATGCGTTCACTAGTTACGACTTCACGAAGAACATCTTCGCCGATATGAACAGCTTTATCAGCTTAGCTGCCATATTCACTTTTACGGCGCAGTGGGTGTTTGTGGGGAACTTTGTTTACAGCCTATTCAGAGGTAAGAAAGCACCGCAGAATCCATGGAAGTCGAACACATTGGAATGGACTACACCGATTAATCCGGGTCATGGTAACTGGCCAGGAGAAATACCTGCTGTGTACCGTTGGCCATACGATTACAGTAAGCCGGGCGCGAAGGATGACTTCATTCCGCAAAACGTACCTTATTCACAAACTCCTGAATCCAATCTGCCCCACGAAAATGAGCTGATCGGTCTGGAACATGAAATTGAGGCACAGAACCTGAATGATCAGTTCAAACAACCTCATTGACAATAATGGCAAACGCTTCCGGAGTCTGGCGTTTCTGACGGTACTCATTATTTACCTGCTTGTATTGGCAGGGGGTATTGTCAGGGGTACTGGCTCCGGAATGGGTTGCCCTGACTGGCCTAAATGTTTTGGCCAATGGATTCCCCCAACCGATATATCTCAACTTCCCCCTAATTATCAGGAGATATACGGGGCCAGGCTCAAAGGTGAAGTTGAGTTCAATCCGGTGAAGACGTGGATTGAGTATGCGAATCGGTTGCTCGGCGTATTATCCGGTTTCTTCGTGTTTGCTACGCTCGTAGCTTCCTTCTCTTATTGGCGTCGGGACAGAGTAGTTGTCTTGGGTAGCGTCATTTCTTTTCTGTTTATCGGTTTAAACGGATGGCTAGGTTCCCGGGTAGTAGCTACTGAACTGGCTCATTACGCTATCACTCTGCATCTGTTACTGGCGATTCTTGTCGTTTTCAGTCTACTGTTCGTTTACGTCAGAGCAAGCACCACGGAATGGCGTACAAATAACATTAATCCTAAAAGACGGGCCGTAAATACGTTGCTTCTAGTGACGGCTATTTTGTCTTTGGGACAGGTGCTGTTGGGTACACAGGTGCGCGATTCGTTGAATGAAGTAATAGCCCAGCTTGGTTATGATCACAGAGATAGCTGGATTGAAGGATTAAACTGGCGGTTCTACGTTCATAGGTCCTTTTCTTTAGTCGTATTGCTATTTCATCTGGTTGTTATCTATCGTTTACGACAAGTACAGAAGGGAGGGTTGCTCAATCAAATTGCTCTTTGGATAGCTGGATTGGTGGTAGTTGAAATAGTTACGGGCGTTGTAATGGCCTACTGGGCTGTACCGGCTGCGGCTCAACCCATTCACCTATTTCTGGCCGTTATCATCGTCGGCCTACAGTTTGTTGCCTGGCTTGTGTTGAACCCTGCATTGAGTTTGCCGAGAGAATTGGTAAAACGAGTCAGTTTAAGCGAGTCGGTTTAAGTGAGATAAAAGATGGATAAGATCATAGATTTTAGCATTTCTGGTGAGAAAATCAGGGCCTATATTGAGCTGTTAAAGTTAAAGCTGACGCTGGCGGTTGTATTCTCAGGCGTGTTTGGTTATTGTTTGGCTACTGATGTTATAAACTGGTGGAAGGTGTTGATTTTAGCAGTTGCCTCCATTGCAATGACTGGGGCGGCCAACATCATCAATCAGATCATAGAGAAGGACTCAGACCGGCTCATGAAACGAACAGCTGTTCGTCCGTTGCCAACGGGGCGGTTATCCGTTTCTGAAGCGGCTGGCTTCGCTTTTCTGCTCTTTGTAGTGGCCTGTGTTCTTTACGTTGAGGTGTTTAACATTCGGGCGGCTGCTCTTGCTGTACTTTCGCTCATTCTCTACGGGTTCGTGTACACACCTCTAAAGCGAAAAGGACAGATTGCCGTGTATGTAGGAGCATTACCTGGTGCCTTCCCGCCCATGATTGGATGGGTTGCGGCTACCAACCACTTTGGCTGGGAACCCGGTATCTTATTTGCCATTCAGTTTTTCTGGCAGTTTCCTCATTTCTGGGCTATTGGCTGGCTGGCCTTTGACGATTACAAGCGGGCCGGTATTCAGATGATGCCCGGGAAGGAAAAAAACGCAGACACTGCTTTTCGGATTATGATCTATACGCTGTTTCTGGTACCTGTTGGCTGGTTACCCTACGCACTGGGAATGACGGGCATACATTCGGCACTGGTAGCCATGGTAGGGGGAATCTTGTTTCTGGCGCAGACGTTTCATTTAATGAGAACCTGCACCGACAAAGCAGCCCTCCAGATGATGTTTGGATCGCTTCTTTACTTACCTGTTGTGCAGATTGTTTATCTGTTAGACAAAGTATAATACCATGAGTGATTACGCGAAAGAGATTGCGATGGTGGAAGAGCCGGAAGAAACGCTCTCTATGAATCCGAAGAAATTCATTCTTTGGCTTTTCATAGTAAGCATCGTTATGATGTTTGCTGCCATGACCAGTGGCTATCTGGTTCGACGTGCGGAAGGTAACTGGATTGATTATCAGATACCCACCATATTCGGTTACAGTTCGATAGTACTGGTGATTAGCAGTATCACTATGCACTGGGCTTACGTAGCTGCAAAAAAAGACCGGTTCGCCATGATGCGAACGGCGATAACTATTACTTTTGCACTTGGTATTGCGTTTCTGTACATGCAATTTCAGGGATGGGTCGATTTGGTCCGGCAGAAAGTTTTCTTTGTTGGTAATCCGGCTGGCTCATTTATGTATGTATTTACGGGGTTGCATGGCTTTCACCTGATTTCTGGCCTTATCGTGCTGGTATTCGCCTTGGTGGCAGCTTTCAGGTTCAGAATACATGGTAAAAACTTAGTACAGCTTGAGATTGCTGCTTCGTACTGGCACTTTCTGGACATACTCTGGCTGTATCTGTTCTTCTTTTTAGTCTATTTTCATTGATAACCGATTAAGCAATGGCCGCAACTGCGACGACAAGCACCGCAGCATCACAATCAGAGCAGACGTTCGATAAGAAAGCCTGGATGGGTGGTGTTGAACCCATGAATGTCAGTTATGGCAAGCTCATGATGTGGTTCTTCCTGATCTCAGATACGTTTACGTTCTCAGCGTTACTCGTAACCTATGGATTGATTCGTTATAGTTACCCTGCCTGGGATCCGGCCATTTATGGGGATGTGTTTCAGTTTTCAAATCTGTACTGGCCTACTCCCGAAAAGGTTTATAACGCGCTGCCATTCTTACACGGCATCGATGCCCCCCTGATCTTTGTGGGTATCATGACGTTTATCCTGGTCTTCAGTAGCGTCACGATGGTGCTGGCTGTTGAAGCGGGGCATCGGATGGATAAGGCCGAGGTAGAGAAATATATGCTGTGGACTATACTGGGCGGAATTACGTTTTTGGGTAGTCAGGCATGGGAGTGGTCGCACTTTATTCACGGTACAGAAACAGGTACGGTGATTAGTGAGATGATTAATGGTGAGACATTCAAGCGGACTATATTCGGGGCGAATCTGGTCGAGAATCAGTACGGACCGCCTGCCTTTGCTGACTTGTTTTTCTTCATTACCGGTTTCCACGGTACACACGTCTTGAGCGGTGTTGTTTTGAACATGCTCGTTTTCTACCGCGCGTCTACCGGAACGTATGAGAAACGTGGCCATTACGAAATGGTGGAAAAAGTTGGCCTGTACTGGCACTTTGTCGATCTGGTCTGGGTATTTGTCTTCACATTCTTCTATTTAGTTTAAGCCTCGCGATCATGTCTGATAACTCCACTCAATTTGATGCTCCTGGTCATGCAGGAACCGAAAATGCCCCCGCAGCAACTGCCATAATCTGGCGTACGTTCTGGGTACTGGCGGGCATAACAGCCGTTGAATTTGCTTTAGCTTATTTCATGAAAGCTGGCGGCTTCCGTACCTCACTGTTTGTGATAATGACACTCGTGAAGGCTTTCTTCATTGTTGGTGAATTTATGCACCTGAAGCACGAGGTAAAAAGTCTCATTTGGGCTATCGTTGTCCCAGTGGTCTTCATTGTCTGGTTGCTACTGGCTTTGCTGACCGAAGGGGGACATATATTTGAACTCAGGTAAAAAGATGTCAAAAACTCAAAAAGCCGGGATCCTGCTCACTACGCTGCTGGTCCCGGCTTTGCTGTATATATTCCTCAGGTTTGGTACGGAAAATCATTACGTTCTGCCCCGGTATTTGCCCCGGATAGACTCTTCGCGTGGTGAGCCGCTCATGGGAACCATAACACTTCCTGATGGACGACAGATTACGGACACTTTATACAACTATATCCCGCCATTTAGACTGATCGATCAGGACGGAGATACGGTCAATCAATCGCTGGTGAAGGGAAAGATCTACGTAGCAAGCTTCTTCTTTACGCGTTGTGGCACTGTATGTCCTAAAATTTCATCGCAGTTAACACGTGTGCAGGATATCTTCCGTAAGCAGCCCGATATACTGTTCCTGTCTCACTCGGTCGATCCTGAACATGATCGACCTAAGGAGTTAAAAACATACGCCAAGAAGTACGAAGCGATTCCGGGTAGGTGGTATTTTTTGACCGGTAGCAAAGCCGAAATTTATGACTTGGCCCTGCACGGATATTACCTGCCAGTGGTTGATGAGGGAGTTAAGGAAGGAAAGCCAGACGAAACTTTTATCCATAGCGAAAAGTTGGTATTAGTAGATAAAGAAGGTATTGTAAGGGGTTTTTATGACGGTACAGATCGGGAGGATGTAGACCGACTCATTCTCGAAATCAGGGTTCTGCTAGACGGGTACAGCAAAGAGTAAGAATACCGTTACCCGAACTACTTGAATTACTGGCCTACTTACGATAAAGTACCCTACAGAAGGATATAAAGCATGGAAACACTCGAGTCACCAGTTCGGGAGAAGCGGGCAAATCGGGTTATTAACATCCTGGCAGCCGTTATTCCGTTAGCCGTTGCTGTTCTGCTTGGTATCCGCCAAAAGGTGGATCTCGGCGATTGGACAACCTCTCTTCCCCATATCAACGCGGTTATTAACTCGGTTACGTCGGTGCTTTTGCTAATGGGTTTATACTTCATCCGGCAAAAGAACATTGCTGCCCATAAGCAGACTATGCTGACTGCTTTTGCATTTGGCTCCGTATTTCTGGTCAGTTACGTTCTGTATCATCTCACCAATGAATCGACACCATTTGGCGGTCAGGGATGGGTCCGTCCGGTGTATTACTTTCTATTAGTGTCGCACATCGTTTTGTCGGTAGTTGTCGTGTGGTTTGTCTTGCGGGCAGTTTACTTTGCTTTAACAAATCAGATTCTTAAACATAAGCAGACTGTTAGATGGGCTTATCCCATTTGGCTGTATGTGAGTACTACGGGCGTAATCGTATATTTTCTGATTAGACCGTATTATTTGCATTAACTTATTATCAATATGAAAAGACTAACATTCTTAATAATATTGTTTCTGGTTGTTGGCATAATGCCTGACCTGCTGGCTCAATGTGCTATGTGTCGGGGTACGGTAGAAAGTACCGTAAGCGGTGGCCGTAGTATGGTTGCCTCACAATTGAACATAGGTATTCTGTATTTGCTGGCAGCTCCCTACCTGATAGTATCAACTATTGCCTTCCTCTGGTATCGTAATAGTAAAAAAGAACATGGAAAACGTATCGAAATTGCAGGCCGTCTTAGAAGGGCTTTGTCCCAGATGTAGAAAAGGGAAGATTTTCAGTAAGCCCTTTTATTCGCCCCGCGGTTTTGACGAGATGCATGAACATTGCCCACATTGCGGGCTGCGTTTTGAGGTAGAACCCGGCTATTTCATTGGGGCCATGTACGTTAGCTATGCATTGTCGGGTGGTGTGGCCCTGGTACTGGGTTTTGCGTTGTTTTATTTTTTTGGTGATCCTGAAGGCTGGGTATACGCAGCTGTCATTGCCCCGGTAATGGTTTTGATTGCCCCCGTAAACTTTAGGATGTCCCGCGTTGTATGGCTACACTACGTAGCAGGGATAAAATACCAGGAAGGACTTTAACGGCTCCTTTTTTTATGCAATAGCGCGGTACCTATCTTTGCGAAATGACCACCAAACCGTTTATCGTCGGTATTACCGGCGGCAGTGCTTCCGGTAAGACTTCATTTCTTAAAGGCGTTTTAAATGCATTTACCGATGATCAGATTTGCCTGATTTCGCAGGACAACTATTACCGCAGCCGGGCCGACATTCCGGTTGACGATCAGGGGGTTCACAACTTCGACTTACCTGAAACAATTGACCACCACCTGTATGCTCAGCACATTGAGAAACTTGGCGAAGGGCAGGTGATCACGCAAATCGAATACACCTTCAATAATCCCGCTGTTGTACCCCGTTTATTAGAGTTTAAGCCTGCTCCAATTATTATCGTTGAAGGCATTTTTGTGTTTTACTTCCGCGAATTAGCGGATCAGATGGATCTCAAGATATTCATTGACGCTAAAAACAGCATTAAGCTCGAACGACGGGTGAAACGCGATGCTGAAGAACGAGGCTACGATCTCGACGATGTCATGTACCGCTGGAAATATCACGTAAAACCTACTTACAGGCAATTTATTAAGCCGTATCGTGCCGAAGCTGATATTGTTATTCCCAATAATCAGCATTATCAAAAAGGTCTTGATGTAGTCATATCCTTTCTAAAAACGAAAGTATGAGTGATTCGCTCTGCCCTGAATGATATTTCCTGCAAAAGCCCGATCAATTTCTCTGATAATGAGTTAGGAAGGTGAGCGCCAATCTTCATTCGTCATGAAAATATTTGCTAACCTTACTGAATTTTCTAGCCAGGCCGGGCAGCTTCTGGGCGAAACCGATTACATTACGATCACTCAGAAAATGGTCGACCTGTTTGCGCAGGCTACTGGTGACGATCAATGGATACACACCAACCCTGACCGGGCCTCCAAAGAGTCTCCTTACGGACAGGCCATAGCACACGGATTCCTGACGCTTTCTCTGGCACCTAAATTGATGGCTGAGATATATCGAATAGAGTCAGTACGAATGGGCGTGAACTATGGAGCTAATAAAATCAGATTCACAAATGCAGTGCCCGTAGGTGGCCGCCTGCGGATGAAAGCTTGGCTGCATCACGCCGAGGAACAGAATAGTAACGAAAATGCCGGAAACAGATCAGGTATAAGGGCGATTATAGAATGCGTTTTTGAAGTTGAACATCAGGAAAAACCTGCCTGTATAGCGGAGCTTATTACATTATTATATGAGTAGTAGAGACTGCCCGCTGAACTGTGTCAAGACTAAGGGGGAATAGAAGGGGAAATAAAAATTCATCCCTAATTTCACTTTACCATGACTGACCAATTCGATTACGAAGCCTTCAAACAGGCCGCCATCAAAGGCCTTTACGAAG
>JACMPG010000210.1 GCA_014377625.1 Spirosoma sp.
CGATACAGGCGTTTCATCAACCCAAATGTTGGGGGGTTCGGGTTGGGGCAGGTCGGCCAGCAGGACGCGGCTCACGAAGGCATCGACCGACGGAAAAGACAGGGCACGGGTGAGATCGGTGCGGGTATAGCCAAACAGGCAGCGGGTAAGCAGGTGCCTCGCATTGTCAACATTCCAGGCTGGCATGATTAGTTAGAGTTTAACAAATAGCTGGTTCAATAACTAATGTATTCTGTTAGTTACATCTATATGTTAGAAGTTAACTAACTGACTATTAGGTAGTTAAAGCTACCTGTTTGCCGCTGGATTGTAATGCTTTGTGACATTAAATTTTGCTGAAAACCATGAACCTGACTGACCAGTCTTATGGCGTGCAACCTTCCGGCTATGTGGAGGTTATGAAACGCATGAAGTCATCAAGATCATCCGCGCCTGCATCGACCCGCTCGCGTCTGTTCACTATCATTTTTACCGTATTTATGGATTTAGTGGGTGTCGGGATTGCTAACCCGATCATCGCGCCATTACTGCTCCGGCCCGAATCAAATTTTCTGCCCGTCAGTTATTCTCCCGATCCGCGAACGCTGCTGCTGGGGCTACTGATTGCCATTTTTTCGATTGTCGGATGGCTACCTGATTTTCGCGCTGGGTATTTACCTCAACAATGTGCCGTTGTTATTTGTGAGCCGGGCCGTATATGGCATTGGTGGAGGTAATATGTCAGTTATCCAGTCGGCCATTGCCGACATCAGTGACGCTAAGTCACGCACCAAGAATTTTGGGCTGATTGGGGTGGCTTTCGGAATTGGGTTTATCATCGGCCCGGCCTTGGGGGCGAGCTGGCCAACCCCAATACGGTGTCCTGGTTTAACTTCACGACCCCATTTTTGGCTGCTGCCTGTCTATCAGTAATCAACATTGGCCCGGTCATTTTCAACTTCCGCGAAACCCTCTGCGAACGGATTGACCGGCCCGTGACCTTGCTGATGGGCGTGAAAAACTTAGCCGAAGCTTTTGGGGATACCAGGCTCTGAATTCTGTTTTTCGGGGTATTTTTCTACGCCCTGGGATTCAATTTTTACACCCAGTTTTTTCAGGTCATCCTGATTCGCAACTTCGGCTACGATCAGACGCAGATTGGGCGGTACTTTGCCTACGTAGGGCTGTGGGTGGCACTCATGCAGGGTACGGTGGTTCGGGGCGTGGCCAACCGGTTTGGGCCTGTGCAGATTCTGAGATACAGCGTTTTCGGCCTGGGGATTGCGCTCTGGCTGTTTTTGCTCCCCCGCGAAAGCTGGCAACTGTATCTCGTCGTGCCGTTTATGGCGTTGTTTCAGGGATTAACCTCGCCCAATTCTACGGCTTTGGTGTCGCAGAGTGGCTCGGAGCAATCGCAGGGCCGTACGCTGGGCATCAACCAGTCGGTGCTGTCGGCGGCTTTTGTATTTCCGCCATCATTGCGGCTTACTTAGACACGCTGAATGTGTAATTGCCCATTGTAACTGCCGGGGCCATGGTGCTATTAGGCTGGGGCTTCTATATGCGGTTCTTCCGCAGCGACGTATCAGCAGATGAATCGGTGACCGAGTAGTTCAGTCACCGATTCATCTGCTGATATGCTTCGATATGGGTGTATTACGGGCGCGTCGCCATTTCTTCGAGCAACAGGTAGCGGTCGCGGTGCTGTTCTGTTTCTGGGCGGGTCTGCACGTCAATGTGCATGTAGTCGGCAGGGGCGTTGGGCTTTACGGGCGTCCATTTGGGCAGGCCGGGGCCGTTGGGGTTGCCGGTTTTGACGAAGTTGGCAAAGTACTGCTGCATCGTTTCGGAGACTTTATAGTCGTCGGGCGTCCAGGCGAAGACCTTGTTGGTAGGCAGGTTACCCATGGCGTATTCTATCTCGGCAGAGTGAGCAGCTCCCCGCGCCGGTGGCACGGCATTGGCAGCACCGGCCTTTACTACGCCCCCGGCCAGACCCGGCGCAGTATCGCCCATTTCGGGGGTCATGGGCGGGCGTGGGCGGCTGTAAAAATACCGGTACACCGGCTTGCTTCCCCCTGTTTTAGCCTGCATATCGGCCCATTTCCAGGTACTATATCCAATAAACCGCGCACTGGCCAGGTCAGTAGCGGCCTGTTTTACGCCCTCATTTTCGAGAGTAGGAGGAAAGACTTTCAGCACATCGTCAGCGCGGTTGCCGTAGAGTTTTTGTACCGCTTTTGTGAAGTTTTCGGGGGTTGGTTCGTCGTTGCCCAGAATTCCCCGGTAGCCAGATTCTTCGGAGTTCCAGCCCACCAGCAGGGGTACGTGAGCCTGCTCGCCAGCCGTAAAAATGGCCACCGGATTTTTCGGAAAGAAATACCCGTCGACAGTCGCCGAAAAGCGCGGACTGGCGGGCAAAGCTGTGGCTTCCAGGAGTTGCTCGCCAGACATGGCCCGCAGGTCAGCCAGCGATTTGGCACCGACGAGGCCCGCAAATTTCACCCCAAGCTGCTCGGCGTCGGCCAGTGGAATAGGCGGCAGCGTACCCAGCATCGAGCCGCTCTCGCCAATGGCTCCGGCAAACAGGTTTTTTGATAGGGGCGACATCATCTGCGCACTCACCGACGTTGACCCTGCCGACTCGCCCGCGATGGTGACGCGGGCAGGGTCGCCCCCAAAAGCCGCAATGTTCTCGCGTACCCAGCGCAGAGCTGCTGTCTGGTCCATAAGCGCGTAGTTGCCCGATGCGTGGCTGGGCGATTCGGCGGTGAGTTCGGGGTGGGCCATGAACCCAAACGGGCCAAGCCGGTAGTTTACCGTCAGGGCCACAATACCCCGTTTGGCCATGCTTTCGCCATCGTAGCGTGGTTCGGAGCCGTCGCCCGCTACGTAGCCACCCCCGTAGAAATACACCAGTACGGGTAGTTTGCTTTTGGTGGTTTGGGCGGGTGCCCAGACGTTAAGATACAGGCAGTCTTCGCCCATGCCGTTCGAGCGGAAGTTCATATCGCCAAAGATGGCCCGCTGCATGGCGCGGGGACCAAACTGTTTTGCCGGGCGCACGCCCGTCCAGTTTTTGACGGGTTGCGGGGCTTTCCAGCGAAGATCACCCACGGGTGGAGCGGCAAAGGGGATGCCCTTAAATGACTGAACACCAGACGGTTCAGTAATGCCTTCGAGCGTACCGTTGGTCATTTTAACGCGCGGTGCCGTGGGCTGCCCGTAGGTTGCCAAACTGGTTTGCGCTAGTATAAGGAGAAGAAGTATCGGTTTCATATACGTAGAAAAGACGGTGCCAAACCCAAATCTACTTTGCCAGTTCACGGAGTTTATGTGTTTCACGAACTGACTTTCGTGAGATTGGTCGGTAGGCTATTATAAACAACAATTCAGGCTATGGTGTTAGTCAACGTTAAGGTGCCTGTTAAACAACTGGACGGTAATTCTGTCAAAGCATCGGTATACACCAAACACGCAAAACGCTATGAAAACGATTCGAGTAATAACCATCCTGTCAGTACTGACAGCCGTGCTGTTTACAACTCCTGTAGAAGCGCAAAAACGCCGGGGCTGGAGTCCGCAGGCAAAAGGAACTGCCATTGGCACTGGCATTGGTGCCGCTGCCGGGGCTATCATTAACAAACGCAACCGGGTAGTAGGCGGGGTTATTGGAGCAGCCGCCGGTGCTGCCGGTGGCTATGCGGTAGGTAAGGGCATCGACAATAAGCGGAAAACGAACGCTCGCATTGCTGCTGCCGAACGCGAAGCGGCCAATGCACGCCAGGAAGCTGCACTGGCCCGTCAGGAAGCAGCCAATGCAGCTAATAAGCCCGCCGTTGGTACCCGCCCAACTGCTGAACGGATGGCGGCTGTTAAGAGAACAACCGCCCCGACTGTTGCCGCCACATCGACATCGCTGCGGTTCAGTTCGAATACGCTGGCTGAACCGTACGTGAATAAGACGCTGTTTTTATCCAATGATACCTACGGCGACCAATCGTCGGCATATCCGACTTCTGAGGTTCGGCGTAAAAGCTGGTAAGCCCTAACCATACCGACTCATCATTATCCATCGGATAGCTACGGCTGTCCGATGGATTCCATTCACCTACAACATAATGAAATCATTAGCCATTGTTATTACAGCGGCCCTGCTGGCCAGCGGCTGCTCATCGTCGACTGATACGGTCAATATTCAGGATTTGAACCAACAGTTTATCAGTGCCTGGAATAATAAAGACAGCGATAAAGTCATCAGCTTTTTAGCCGATGACGTGCACTTTCTGGAAGGCAACTCTCATTTCAAGGGCAGGGAAGAAGTAGCCCAGAAGTGGGTGCGCGAAACCATGCCAACGCTGGCTGATCTAAAAACGAGCGTTGCCAGTTCAGCAGCCGATACGAAAACGGCTTATGAAGCGGGTACCTACTCTGTTGATGTGCTGCCTGCTAACCAGCAGGAGCCGCACGGTATCGGTGAGGGGAATTACATTCTGATCTGGAAGAAGGGCACTGATGATACGTGGAAACTTAACTACGCTCAACTGGAAGGCCTGCCCGTTCAGGTGAAGCAATAGGTTTCCCGTCGTACCCTGTTTGTCTTCTGATGCGTTGATGCTATTGAGTTAATCGCTTTTTTAACGTAGCAGCGTCAACGCAAAAGAGTTCATACGGAATAAACAGGGGTAATTTATAAGCGCAGTGCCCCATCCAGGATAGCCTGACGAATGGTGGCAAATACGGCCATACAATCGGCAAATTGCTGCGGATCGGCGTAATCGGTTTTGAGAGTGTTCCAGTTCGTGACCGAGCCGTTAAGCAGGTTGTTCAGTTGCTGTTTCAGGCTGGTCTGGGTAGAATCGAGCTGAGCAATTTCCTGCCGTACGGCTTTGATTTCGTGACCTACCTCGGCCCGGTTATCGGCGTAGCGGACTTTCCAGCTGGCAAATGCCTCGTCTCGGGCGCGGGCTTCTGCGCTTATCGAGTCAGCCGGGCTGGTGGTTTGGGCCAGTACGTTACCGGCGAGACAGATGAGTAGTATGATGAGCGAAAAACGCATTGCTGTTGAGTTGAGTGGTGAATTACTACGCAAAATTAAGTCCTATTTCTTCACGATGCCATTGCTGTCATAGTGTGGACAGATGTCGATGGAATTTCTTTACGTGGTCAGGAGCGTGGAAATAACTGGATTGCGAAAGCTGGTCACGCTCAGAAACTTTGACGTGAGATGGAGTAGAAAAATAAAATGATAAGTATTTTCATGGTGAGTTTAACCCCAATTGCTGTGAAACACCTGCTTTCTTTTTATCTGTTTCTGCTGATTACCAGCTTACCCGCATTTGCCTTTGCGCAAACGGCTCTGGCTTCTAAAACCTACACGTACCTGATCTACCACAAACTTGCGCCGGGTCTGACCATTCAGGACGCACTGAGCGTGGAGCGTGAGTGGCGGGCCATTAACCAGGCCGCTGTTGATGAAGGCAATCTCGTTGGCTGGCATATGATGGTGAAGCAGATGACTTCTAACCCGAACCCCGCTGAGTATGACTATGTGACCTGCATTGTCTCGCGCGAAATGGCCATTCGGGGGGCTTCTCCGGGGGCTATGGCCAGGCTCTATGGAGACAGTGTGCAGACCCGCATGACCAGCCTGCAGGCCCGCGATCGGCAGACGGCCCCCGTGGTGAAGATTGAAATTTGGGAAAACATCGAAACACTGTTTGGCCCGGCGTTCCGGCCTGAAAAAGGGCAAACGGTTGTGGTTGATTTTTTGAAACTGCGCGATGCCCAAACCAACTGGCCTGCGTCAGTGACTCCGCTCAGGCAGGATGCCGCCACGCAGGTGGTGCAAAATCAGCTGCGCGGCTGGGCGTTCTCGGCCCTGGTGGTGCCGAAGGGTAGCGAAAAAACCTACGATTTTGCCACAGCCCGCCCCATTATTAACCTCAAACAACTCGGTACTATCACCGATCCGAAGCAACTGGAAACGCAGCGTCAGCTAACCCGAACGTTTGATCCGGTACGCCAGGAAGTGTTTCGCTTCGAAGAGTTCACTACGCCAGTGGCCGTGACGAAGAAATAAGCGAAGGGCCGCATGTACATGCGGCCCTTCGCTTATCTGGTCATTTCGCCGTCTATGTTGCGCCAGATACCGAGTGGATTGGCATCCTGCAATGCGGGGGGCAGCAGGGAATCGGGAAAACTCTGGTAGCTGACGGGCCGTACCCAGCGCAGAATGGCTCCTGTACCTACCGAGGTGCTGCGGCTGTCGGTCGTGGCCGGAAATGGGCCACCGTGCATCATCGCTTCCGACACCTCAACGCCGGTTGGCAACCCGCCAAACAGTAGCCGCCCCGCTTTTTCCTGCAATAGCGCAATCCAGTTAGTTTCTGACTGGGCAAGTTCGTGGGTGGTGGCGTAGAGTGTGGCCGTAAGCTGCCCCTCCAGCGAGTTGATGCAGTCGGCCAGTTCGGCTTCAGTCCGGCAGATGACGACGAGTGATGAGGGACCAAAGATTTCGTGGCTCAACTCCGAATTGCTCAGAAACTGGGGAGCGGTGGTGGTCAGTATGGTAGGGCGACCTTCGGTACGGTTATCGGCCGCATCGGCATCGGCTTCGGCCAGGATATGAATGCCGGGCATCACCTGGATATGCTGAATACCATCCTGATACGCCCGTTTAATGCCTGTACTGAGCATGGTGGCGGGTGCCGATATCCGGATTTTTTCGGCCAGTGTATCCAGAAATACATCGGTTTGGGGGGATTGCATCAGGAAGATCAGCCCGGGATTGGTACAAAACTGCCCCACGCCCAGCGTAACGGACGCGGCCAGCCCGGCAGCAACGGTCGTGGCATCCCCGGCGATAGCACCCGGCAGGATTACTACCGGATTAACGGCACTCATCTCGGCAAAGACCGGAATGGGTTCCGTCCGTTGCTGCGCTACCCGCAGCAGAGCCAGCCCACCCCGGCGCGATCCCGTAAAGCCCACCGCCTTGATAGCCGGATCGGCCACCAGCCCCTGCGCTACGTCATTGTCGGCGTGGAGCAACGAAAACACACCATCGGGTATGCCCGTTTTCTGCGCGGCTTTAATAATGGCTGATCCTACCAGCGACGATGTGCCGGGGTGGGCGGGGTGCGCTTTACAGACCACCGGGCAGCCAGCCGCCAGGGCCGATGCTGTGTCGCCCCCGGCTACCGAAAACGCCAGTGGAAAATTACTTGCGCCAAAGACAACTACCGGACCCAGCGGCACCAGCATTCGGCGCAAATCTGGTCGGGGTAGGGGCTGACGGTCAGGCCCCGGAACGCCGGCCGGGGCGGGGTTAATGCGGGCATCAACCCAGGAACCCTCGCGGAGCAAACGGGCAAACAGCCGAAGCTGCCCCGTGGTGCGACCCCGCTCGCCGGTAATCCGACCCGTGGGTAAACCACTTTCCAGCACGGCCCGCTCAATGAGCGCGTCGCCGAGGTTTTCAATCTCCTGCGCTATGGCTTCCAGAAAGTCGGCCCGTTGTTGGGGCGTTACGCTACTGTACGGGCCAAACGCAGCTGTTGCCCTGGCCACGGCCAGACTGGCCTGTTCGGTGGTTACGTTGGCAAATTCGTTGGGCAGGGTTTCGTTGTGGGCGGGTGCGTGGGCATAAAATACGTCGCCGTTTCCGATGGTGGCTTCCTGACCAATAAAGTTAGCGCTGAGGGTATGGTGTATTAGTTGCATGGTTGTTCTGTCTGGAAAGGGTAGTAGCCTGAAACCGCGGAATCAGACCGCAAAGTAGGGGGTAAAGCAGAGAAAGCCAGTTTGTAATCAGCCGTACTGTTGCTGTCACGCCTTTTTGAGCCGTTTGTAGTCCTCATCTGACCGTACTTCGAGATATACGAGCAATACGCCCGTTTCGCCCCGGTCTATCTATGCGGTATAACTCGGGCTGTTTGCGCAGGTTGAGGTTTTGATAGTCGAGGTCGTAATTGAAGACGCGGCTGGTGTCGGGCATGGCAGTCGTTGGTGCAGCTACGGGGCCAGCCAGGTGAAGACCACTGTAGGTTCGTACTGGAACCGCGCCCGTGTTTGTCCC
>JACMPG010000211.1 GCA_014377625.1 Spirosoma sp.
GAGAACCACGAACCTGCCTTCTTCACAATTTCCATCTCCACGGCGAGGTCAAGTATTTCGCCGACTTTCGAGATGCCCAGTCCGTACATGATGTCGAACTCGACCACCTTGAAAGGTGCAGCCAGTTTGTTCTTTACCACTTTCACCTTCGTACGGTTTCCCACTACGCTATCGGCATCTTTAATCTGGCCAATACGCCGGATGTCCAAACGAACCGATGCGTAAAATTTCAGGGCGTTGCCACCGGTCGTTGTTTCGGGGTTACCGAACATCACGCCGATTTTCTCGCGCAACTGGTTGATAAAGATGCAGCAGCAACCGGTTTTGTTGATCGTACCGGTCAGCTTCCGCAGGGCCTGACTCATTAAACGAGCCTGTAAGCCCATTTTACTTTCGCCCATTTCGCCTTCAATCTCGGCTTTGGGTACCAGAGCCGCTACGGAGTCGATGACGATGATGTCGATGGCCCCGGAGCTAATCAGGTGTTCGGCGATTTCGAGGGCCTGTTCGCCGTTGTCGGGCTGTGAGATGAGCAGGTTTTTGGTGTCGATACCCAGCTTTTCGGCATAGGCACGGTCGAAGGCGTGTTCGGCGTCGATGAAGGCTGCCAAGCCACCAGCTTTCTGGGCTTCGGCAATGCAATGTAGGGTCAGGGTAGTTTTACCCGACGATTCGGGGCCGTAAATTTCAACGACCCGCCCGCGCGGCACACCGCCGATGCCGAGGGCTAAATCGAGACCAAGCGAACCCGTAGAAATGACCGGAACGTTCACGACTTTACTGTCACTGAGCCGCATCACGGTGCCTTTCCCGAAGGCTTTGTCTAACTTCTCGATGGTGGTTTGAAGAGCCTTTAATTTGTTGTCATTAGCAGATGCTGTGGCTTGCGCCGAATCTGATTTCGCCATGTCTGGATTGTTGTTTAAACAGATAAAATTACCGGAAAATGACCGGATTTCCAAGCTGGTTTTTGAAATAATCAGGGTGCCAAAAAGGGCCGGTTTGTAGACCGGCCCCTCTTATTTTACAGCGTTGAATCGGCCATGACCGGCTCCCGAACGGGCGGTGCCTGGCCCGGCTGAATCTGTGGCGCCGGCTGTTGTTGCTGATACCCCTGCGGCTGGTTTTGCCCCCCCGGATAGGCAGGATTAGTACCGTACTGATTCACAGTTGGGCCAACAACCTCCACATCGGTGATGTAATACTTAGTCTCGCCATTCCAGGGCATTTTCAGGATTTTCTCCTCGTAATGCAGCGTAACGCGCTGCCCTGTTTTCACGGCATCGGTGATTTTGATGGCAACGGCGTCGTCACGCACTGAGAAATCAAAGTACTGGGGCGTCAGCGAGCCGGTTTCGCCCGAAAAGCCGCCTACATTCAGAACGCCTTCGTAGGTTTTGAAGACAAACCCACGTCGACTGAATTTAGAGACCGTACCGGCCCGTTCGCCGTCGCTGTAACTCCAGCCCGTGAGTACGTACAAAATGCCGACAACAATCAGCAGAAAAAGCAGAAAGTATAATAATCCGCGCATGAATAATGAATGGTTTGGTGGCGTATGTCGGCACAAATAGACAAATTTTTTGCGATAAACGCCCTATTCAACCCAACACCGCCCACCATTGTTCAATTTAGTCAGCAAAACTTACCGGAAGAAAAAGCGCGACGGAGCAATCTCGCCCCGTACAGAATCTGTTAGGATACCCGTATCCGGCTTGTAGCGTAATACAAACCCGGCCTGCTTAAAAGAGGGCGTAATGCCTGCATAGATTGTACCCGTCTGTGGGTCAACGTCCAGACCAATAAAGAGACGATTGATAAACGGCGTTGCTGCCGGAATACTCGTAGCATCAATGTTGAATCGGTACGTTTCTCCTTTTTGTCTGAAATTATCGGCGGGGTCGTAAAATGAGTTCACAAAATAAAACGTCCTGCGGTCAGCACTGATGGCAAATGGACCGGGCGATTTTGGCGAACCACCTACTTTGAGTCGGGCGGCAATGACTTTGTTAGCCGGGTTTATGCGTACCATCTCGTTGGTAGCACCGCTGTAGGCCCAGAGCTGATTGTTGGCATCAGCAGCAATGGGGTTGGTGTTGGCTCCAACCGTAATGGCAGGTTGCTTCAGTTCATCGGTATCGGTGTTAATGACCACGAGGGTTGGGTCGCCGGCATCGCTGCCTACGTATACTTCATTACCAATTACAACCATGCGATTGGCGGCTTTGGGCATCGGAATTCGTTTGGTGATGGTCTGAGCGGCCAGGTCCAGCACCAGTACGTAGCCGGGGTTAGCAAAAAAGTTGGCTCCGCTACCGGTTGCTCCCCAGCACGTAACGTAGGCCTTGTTGTTTCCGGCACGAACCACAAAGCGGGGGTTTTCAACATCGGGAGCGGCCAGTGTCTTCACCGATTTAAAGGTGCCGGTCAGTACGATTTCTACTTTGTCCTGCCCGGCGGTGCTATTATCGACCAAAACCACGCCTTTGCCATCAATTTCGGTATAATCCTGTACGCCACCTGTAAACGTCCGGGCATTGGCCGCGTTGAAAATGTCCGTGATAACAGTAGAGGAGTTACGCGGCAAAAAAGAAATAGACCCGTTGTTATCCAGAAAATTACCGGAGTTGATGACGTACACGCCCGATTCGTAGGGTACTGGTTCGGGGTCGGTGGTGTTGCAGTTCCACAGCGTTAGGGACAGCAGGGCGGCCGCAGCGGTTTTGATAAGTTGAGTTTTCATGGTTTGATAAACGGAAAATTGATTAACAGATTAATTGAAAAATTGCGACCCGGCAGGGCATTACGCTTCACGCTGAACAGCAGCGTATCAAAGACGTTATTGACCTGCCCCTGTACCCGGATTGGCACCGAACCCACGCGCAGAGTCGTTTCGAGCAGCACATTGGCCAGCACAGTACCATTGAAATATTGACTCTCATCGAAGGTAATGTACCGGCGCGAACTGGTCTGCATCTGAACCGTCAGGCGGTTTTTGTTCCGGGCTATCCAGGCGTTCAGCGTGCCGTTGTGAATGGGTACGTAGGGCAGTTGCTTACCTACTACGTCCTGAGCATATACGTTGTACGCCCGTTGCTGCGCCGACCGCGTGAGCGCGTACCCCGCCCGGATGCCCGTTTGCCAGCCATCGCGGGCGTAAGTCAGCGTAGTGTTCAGTTCGCCCCCCTGCGCTACGACGAGTTGAAGATTCTCGACGCGGTAGCCTAAATCCGGGTTCCAGTACGACCAGTCGTCCACGCGATTGCGGTACACGGTGGCGTCGGCGGTGAGCGCGAGGTTGTTGGTAAGTTTGACGGTGGTGGTTAGACCAGCTTCCATATTCAGGCCGTTCTCGGGGCGCAGGTTAGGATTGCCCAGCACAAGCCAGTAACGCTCATTTAGCGTCGGCACGCGATAGCTACGCCCAATGGATGCTTTGGCGGTCAGGATCAGTTTCTCCTGCTGAATCAGTTTATGTTCGATACCAAGCGAAGGCGTCAGGGGCGGATTGAACCGGGTCACGTAGGCCTGCCGAATATTGGCCGACACGAGCCAGCGCGGGGTTTGAATCCTGAGCAATACGTACAGATTCTGCCGGTTTTCGGTAATGAGCTGCCCACCGTAGCCATCCGTAACCGTGCGGTAATGCGACCATTCGCCCCCCACCCGCAGCACGGTCTGCACGTAGATGTTGCCGCGCCAAAGGGGAAATTCACGTTCGGCACGGGCAAGGAAGCGGTCGGTACGAGTGCGGTCTGGCAGGTCGAAATTGCCTTTGGCGTAATCGAAGCGGTCACGGATCCAGCCGAGACGCAGCGTCAGGGCGTTGGCTTCGTAACTCGCCAGCAACCGCGCCGACTGCGTTCGGGTACGTTCGCGAGATACGGTATCCTGCGGGGTTAGCACAAGGTCATTATCTGTCAGCCAGGCGTTTACCGACACCTGCCGACCGCGTTTATCGCGCAGAAACACATCCTGCACCAGCCCCCGCTGCGCCGTTTGAGATTGCTCGACAAAGTAATTGCGCCGTTCCTTGTACGGATAATCGTTGGTATACTGGCTCCGGTACGCAAACGTCTTACCCGATAGTTGCCAGTTTTTACCCAGCGAACTACCATAACGAACGCCCAACTGCGTCTGGTTATTTCGGAAGCTACTCACCTGCTGCCCCAGCGAAACGCCGATACCACTTCTCCACTCGCCCGCGCTACCGAGCAACACGCTGCCGCCCACCGCGCCAGAACCCACCACACTCGCCGACGAACCGTACTGCACCGCCAACCGGTCGAATCCAGCAACGGGCAGAGTCGAGAAGTCGGTTTGACCCAGGTTGGGCTGGTTGATGTCGATGTCGTTCCAAAGCACCGCCGTATGGTTGGCCGACGTACCCCGAAACGATACCGTGGCCAGTTGCCCCGGCCCGTAATTCTTGAACGCCAGCGGGGTGTTGAACTGCAACAGATCGGTTAGTGAACCAAATCGAAACTGCAACAACGTTGTGGAGTCGACACGCTGAATTTTCTGCCCCGCCAGAAACCGTTCGGGCGGGGTAGCCCGCACCGTCACTACCGACAGCGTCGTTCCCAGCTCACGCTGAACCGAATCAGACGGTGTCAGCTCACGCTGTGCCAGCTCACGCTGCGCCAAAGCAGTTGTCCCGGTTAACAGGACAAAAAAGATGGGTAATACCCACCAAAGACGATTTTTTTTCACCACCAACGGCGATAACAGGTGTACTGAAACAGTACGCGGTTGGGGCGTTTCCTCCGAACGCCGAAACAACGGATGGTCTTTGGCAGGTCTCCTGACTTACTTCATCCGTTCGGGCCTTCCCACCATTTACTGGCAGTGACCATGTAGATTGAACGGATTTTAAACGAAGTACACAGTTGCGGGGACAGTTCTGGCATCCAACCAGATTCCCTTTTAAGCCATAAATACCACTATGAAGCGACATCAGGCACCGAAAACTCGATGGTAAAAGTACGGAAAATAACCGTAGCGTGGATTAATCCAGCAAATCGGCCAGCACCATTCATCGGATGACTCGAAAAGCCATCCGATGAATAAATACTTAAAATCCGTCGGCTTTGATTTCCTTCTCGGTTACGGTACCGTACTTTTTGGCCTTGTCACGCAGCTCGCTCGCTTTGCCGACCAGCACGAATTGCAGGTTATTTTTCGGAAAATACTGGTCGATGATCTGGCGGGTACGGTCAACGGTCAAACCATCAACATTCTTCTGGAAGTTGTTGATGAACGACTCGTCGAAACCCTGACTGTACATATCGGTCAGCAGATTGGCCAGTTCGCCCGCCGACTCGTAGTTGGGCGGGAAACTTGCCTTTACGTAGTTCTTGGCCGACGACAGCGTTTTAGCGTCGATGCCGGTGCGGTGCAGACTGTCCAACACAACCAAAGCCAGATCAATCGCTTCAAAGGTGCTGCTGTTCTTTGTAAACGTCGAAATGGCGAAGGTGCCACTGTTGCGGTACGTACTAAACCGGCTTCCGGCTCCGTAGGTCAGGCCGGAATTGACGCGCAGCGCATCGTTGAGCCACGACGTAAACCGCCCGCCCAGAATGGTATTGACCACCTCGACCGGAATAAAATCGGGGTTGTTCCGGGCAATGCCTTTGCCACCAATCAGGAACGTAGTTTCGCGGGCGTCGTCTTTATTGACCAGCAGCACCCGGCTTTTGTCGAACGAGAGCGTGGGCATAGTCAGTTGGGGGGCAGTAGCTTTGGCTGTTTTCCAGCCGCCGAACAGGTCTGTGATCCGCTTCTTCATTTCGGCGGCATTAAAATCGCCCACAATACCAATGGCGGCCCGGTCGGTGGTGTAGTTTCTCTGATAGAACTGCCGCGCATCGTTCGCCGAAATGGCCGACACTGTTTGGGGCGTGCCCGAAACCGGATTGGCGTAGGGATGTGTATCATAGACCATCCGCCCGAAATAGTTGTTGATGACCTGGCGCGGGCTTTCCTTTTGCTGGGTTAGTTGCAGCAGTGTCCGGGTTTTGTATTTGTCGAATTCGGTCTGGTCGAAGGTCGGTTTGGTCAGCACGTTCTGGATAATATCGAACAGCAAATCCTGGTCTTTCACCGCGAACGACGCC
>JACMPG010000212.1 GCA_014377625.1 Spirosoma sp.
GTTAATGGCCTTATTAAATCACCAAAAAGTGCTTAGTCAGGAGCAGTTAATCAATATTTTAGTACACATTGAAAATCTAATTGAAGACAAACAAAAGTCTAATCTTTCACCCTAAAGGAAATAAAAAGCCCGGCCATCACGATTCAACGTCGTACTGGCCGGGCTTTTTCTTGTCGTCAGATCAGCCGAATATCCAGTCGAGGTCCAGCGTCAGGTCAGGAAAGAGCGATGGAGTAGCTTTGGCGCCCTGTTCATACACGTCGCGCTGGGTGTAGCGGTCGTTCTCCAGCACATAGATATAGAGTTCCTGACTTTTGGGTACGGCAATCCAGTACTCGCGCACCCCGGCGGCTTCGTACAAATCGAACTTCTCGTTGAAATCTTTCTTATGGGTCGATGGGGAGGTGATTTCGATAACCCAGTCGGGCGAACCCACGCAGCCGTACTCGTCAATCTTCGCCGAATCGCAAATCACGCAGATATCAGGCTGGACTACCGTATGCACTTTATTGTTAAAACCCGGCTCGTAGTCGGGGTTAGGCAAACGCACATCGAAGGGAGCGGGATAAACCTCACAACTATCTTCCCGAAAGTAGGTGTATAAATCGCCCGATATACGCATCGCCATTCGTTGGTGCCGGGTGCGCGGTGCAGGCGACATATCGTACAGACGTCCTTTGATTAGCTCAACGCTCTGGTCAAACTGCCACTTCAGATAGTCGGCGTAGGTATATGTACCGTTGGGATCAAGTTGTGAGATGTCGGTAATCATGGCGAAGCGCGGGTTTACTGCTGGTCAAATCTACAAAAAATCAATGGCCCTACCCTACTGTGTTCGTGAGCGTACCGATGCCGTCGATGGTGATGCTGACCACATCGCCAATGGCCAGTGTGAACTCGTCGGGCGGTACAATGCCGGTGCCGGTCATCAGGTAGCAGCCGTTCGGAAACGAACACTCGCGGAACAAAAACTCAACCAGTTCGGTGTGCTGCCGCTTCATCTGGCTGATGGCGATACTGCCTGAAAACACCGACTGTTCATCGCGCTCGATATCGATCCAGATCTGGGTGTCGGCATCAATTGGAGCTTCCGGTACGTACAGACAGGGACCAAGGGCCGCGCTGCCATCGTAGGTTTTGGCCTGGGGCAGATACAGCGGGTTTTCGCCTTCGATACTCCGCGAACTCATGTCGTTGCCGCAGGTATAGCCCACAATATTGCCCAGCGAATTGACGAACAGCGTCAGTTCAGGTTCCGGCACATTCCAGGTCGAATCGGCCCGGATGCGGACGTTCTCGTAAGGCCCCACCACCCGCCCGGCGGTGGACTTGAAAAACAGTTCGGGCCGGTCAGCGTCATAAACCCGGTCATAAAAGTTATCCGCGCCTGATTTTCTGGATTCGTCCATGCGGGCGTTGCGGCTACGAAGGTACGTCACGCCCGATGCCCAGACCTCCTGCTGCCCAATGGGAGCCAGCAACTGCTCTTCGGTCCAGAATCGGTATCCGTCCGATGGGGTGGCATCGACCAGATGTTGCCGTAGAAAATTAGCGAGATCCGGTCGGTTTACGAGCGCGTCCCAATCGTCGGACAGGCTGAGGTAATAATCGTTTTCGTGTTCGACAACGATGCCGGAGCGGGTTTTGTACAGGTGCATAAACGGGTTTAGCTAAGTGATGGTCAAAAGTAAAATTTGTTTGGCAAACATATCAATCGTATTATTGCGATTGATATGGAACTTACGAAAACCGAACCCTTTACTGACCACCAGAATCGCGTAGCCGACCTCGCCAAAGCCTTTGCACACCCGGCTCGGGTAGCCATTCTGCAACTCCTCGTCGAACGTAATGTCTGTGTCTGCGGTGATCTTGTCGATGAACTGCCGTTGGCGCAGGCCACCGTATCCCAGCATCTGAAAGAGTTGAAACGGATTGGCATCATCAAAGGGGAAATCACGCCCCCGCGTGTCTGCTACTGCATCAACGAACCCGTCTGGACCGAAGCCCGTCAACTCCTCGGACAGGTGCTTTATACGTTTACTGCACAAAACTGCTGCTGACTTTTTTTGAGTCAATCAATCGTAATATTACAATAAAATAATCGAAACCATGATAACTACCAACGAAGACCTCAAAGAAATTGTCCGCCAGAAATACGGCGAAATTGCACGGACTGATAGTACACAGGGCGTAAACGTCGATTGCGGCTGCGGTCCATCGAGCTGCTGCGGACCAGCCAGTACCGATGCATCGTATAGCATCCTGATGAACGACGAGTACAGTACTATCAACGGCTATGCGGCTGATGCTGACCTCGGTCTGGGCTGTGGCCTACCCACGCAGTTTGCCCAAATCAAACCCGGCGACGTAGTAGTTGATCTGGGTTCAGGAGCCGGAAACGATTGCTTTGTAGCCCGCGCTGAAACCGGCGAATCGGGTCGCGTTATCGGGTTGGATATGACGCCCGCTATGATTGACCGGGCCCGAAAAAACGCGAAGGCTCTCGGCTATGCCAACGTCGAGTTCGTTTACGGCGACATCGAAGACATTCCCCTGCCCAACAACCTTGCCGACGTGGTGGTAAGTAACTGCGTGATGAACCTCGTACCCGACAAGCCCAAAGCCTTTGCCGAAACGTTCCGGATTCTGAAACCGGGCGGCCACTTCAGCATCTCTGACATTGTGCTGGTAGGCAACTTGCCCGACGGCATGCAGCGCGATGCCGAACTCTACGCGGGCTGCGTGTCGGGAGCCATTCAACAACAGGACTACCTCGACATCGTGGCCGCTGCGGGTTTCGCCGACATTCAGATTCAAAAGCAAAAGGCAGTTACCCTACCCGACGAATTACTCCGAAACTACCTGACAACCGACGAGCTTAAAACGTATCAACAGGACGGGCGCGGCATTTTCAGCATTACGGTGTTTGCAACGAAGTTTGCAACAAAGTCTACCGGACAGCCGGAATAGTCGGCTCAACCATGTTATCATATCGTTAAGCCAGCCATTGCGCCTGACTTCAAGCCGTAAATTAGTGTGCCGAACCACATCTGACGCGAACGAAGCAGGTTTTAAGGGTGGAGCAGATAACTATGGCAACGGTTTACGACTACCTGCAAAATCATACCGAAGCGGGCAGAAACGTTCAGAAACAGCAATTTGAACAAAACACATTGGTTTACCAGCCCGGCGACCCACAAACACACATCCGGCTGATCGGGAAAGGGGCGGTTAAAATTGGCAGCTACTCGCCAGAAGGCGACCGGGTGGTTTATGATGTGCTGCAACCCGGCGAATTTTTTGGTGATCTGAGTTACCTCGAGACGGATAATGTCGAGTTCTTTGAGTTTGCCCGGACCATTACGTCTGCCACAGTCCTTTCTGTTGCGCTACCGTTTTTCAGGCACGTTATTGTGCATGACCCTATTATGTCCGACTGGTTCAATCAGCAGGTGGTTCGGCGGTGGTGGAAAGCCGAAACCCGGCTGTTGTACATGACCCGCAACGATGTGGACGCCCGGCTGGAAAACCTCCGCAAAGAATACACCAAACCCGTTCCCGACAGTCAGAACCGACTGCACTGTGTGTTTGACCTGCTCTCGCACCAGACCCTCGCCGACCTCACCGGCACAACCCGGCAAACCATATCCCGTAAGCTGAAAGAGACCCCTGTCTGTGCCGTATAAGTACCAGGCATCGGTTTTTCGTATTACCGGTTTATTACCCCGGATTAAGTATTTGTAAAGGATTAAAATCACGTTAAAATCTAACATATCCCCCCAACTGCGCAGCCTGAGATTTGGTCCTGATTACCAAACTAACTATGTGCAGTTATGCGTCACTTTTTCAGTAAAATTCTCTTTTTTAGCCTACTACTAATCTTGTCAATATCGGTCAGGGTAGTTGGGCAGGCTACAGACGCCAGCATTGTGGGCGTGGTGAAAGGCACCAGCGATGAAACCATGCCGGGGGCAACCATTACCGCCCGTAACGAATCGACTGGGTTCCAGACCAGCACTGTTTCGAACGTGGAAGGGCGGTTTCTGATGCGACAAGTGCCGCTGGGTGGCCCCTATTCCATTACGGTATCCTATGTGGGATTTACGACCCAAACCCGCACCGGCTACCAGCTCAACCAGGGCGACCGGCTTGCCATTGACTTTTCGCTCAACGAGAATGCGCGGGAACTGCAGGTTGTCAATATCACCGAAAATGCCCTCAAAAGCCGTACCGACCGGCTGGGCGCATCGACCGCCATCACAGCCAACAACATTGCCAAACTGCCCATTATCAACCGCGACTTCAACAGCCTGCTCTCGCTTTCGCCCCTGAGCAACGGTGGCATCAGTCTCGGCGGTCAGTTGCCCTCGTCCACCAACTTCCTCATCGACGGGGCCAGTGCCCGCAACAACCTCACCAGTGGCGACCTCGGCAGCGGCCCCTATACGGTGTCACTCGAAGCCATCCGCGAATTTGAGGTATCGACCAACGATTATGACGTAACCAAAGGCCGGCAGGGGGGCGGCTCGGTCAGCGTTGTTACCAAATCGGGCACTAACACGTTCACCGGCTCGGCATTTGGCTTCCACAATGCCGACTGGCTATCGAGTCAGCGCGACATCCGGGGCAACGTCCGCACCGTCGATTTCAGCCGCACGCAGTACGGATTCAGTCTCGGCGGCCCTATTGTGAAAGATAAGCTGCACTTCTTTGCGGCCCTCGACCGGCAAAACGAATCGTCACCGTTTTACATTGCCGACATCCGAACCCCCGACGATGCCAATGCCCTCCGCATCAGCAAGGGTGCACTGGACAGCCTGATTACCATTGGCCAGCAGAAATACGGCCTCAGCACAGCGCAGCAGGTGGGTGAGTTTGGCCGAAAAACAACGGCCACAACCTTCTTTACCCGCTTCGACTGGCAAATCGACAAGAAAAATACGCTGACCCTCCGTAATAATTACAGCGACTGGAACAACCCCAACAGCGTAGACGATAACTCGAACATCAACCTGTTTGAGGTCTATAGCAACTTTGGCTCACGGGAAAACAGCACCCTGCTCTCGCTGCGGTCGGCGCTGAAACCTACCTTAGTCAACGAGCTGAAAGTGCAGTACCAGTACTCGACCCGCAACTTTGAACCCAACTCGCTGCTGCCGTCGGCCAATATTCCCCGCGCCATCGTAACGGTGCGCTCTACGCTGCCCAATGGCACCCTCGGCAACACGCAGGTACAGCTGGGCGGGCAACGGTTCACGCCCGAACGCAACCTCGAAAAACAGGTTCAGTTAGCCAACACGACTTACCTCACCAAAGGTCGCTACAATCTTGCCTTCGGTACCGACAACACCCTAACGTACCTGGACACGTACATCTCCAACGAGCAGAACGGGCGGTTTGTCTTCAACAGTCTGCAGGAGTTCAACAACCTGAACCCATCGCGCTACGCCCGCGAAGTGCCGCTCAAGGGCGTACCGTCGGTGCAGCAGTATGTGCTGAATGCGTCGTTGTTTGGGCAGGTTCAGTTTACTCCGCTGCCCAACGTAACGGCCAGTGCCGGGCTGCGCTGGGATTTGACCAGCTACCTCACCAAAGGCGAATACAACCCCATTGTGGAGCGTGAACTGGGTCTGCGGACCGATGCCAACCCCACCGACTGGAACAACATTCAGCCGCGTCTGCAACTGACCTGGGACGTGGGCGGCAAAAATCGCGACATTTTCCGCGTTGGCGCGGGGGCGTTCTCGGCCTACGTCATCAACTACGCTCAGGTGAACAACATCCAGAACACCGGCACCAAAGTAGCGGCCATCGACGTAACCCGACCCAACAATGCCACCCTGCCCAACCGCGTACCCCGCCCCGATTTTGTCTCGTACCGCAATGATCCCCTGACCGCGCCAGGCGTACCGGCGGGGGCACCCTCGGTATCCACCATCAACCTGAACGACCCCAATTTTCAGGTACCTACCCTGTACAAGGCCAATGCGTCGTACAATCACTTCTTCAGCGATAATTTTCGCGTAGGGGCTAATTTGCTTTATACCAGAACCGTCAATAACTACGTCTATGTGGACCGGAACCTGGTCGATCAGCCCGCGTTTACGCTGGCCAGCGAAGCTAACCGGGCTGTGTTTGTACCCGCCAATACCATCAACACCGCCAACGGACAGACCAACAACGTGCTGGGTCGCAAGACGCAGGCGGTGGGCCGCACGCTACTGCTGACCAACGGAGCCAAACTGACCACCCTAACGTTTGTGCTCGATGGCGAGATGCGCCTGCCCCGCAACGGCGTGGTGGCCTTTAGCTATACCTGGAACGATGCCCGCGACAATACGTCGTACAATGGCAACGTGGCCAACACCTCTACCTTCCGGCCCGTTAAAAGCGACCCACGCGACCTGAGCGAGGTCAATTACTCCGACAACCAGTTCCGGCACAAAGTAGTCCTGTATGGCACTACACCTACCGTAAAAGGATTTGCGCTGAGCGTTCGGTATTCGGGTCTGGGCGGAACACGCTACTCGCTCACGGTCGATGGCGACATTAACGGCGACTTTGTGGGTGGCCCCGGAACAGACAATGATCTGGCGTTTGTATTCGATCCCGCCAACCCCGCTACGTCCGCAGCCGTTCGAACCTCGATAGAGAAAGTGCTGGCCAACCCCGACAACCGCGCTGCCGATTACATCCGCAGCAGTCTGGGTACTATTGCCAACCGGAATGGGGGCGAAAACGGTTTCTTCGGCACGTTCGACGTTCGGCTCATCAAGAACATAAAGACGTACAAAAAGCAGAATCTGGAGCTGACAGTCGATGCCTTCAATTTTGGCAATCTACTGGGTCAGGTGTTCGACGGGGTGCTGTCTGGCGGAGCCGAAAAAGTATCTACCCGCAATTGGGGGGGCAATTTCAACCTCGGCAGCCAGACTCTGCTGATCCCGACGGGTTTCAACGCCACGACCCGCCAGTATAACTACCGTGTGAACGAGAACGTTGGCGTTACCCAGCGAAACGGTACACCTTACACGGTTCAGCTGGGCGCGAGGTATTCATTTTAAATAGCCTTCCTTTAGTGCAAAAGCCACTGGCCATGACGCCAGTGGCTTTATTTTTGACAGAACAATGAGTTGGCAAAAACACGTTATCTTAGTTGACGTTTAGTCTGCCGATTCTATGCTGCAAAAAACCCGGGGTATTGCCCTGAATTACCTGCGTTACCGCGAAAGCTCAATCATTGCCCGCGTCTATACCGAAGAGTTCGGGTTGCAGAGTTACATCATAAATGGGGTGCGGTCGGCCAAGAGCAAAAACAACCGGATTGCGCTGTTTCAGCCCTTAACCCTGTTGGACATGGTCGTTTACTACAAAAACGACCGCGACCTGCACCGAATCTCCGAAGTAAAAATGCTGGTACCGTTTCAGAGCCTTCCGTTCGAGATGGCCAAGTCGTCCATTGCGCTGTTTGTGACCGAGATGCTGAGTAAGGTACTGAAAGAAGAAACGGGCAGCCCGGTGCTGTTCGGGTTCCTGACCAACGCCGTCTTGTTTCTGGAAAACGCCCGCACCGACTTCGAGAATTTCCACCTTGTGTTCCTGCTCAAACTGTCGTTTTACCTCGGCTTCGGTCCCGAAAACGCCCGCGAGTTCGAGAATCAGTTGCGCGAAAACGCCTACCCTTTCCTGCCCGACGACCATACCGACGCGGCTTTGAACCTGATGCTCCGCCAGCCCTTTGGCACGCCCGTTATCCTGACCCGTACCGCCCGCAACGACCTCGCCGACGCCCTCGTAGCCTACTACCAGATTCACCTCGACAGCATCGGCGAGGTCAAATCGCTGACCGTGTTGCGGGAGGTATTGGGATGACTGAAAAAAGACCTGCTACTCAGTCAATTCTGGTTTGTGCTCCGGGGGGAGGGGACGACTTTTGTTCCGTATCAACATTTTTCGTTTCTTTCCGCATGAAAACACTTCGCCTTTCTCTGTTGCTCCTCCTGCTGGCGGGCAGCTTCTGGACCTGCCAGCCAGAACCGGCACCCGTCCGACTGCGGCTTAAAAGCACTGAGAACAGTTTACGTGGTAGTTATTATAGCTACAAGGGCCGCACGGAATATACTTATGACCAAGACAACCGACAGGCTACTGTATATCGTCCCAGCAATACTAAAACCATCTTCACTTATGACGATCAGGGACGGTGCCAACAATACGTTAGCATCGTTGAAATTTCTGGATTGGAAATTGCCAGGGCGAAGTTTACTTATCTGCCAAACAATGACGTATTGAAAGGTATATTTATTGGAGGTCTTGATTTGGGCAGCATCAGATACTATCGGGATGGCAGCAAGCGTACCATTGGTTATAATCTGGAGGGTGGCAACTTTCCAGATTCCGCTACTTACCAATTTACGGATAACAACATTACCAAGATCAGAGAGTTAAATTCTGGACCGGCCACCATTTATACGCTGGTATACGATGACAAACCCAATCCATACAGGAAGTTAATTATCCCTGAATTTGGTGATGGTCTGTACGTATATCCTAATTACGAAGTTCTCCAGTTAAGTCAGAACAACGTTACTTCTATCACTCGTTCGGCTGAATCGGGAAGCACGTTCACTCTTACGGAAATTTACGAATACAATTATAACGCGCAGGGACTACCCACCAAGGTCCGCATAAAAGGACAACCTGGTGAGTTAGTTTTTACTTACGAGTCGTATTGATGAGGTAAGCAAAGAAGGAATGGTATCAATAAAAAAGGGGATGTGGCCATCACGTTCCCCTTTTTCATGCCTGACCGCTACGTTTTATACCTCAATTTTGAACAGGTGCATCGGCAGCACATACGGGTCGAGTTCAACGTAGTTCCGGTCGCCCTGCCAGGTGTATTGCGCGTTGGTGAGCAGATCACGTACCTGATACGGCTGATCGTGGCCAATGCCAAGTTCCCAGATGGGTACCTGCACCATACCGGCCCGGCGACTGTACGCGTCGGTGTTCACGACGATGAGCAGCCGATTGTCGCCCGTAGTTTTCAGGTACGCCATAATCGCGTCGTCATTGACGGCGCAGAACCGGATGTTGTTGGTCTGTTGCAGGGCCGCGTTTTCGTGGCGGATGCGGTTGGTCAGGCCAATCAGGTACGTTAGCTTGTTGGTGCGGTCCCAGTCCCAGAGCCGGATTTCGTATTTCTCCGAGTTCAGGTACTCTTCCTTGTTCGGGAACCGCTCGTGTTCCATCAACTCGAACGATGGGCCGTAGATGCCGTAGTTGCTGCTGAGCGTGGCGGCCATAAAATACCGGATCAGAAACTGCGGCTCGTGGCCCGAATGCAGACTGTATGGGTTGATATCATGCGTAGTAGGCCAGAAGTTAGGCCGGAAATAATACGCCATCGAGTCGGGCGCGGTCTTCTGCGTCAGTTCGGTCATGTATTCTTCCAGTTCCGCTTTGGTGTTGCGCCAGGTGTAGTACGTGTACGACTGCGCAAAGCCGCGCTTGGCCAGTTCCTGCATTACTTTGGGCTTGGTAAACGCTTCGGACAGGAACAGCATGTCGGGATATTCCTTCTTTACTTCGGCAATGATCCACTCCCAGAATGCAAACGGCTTGGTGTGCGGATTATCGACCCGGATCATGCGGACGCCCCACGACCCCCAGGTCAGCAACACCCGGCGCATTTCGAGCCACAGGTTCTGCCAGTCGTCAGTCTCGAAATAAACGGGGTAAATATCCTGGTATTTCTTGGGCGGATTTTCGGCGTACTGAATGGTGCCGTCAGGCCGTTTCTTGAACCATTCGGGATGGTCTTTGGCCCAGGGGTGATCGGGCGAGACCTGAATGGCGAGGTCCATGGCCACTTCCATACCGTAATTTTTGGCGATGGCAATCAGGTGTTTGAAGTCATCGACCGTACCCAGTTCAGAATGAATCGCGTCGTGTCCACCCGCTTCGGAGCCGATGCCGTAGGGAACGCCCGGCTCGCCCGGTTCGCAGGCTACCGAGTTGTTCTTGCCTTTCCGGTGCGCCGTGCCAATGGGGTGAATGGGCGGCAGGTACAACACATCGAACCCCATATCGGCAATGCGCGGCAGTAAACCTTCTACGTCCCGGAACGTTCCGTGACGGCCTTCCTCCCGACTTGCCGAACGCGGAAACAGACAATACCACGTGCTGAATCCGGCTTTGGCGCGGTCAACTTCCACGCCGAGTACTGGCGTATAGCGGGCGGGATGCTGCCGTTCGGGATACGCTTTGGTGTAAAAGATAAACTGTTCACTTTCAGCCAGCGACACAGCTTCGTTATACTGATCGATAGCGGTTGGTTTGGCCCCGTCCCGAAACAGGTTACCCATCTCACGCAGGGCGCGGACGTCGGGGTGTGTGTCCTCTTCGGCTTTTTTACGGCCTTTGGGTTTCGGTGCGGAGGCTGTGGTGAAAGCTTCGGCCCGGGCCAGCATGCCGTCAATGAGTTGCGCCCCGGCCAGGAGTTCGCTCGTAATGCGCTGCCCGTCGGCCACTTTCAGGTGTATTTCGTGCTGCCACGTAGCCAGGTGGTCAACCCAGGCTTCGATGGTATAATCATACCGACCGGTTTTCTCAACCACGAACGATGCACCCCAACGGTCATTGACGAGCAGTGTCATGGCCATCTCCCGGTAGTCGGTATCGTCGGCGTGTTTGTACAGCAGGCGGGCCGCGAGGTAATCGTGACCGTCGGAAACTACGTCGGCTTCTACGGCAATGACATCACCGGGTATGGCTTTGACAGGAAAACGACCACCGTCCAGCAACGGACTGACGCGCTGTATCGTAACGCGTGAACGTCCGCTCAGATCGGCAGAAATAAGTATGGGTTGGGTTGCGGTGGGAGCCAGAGCGGGCGTTGATGCCATAGTTGAGCGGGTACGGGACGGGAGTGTTTTTTTAGAATTCATAAATAACTGAAGGCTCATTTTAGGTTAACAAATACGGTGTATATGCGTCAAAGGACCGTCTGCCTGCCGGTCTGGTTACGTCTACCAGCCTGCTGGCAGGCAATCCTGAAAGCGCATTGCCTGCCAGCAGGCAACGTTATAAAAAAACCCTATTCGTCGTTATTTGTTGCCAAATCCGAAACATCCTTTTGTCAGAAACCGGATTACTACGTAGAAAATCCTACTTTCTACGCATTCTGACAATTCCGTATTTACGCGCTAAACGACTGACGGGCAAGTGCTTACTTTTGTGTTCGACTGGTGTCTGTTCGCAGTAAGTTGCCAGTTGCCCCACTCACCCCCCTGCAGTCTGTTATCACCGACTGCCCGCAGCCTGCCAGGCCAGCGGGATACCATCCGTATGAAACTTTACCTATGTCTGGGGCTGCTGCTGCTTGCCCGGTGCCGGCACAACCGCCCCGTTTCGTCTTCTGTCATGGACACAACAACCATATACGCAAGCGTCGTACTGGCGGCCCCGTCGGGCCAGTCGATCCTCGATACCACACCCCGTGCCGACCGCATCGATCAGCTCCGGCCCGACAGTGCGACGGTAGCAAAGGTCGAAGAGAGGCTGAAAACGCAGGGTTTTACCATCGGGCCACCCGGTGTTACCATCGCCATTTCAGGGCCGCAAAGCCTGTTCGAGTCCACGTTTGATATGCGCCTGACGCCTTATCGACAGGATGGACAGACGTACTACAAAACCAGTAAACCGGCCACCATACCGGCATCGCTCCAGCCGTCTGTGCGCGATGTTGTGCTGGCCGAACCCACCCAGTATTTCCACTAGACCACTTAACCGCCTACATAGCCATGAGTAAAACACAGAAAAAAAACAGGACTGACAAAGGCAAAATTCTTTTCGCCCATGCATCGGTGCGCTCGTTAGGAGGTACCTCACTCTTCGCCGTAGCGCCAGACGACATCCGGCCCGACAATGTGACCGACTATTTCGCCGACGAAGCCATGACCAGCGAAGCCGTGCGTAAGCTGGAAGCCAATGGATTCGACGTGTTGCAGGTCAGCGACGCCACCATTTCCATTGCTGCTCCCATTGCCACGTTTGAGCGGGTGTTCAACACAACTATAACGGGCAGCGAAGAACCCGTAGTCAAGGAGTTGGGCAAAGAAACCACCGCCGAATTCTTCGACTCGTCCGATACTGACAAGGCCGGCCTGATCGATACGAGCAGCAGCGACCTGGCCGGCGTACTGGAGGGCGTCTCAATTAACGAACCCGTGTATTACTTCGCCAACCAGTTTGCGCCCACCAAAGCCTACTAGCACCTGACCGTTCCCGGCGATATATCCCTGGGCCTGAACGCCGACCGCGCTCATCGGTCAGGCTACACGGGCCGCAATGTGCGAGCGGTCATGGTTGATTCGGGCTGGTATCGGCATCCGTATTTCACAGGGCGTGGCTACCGCGTTTCGCCCGTTATACTGGGTCCGGGCGCGGCCAGTCCCGACCACGACGAGAGTGGTCACGGAACGGGCGAATCGGCTAATCTGCTGGCTGTTGCGCCCGATGTTCAGTTTACGATGGTCAAAATGAACTTCGTCGATTCGGCGGGCGCGTTCAACGCGGCAGTGGCCCTTAATCCGCACATTATTTCGTGTAGCTGGGGGGGTGATATCCGTACCGGTCCGCTGTCAGCAGCCAATAACGTGCTGGCGGCTGCCGTTGCCAACGCCGTCCGGCAGGGTATCATCGTCGTATTTTCGGCGGGGAACGGGCATTTCGGGTTTCCGGGTCAACATCCCGACGTGATATCGGCAGGAGGGGTGTTTATGCAGCCCGACGGATCGCTGGTAGCCAGCGATTATGCCAGCGGCTTTGCCAGCGCCGTGTATCCGGGCCGTAACGTACCCGACGTGTCGGGTCTGGTGGGCATGCGGCCCGGCGCGGCCTACATCATGCTGCCCGTTGAACCCGGCGACGAAATTGACCGGGGCCTGGGCGGGGGAGCGCATCCGGCCAAAGACGAAACCCCCGGCGACGACGGCTGGGCGGCTTTCAGCGGCACGTCGGCAGCGGCCCCGCAACTGGCGGGCGTATGCGCCCTGATGAAACAGGCCAACAGCCAGTTGACCCCCAGCCGTGCCCGTGATAACCTGAAACGAACGGCCATCGATGTAACCGTCGGGACGAGCAACCCACGTACCGGGGGGGTAGCTGGTCCGGGCCCCGACTTAGCGACCGGCGCAGGCCTGGCCGACGCCCACCGGGCCACCTTACTGGCCCGGCTCCAGGTCGTTACCCAGCCCATCCCCCCGATTCCGGCGCCACCCGTTGCTGTCCTCAACCAGTTTCCGGCGGTGTTAGCGGGCGATAATGGTTTCACTACCGATGATTATCAGGCGTTTGAAGCCGTATTGATGAACCGGTAATCCTTTCTTTCCGAATCCAATAGTGGATTATACTGATTATTCATAAACCCCAATCAATCATGGCAAACAAGCCTTCTTACGAACTCGACGACTGGGTCGGCGCGGTTCGCAGCGACCCCCGCAACACGGAGCAATTAACGGTGCTGCAAGGTTACCTCGGCGCATCGTCGGAAACCGGTCACGTCCGGGTATACAGTGACGAGAGTCTGAACAACTTCGTGGAAGTACCCGACGACGCTGTTGTTCATGCGGTAAAAATGACCCCGGCA
>JACMPG010000213.1 GCA_014377625.1 Spirosoma sp.
CTTCGTAAAGGCCTTTGATGGCGGCCTGTTTGAAGGCTTCGTAATCGAATTGGTCAGTCATGGTAAAGTGAAATTAGGGATGAATTTTTATTTCCCCTTCTATTCCCCCTTAGTCTTGACACAGTTCAGCGGGCAGTCTCGTATTTTTGTTAATGAACACATATACATGAGTATAAGGAGTAGGATAAAAGAGTTTACACCCTAGAATAACGTTGATGCCATCTGTTATGTACCCACATCTTATCTACACAAAACCAAGTCAAGTTGGTAAGTTTAATCCGCTTACCCGTAGTCCGGGTGAAAAGTCGCAGGAGGATACTCCACCGAACTACGTCCCGATGCAACAAGGCTTTAGCGAATCTTTAAAGAAGTTTAATATTGCTCGTGCTCGTCGGGAAGAAGGCCGTTCATTACCCGTACCAGCTCATATTGATTATATTCGAATTAGGTTCTTTAATGTATTTGACAGCACCAAATTCGAGTCACGTTACTGGACAAATTTTGGATTAATTCCCATTCTTGCGGATGAATTTAATCAACGTATACTATTTGCAATTGCTGATGAAGGTCGTTTTAAAAGTTTTTTGAATGAAATTCTTAACTTCGTCAATACAGATCAGCATGAGAAAGACAAAAGGCCATACAATGGCGACTTGCTTTTCATCAAGGAGTTTGAACTATTAACTTCCTCTGACATTCTACCCATAATTAATGAACCCTCCCCGGTAGTAATTGAGCTAACAGACAATCAGCTTAATGTCATTTCAAGTCGTGAAATAATTATTGACTCTTTATCTACATACTTGGAGACAAATGAAATTCGCCACGAAATCATTATCAGCAACGATACTGTTCAACTTTGGGATGTTACGGCCATTCAGCTAAGCAAGATAGTCGACAATTTCGATGTTATCACTTCTATTCGACCGAATGCGTTTGGAGTTGTTTCGCCTGACCGTTATGGAACTCCATCGCGTCAGTATGCATTTCAACCTGTTCTGCCAGATGGAAAAATTCCTGTAATTGGCATCATTGACACAGGAATTAGTGATCAAACACCTTTATCCGAATTGATTATCAATCCAAGAGAGGATGACCCATATGACCTAACTCGAACAAACGCCCGAGTCGATAATTGGGATAGCACTTGGGGACACGGAACCGGTGTTGCAGGTATTGCTACTTTTGGCAATAAGCTGCATTCTCAAATCACGGGACAGGTACAAGCCGACGCTCGTTTACTATCTATAAAGGCACTGAGCCCTCGTGCTCCTCGTGTTTCGGATAACGCAATTCGTGAGGCTATCATTAAAGCCTACAAAGAATTAGGAGTAAGAATTTTTGTGCTGACAATATCGGAGAACATTAAAGATGATAATGAACCTAACTCATCATTGGCCTTTGAATTAGATTTGCTCGCTTATGAATTAGACATTTTAATCTGTATAGCCTCCGGTAATATGCGTCGAGACATGGTAGATAAAACGGGGAATATGCTTCCCTATCCTAATCATTTCTCGGACGCAGAAAACAATATTCATAGCCCTGCAGAAAGCATGAATAATCTAACCATAGGCGCGATAGCTGATAATCTGGAGGAGAATCTGTTTGTCGCAGGAATTGCAAATGATAAAACGGCTCCAGCCATCTATTCTTCCAAATTTCATATCAATCACGACTCTGCAACCTTGAGTCGAAATCAAAAAAATAAGCAATTAGGGAAACCTGATGTACTATGCTATGGCGGGGACCATGAGGTTACAGGTGACAAAAGCAGAACTGGCATTAGTATCCTAACGCCCAAGATTGGCCAATACTTTACCAGGGAAACCGGAACCAGTTATGCCGCTCCATTTGTGGCCAACTTGGCTGCGCGAATTTTGGGTGAGTATCCAGACCTATCTATGCAAACAGTGAAAGCGATAATTATCAATTCTGCCACTGTTCCGAAATTAGACAACACTTTTGACCCTATTTCAAAATCAGTCTTGAATAATCTTTTGGGTAAAGGCATTCCTTACGAACCGATGTGCCTAAAATCAACTGATAATGAAGCAACGATTATTCTGGAAGACAGTATTTTGCCAGGGCAGATTCAAGCATATTCTTTGAAACTACCAGATTACTTGTTGACCTCGAAAAGAATAAGTGGCTTACTTGAGTTTCACGTAACGCTATGCTTCAAGTTCAAGCCTATTCAGCATAGTCAGAGTATATACTGCCCTATCCACATTGGTTTCGGTGTTTTCAGAAACGCTGAGTTTGAACAGATTTCTTCAGGAACATTAGGTGACAAGTATGACGAAGAAACCAAAGATCTTATTAGTAAAGGTCATAAACTTCGAACTGGCTGGTCACAAGATCAGTACTACCGGGGTAAACTGCTTAGTAATACTCAGAAAACTTCGTTTGTAGTTGGCAAGAAAGAATTGATCGAGGAAAAAAATACCTTTATTATAGGTGTTTCATCTCAATTCAGTAAACTGTTAACAGAAACTCAAAAGGCAAAATACGCGCAGGAAAACGAATTTACGGTAGTGATTCGCGTACAGGAACGACCATCGAATGGGGAATACATAGACTCATTATACGAAGGACTCCGCCTAATTAACAATCTAAGTACCTTGATTGATCTTGATACGGACCTTGAAGCAGAGGCTGAGTGATCAAGATACCTATAATAATGTTCTACGCTCTTGGCTAATTAACTCAGCCCAGACTGCTGTCTGTATTTTCTGAGATTTTCGTTGGTCGTCATGTTTAGAAAACAAACTTCGTTTTATGGCTGTCAACAGTGTTTTCTGAATAGTGTAATATGACAAGCCCACAGAATCTTTAATCACCTTTTTTACTTTTACCTTATTATCAAAAGTAAAAGGAGAATTTGTGAGTGTCTTATCAATTAATTCATTGACGTGAATTTCATTAGGTAATTCTAACTTAATAGATAGGTCGAAGCGACGTAGTAGTGCATCATCAATCATGTCCTTCTGGTTAGTAGCTGCGATGACTACACTACTCTGAGGTAAATAGTCGAATAATTGAAGGATTGTATTCACAACCCGCTTCATTTCCCCGTGATCCTGACTGTAGTCCCTAACTTTACCAAGTGTATCAAACTCATCCATAAATACAATACAGTCCTCGGTAGCGGCTCGGCGGAATATTTTAGCTAAGTTTTTACTAGTCTCGCCTAATTTGGATGAAACAATAGCACCTAAATTGATTACAATCATCATCTTTTGCAATTCTCCAGCTAGAACGTAAGCTGCTAATGTTTTACCACAGCCTGATGGACCGTAGAGTAACACCTTGTTTGATACTGGTAAATCGTACTGACGAAGCGTTTCGATGGAGCGGTGTTCTTGCACAAAGTAAGATAAGTCTGAGCGCACAGGCTCTGAGCATACTAGATTAGGGAACCGGTAGTCTGAAGTAAGCTTCTCAAGAATGAATTCACTTACTTCCCGATCTTCTTCTCGCAGAACATGTTTAGCAGACCCTAGTCTGGCGATTCCATTCGTTTGCTGTTGACGAATAGCATCCTTTAAAATTGATTGAAGTTGAAGTGCAAAGTTGACTTTCTTTGTCTGTTTCGAGTGTTCGATAAGCTCATTGAGGGTAAAAAGAAGCTTCTCTTGGTCGTTTTCCAAGCCATACTTCGCTATCTCCTTAATGTATTCTATCTGTTGCATCACCTGTTAAATTACACAAAGTAACGTACAATGTCGAATGTATCGTGCCATTTTTCGCTTGATGTTTCAACTTTCTTACGTATTCACACATCCCATGGCTTCAGTGAGAAATTACAACAAATCTGCGTAACTGAATGAAATTCGCCAATTTCCTGATTTACCCCGGCGACCAGCGCAAATTTGTCCGCATTAGTCCTGACGAAGTACCAAAACAGGGGATTCTTACCCCCAATTCGCTACGGGAAACGCTGCAATGGCTTAGGGCGTAGCCCGCATCCGCAACGCCTAAAAACCTACCCAATTGAATTGCAAACAAGGCAACGGACTGGTTTTGACGGTTGAAAATCAGGCGGAAAACAGGTAGATTTGTCTTAAACGAATACGGCAATGGCAACAGAACGCAGAACCCGGTCAGACAAGAAAGTAGGGACCATCGAAAAAGAGTTGGACATTCAGCTATACAATACCACCGGGCGCAAGATTCGCAAAGACAAAACACTGAGTGAGGTTCGTAAGCAGCAGAATGCGGCTCTTACACCTGACCAGAAACTGGCGGCTAAGATTGAAGTTAAGATACCCCCTAACGTCAAGATTTCTCAGGTCAACAAAATCCGGAAAGTGGTTAAAAAGCTCAATGCCAAATGAGCGAACCAATTGGTTATCAGGATAATATATTCATTAACTGTCCTTTCGACACGCCCTACCAGCCTTTGTTCAGGGCCATCGTCTTCACCATTCAACAATGCGGTTTTGCCGCCCGCTGCGCACTCGAAGAGGACAGTACGGGCGATGTTCGCATCCAGAAGATCATCAAAATTATCGACGAATGCCGGTACGGCGTACACGATATCTCAAAAGCTGACCTGGACGAAAATTCTCAGTTAGCCCGGTTTAATATGCCGCTCGAACTGGGAATTTTTATTGGTGCCCACCACTTTGCCCCGTCCAAAAGCTACAATAGCACAAAAAAGTACATCGTCATGGATACTGAACCCTACCGGTATCAGAAGTTTATCTCTGACCTGGGTGGGCAGGACATTAAAGCATATGGAACAGACGCGTCCAAACAGATTGCGACGATTATTCAGCAAGTGCGGGACTTTCTACGAACCAGTTCAAGACGTAAGCTACCCGGCCCTGACTACTTGACTGAACGGTATGAAACATTTCTGCGCGTATTGCCTTCAATATGTTCAACTGAGCGGCTGGACATTGAGAAACTGACTTACCTGGATTATCTAACCTGCGCCATTGGGTGGTTGACTGAAAGCCAGGAGCAGTGAATACCCCTCACCACAGGCCCCATATACCACCTATGCCTGCTGTAAAACAGCCTGAACTGCTTCCTCATCAGCGTCAATCGCGATCCGTTTGAAGGGGCTGGTGAAGCCGGACACGATAGTTACGCCGGACTTGGCGATGCCGAACTGCTTCGCCAGAAATTCGCACAGGTAGGCGTTGGCTTTGCCGTCCTGAGCGGGCGCTTTGATTTTAACGGTCAGTGTCCCGGCAGCATCGTAGAACAGGGCGTCTATTTTGCTGCCGGGTTTTACTTTCAGGTGCAGCGTCACGCGGGTTGATTCAGCTGCGCGGCCAGATGGGCAATACCCTCGGCAAAGCTGCGGGGCGCGTAGCCCAGTTCCTGACGGGCCTTGTCGATGAGGAAGCCAGTGCGGGGTGGTCGGCGGGCGGTTTGGGTGAAGGTCGAGGCATCGGCTTTGGTAATCAGCGATTTGTCGAGGCCGAAATAGTCAGCTGTCTGGATGGCCATTTCGTAAGGTGTCAGCACCTCCCTACCCGAGATATTGAAGATACCCGTAGCCCGTTTCTGGGCGATGAGGGCGCACCCCGCAGCGAGGTCTTCGGCCAGCGTGGGGCTGCGAAACTGGTCGGTCACGACCTTGATGGTCTTGCCGTCTTCCAGCGATTTCTTGACCCACAAAATGATGTTGCTGCGACTCATGTCGTGCGCAATGCCATAGACCAGCACGGTGCGGGCAATGCCCCAGGCCAGGCCGCTGTGCTGCACCACTTTCTCAGCCGCGTACTTGCTCCAGCCGTAGAAGCTAATCGGGTTCGGTCCGGCAGCTTCGTCGTAGGGGCCAGCCGCCCCGTCGAAGATGAAATCGGTAGAGACGTGGCAGAGGAAGGCGCCGGTTTGCTGACAGGCCGCTACAATGTGTTCGGTGGCCGTAACGTTCTGCGCCCAGCACGCTTCTTTATCAATTTCGCACTTATCCACATCGGTCATGGCTGCACCGTGGATAACCGCATCGGGCTGCACCTCACCAATGACGTCCAGCACCTGCTGCCGGTCGGTAATGTCCATCGAGCGGTACGTATAGCCTTCGGTGGTGGGCAGGCGATTTTGACCCCGCGCGGTGGCGGTCAGGGCAACGTCGGGGGTTTGGGTGAGCAGGGCAACCAGTTTCTGGCCGAGCAGGCCGTTGGCTCCAGTGATGAGTATCTTCATTTATACGAAAAGCCGTAGCGTTTAGTGATTTTCTTCTTTTTAATCCACTCGCCGTTTACCGTCATTCTAAGGTCGGTGAGGGGGCGGTTCTGCACGTCGCGGGGTTGGGCCGTAACGCTGTCTACAACGGCAAGGCCCGCTATAACTTCGCCGAAAACGGTATAGCTGCCGTCCAGATGCGGGGTACCGCCGAGGGTTTTGTACGTCTGCCGCTGCACGTCGGTAAAGACGCGTTCAGGAGCCCGCTGATGGGCGCGGTCGATCTGCTTCTGCAACTCCGCTTCCGACCAGACCTTACCCTGCACTACGTAGAACTGACAGCCGCTCGACGCTTTGGCGGGGTTGTTGTCGCGGGCAGCGGCCAACGTACCTTTCTTGTGGAACAAATCCGGCAAAATCTCCGCCGGAACGGTATAGCCCACGTCGCCGTTGCCGAGCATCATACCGGGTTTGGCCGTTTTTGAGTTCGGGTCGCCCCCCTGCATCATAAATTCGGGAATGACGCGGTGAAACAGCAGACTGTCGTAGAATTTCCGCTCCACGAGTTTGATGAAGTTTTCTTTATGCTTCGGCGTCTGGTCGTACAACACCAGCCGCATCGGCCCGTACGTGGTTTGTATCGTGACGAGGTAGTCTTTCCGCTTACGCGGTCGACCATTACCGTTTTGCGCGTGGCATACCATCGGGAGAAGCAGGAAAAGCAGGAGGTGCGTTTTTTTGAGCATTTGATAAATGACAAAACGACAAACCTAAAAGGTCTCCAAAAAGACCTTTTAGGTTTAAAATCTATAAAAAAACCCGGTTGGGAAACGCGTCTTTAAGCCGCTGATCGTGGGTGACAATAACCAGACCCGCTCCAATTTGTGCCGACTGTTCCCGCAAAAGTTGCACCACACGGTCCGTGTTTTCATCGTCGAGACTGGAAGTAGGTTCGTCGGCCAGGATCAGGCCCGGCTGGTTCATTACGGCACGGGCAATGCTCACACGCTGCTGCTCGCCCTGACTAAGCTGGTTTGTTTTTTTATTGAGATGTTCACTAAACCCCAGCTGGCCGGCCAGCTCGCGGGCGCGGTCTTTTTGCTGCGGCTTACTGGCTAAATAATTGGCCAACAATAGATTGTCCATAACTGACAACGAGCTGACAAAATGCGGTTTCTGATACACGATACCGATGTGCTTTGCGCGGAAAGCCGCCGTCTGAGCCGCGTTCAACTGCGTCAGGTCGGTTTGGTCAATCATAACCGAGCCGCTTTTAGGATGCAGCAACAGGGCCAGTAAATGCAGAAACGTGGTCTTGCCGGTACCTGACTGCCCCAGAATCAGCAGCGTTTCCTGATTGGCACAGCGTACGTCGGGAAAGATGAACCGTTTGGACGGGCCATAGTCAAACGTAAGGTTACGGGTAGCGAGCATAGATGCAAAAGTACGTGGGTGGCCGGAATACATCAGGGTATTTTTGTCATGCTGACGGGGGAAGCATCTCTTTATCGTGAAGGCTTTTTAAGTACAAAGAGATGCTTCGTTCCTCAGCATGACAAAAACGCTCTTTATTTGCAGTATGAAACGCATTGCCCTGTTTGCTTCCGGCTCCGGCTCCAACGCCGAGAAAATCGCCCAGTATTTTGCCGACGATGCCGACGTAGAGATCTCCCTTGTGCTGTCTAACAACCCAAAAGCGGGCGTTATCGAGCGGATGCGCCAGTTACATATTCCGGTGTTGCTGTTTGACCGGCAGACGTTCTACGAGACCGAACGTATTACCAACATCCTGCAAAAACAGTCAATCGACCTGATTGTCCTGGCCGGATTCATGTGGCTCATGCCGGGCGGACTGGTGCGGGCATTCCCCGATAAAATTATCAACATTCATCCGGCTTTATTGCCTAAATTCGGGGGGAAAGGCATGTATGGGCATTTCGTTCACGAAGCGGTTGTGGCGAATGGCGAAACCGAATCGGGCATTACCATCCACTACGTGAACGAACGCTACGACGAGGGCGCACCCATTTTTCAGGCCACCTGCATCCTCTCCCCAACCGACACGCCCGACGATGTGGCCCGCAAGGTGCAACAACTCGAACACGAACATTACCCGCGCGTTGTGGCATCGGTACTTCAGCCATAAAAACTGATATGAAACAGACAGGAATTAGACGCGGAAATTGGTTGGCGGGGGTCATACTACTGACCTTACTTGTGGGTGCAGGGGGGTGCTTCCGGCCCGTTGTCTATCTGAAGAATTCACCGAAATATCCCGTCGATGTATTCTATTTCAACGAACGACCCGACCGGCCTTTCGACCCCATCCGCGAGTTGAACTCGACGGGCGAAGTACCGCTGAACGACCGCCAAACCGCCGACCACCGGATGGTGAAACGCGGTAACGATATGCAGCAGAAAGAAACGCTGCTGGCCCGTATGACGTTGGAGGCCAAAAAGCTTGGTGCCGACGCCCTTATCGACGTCCGTTATAAATACTACACCTCCCTGACCGAAAATGGCTACCAGATGAGTGGCGTAGCCGTCAAGTACCGCAAAGAATACGCGGTGGAGCAATAAAAGAGCCCCAACATGGCTGTCGGGGCTTCGGTATATCGTTTATTTTACTTCTTCGTAATCCACATAATCACCACCGGTAAACCGGCTGTCGGGTTTGGGCGGTTTGTTTTCAACCCGTATTTCGCCTTCGCGCGGGTTTTGGCCGGTGCGTTGCTGTTTTTGCTCTTTCACCAGCTTCCGGCCAACGAGCAGGTAGAACACAAACCGGCGTACCGGTGGCACAAACAAAATAATCAGCGTGATGATGAACAGATATTTAAACAGCATAATCGGTGTTGTCTTATTGTAATTAACGACGAGCTACCGGGTTTAGTTTTTCAATTGCCATATAAGGCTTTCCCGGCGGCTTCATACTTATCGCCCGCGGCCCACTGTGGGCGGGTGGCGCGGTTGGCAACCCCCCGGGCAATGTTGGCGTAGGCTTTGGCAAAGCGTTCGAGATACCCAAAATCAATGGAATCGGGGTTGTCGATGGCCTGATGGTAATACTTCTGAATGGCCGCGTCGAAGTCTTTGAAGCCCGGCGAAATATCGGGGGCCGGAACGCCTTTGGCCGCAAAGCTCACATTGTCCGACCGGTCAAACAAACCCTGTTCGGGGGCGGGTTCGGCAAAAACACCCAGCCCAAACGCTTTCGCACCCGCTTCAATTTCGGCCCTCGCGCCGGTACGTTCCAGCCCGATGACCGAGATAATGGTCGTGTCGTTGTAGCCCGCACCGTCGGTATCGAGGTCGATGATGGTTTGTTTCAGCGGCACCAGCGGATGGTCAGCGTAGTATTTACTGCCCAGCAAACCAACTTCTTCGCCCGTGAACGCCAGCACCAGCACCGACCGTTTGGGCGGCTTCTGTACCAGTGCCTTAGCCGCCGACAGAATAGATACTATACCAAACGCATTATCCCGCGCCCCGTTAAAAATACTGTCCGATGGCTGGTACGGACTGCCGCCCTGCTTCCCCACGCCAATGTGGTCGTAATGCGCAGACAACACTACGTACTCATTTTTCAGCGTCGGATCGGTGCCCTCAATAATACCGGCAATGTTGGCCGACGGAGCCACCGAACGTAGTCGGCCCGATGTTCTGAGCGTGATGGTCTGCCCAGGCTCTTTCAGTTGCTTGTATTTATTACCGGTATTGTTGACCCACAGATGTGTTACGGGTTGGGTGTTGGTATCAGTAGTGGGCAATGCAATCTGTTCGCGGCTGAAATACTGATTGATAAATCCCCACGGAATTGACTCGGCGTAGAGTTCAATGAGCGCGGCTGCTCCTTTTTCGGTGGCCAGTTTACGTTTGGCGTTGGATGCCTGGAAAACTTCGCGCGGCCCTTTGGCATCGGGCGATCCACCCTGAGCTATCAGAATCTTCCCCTTCACGTCGCGGCCTTTGTAGCCATCCTCACCATCAGTCAGGCCGTACCCCACATAGACAACCTCGCCGGTTTGGTTGAGTGGTCCACCCGCCATCACGACGAGGTCTTTACCGAGTTGCAGCATCTCGCTGCCCATCGACAGCGTGGCCGATTCGGCAGCTTTGACGCGCTCGAAGTTGATAGGCTGAAAATAACTATTTGAATCGCCCGCCGGTTTCAAGCCCAGCCGCCGAAACTCCTCGGCAATGTACCGGGCTGCCACCCGGTTGCCCGCATCGCCCGTGCGTCGGCCCATCAACTCGTCCGAGGCCAGAAACCGCAAATGCGCTTCCATGTCGGCACGACTGAGCGAATATTCCGGCAGTTGCGTCAGTGGTGTTTCAATAGCTGCTTTGGGCCGGGGGGCGGCTTTCTGGGCCGACCGACGCTGCGCCGAAACGCTTGTAGTTATCAGGAGACTCGCGGTTATGGCGAGCAGGATAGGGGTTTTCATGCCAGTTAGAAATTATTGGGTAAATCTATAAAGTAAAGGCGTGTAGCAATCGTTCAGCGGCCATCCTTTCGGTAGTGTTGCCGGGCAAAGCGCATGAACGTATCGGCCAGTCCACCACTAACCCCCTGCAACTGAATGGAGTAAAAATCCCGCTGAATACTCAGGCCCGCCACATCGACAATCTTGAGCGACCCGGCCCGTAACTCATCCGGCACGGCAAACACCGAAACAAACGCTACGCAGCGCGAACTGCTGAGGTACGACTTGATACTTTCGGTACTGCCGAGGTGCATCTCGATAGTCAGGTCGGTGAGTTTGATACCCTTGACGCGCAGGGCATGCTCGATCACTTCGAGCGAGCCGGAGCCACGTTCGCGCAGCAATATGGGCGTTTGTCGGAGTTCGTCGATGGTAATCTCATCACGATTGGCCAGCGAATGATCGGCGCGGCAAATTAGCACCAGTTCATCTTTGACGAAGGGCGTGTAACGAATGTCGGAGTGGTGGGTGCGGCCTTCCACCAGGCCGAGGTCAATGTCATTGTTGAGTAATTGCTGCTCAATCTGCTCGGTGTTGCCGCTCAGTAGCGCAATGCCGACATCGGCAGACTGTTCGCGAAACCGGGCCAGCACGGGTGGAATCACGTACTGCGCCACCGTTGTACTGGCCCCCAGCCGCAACGCCCCCGCCGGCTCGCCCTTGAGCGCGTTCATATCGAACTCCAGTTGCCGATAGGTGGCCATGATGGCTTCGGCGTGTTTCAGAAATACCTTCCCCGCATTGGTCAGGCTAATCTGATTGCCGCGCCGGTCAAACAGGGCCGTACCGAACTGATGTTCAAGTTCCTGGATATGTTTGGTCACGGCGGGCTGCGTCACATACAGTTCGGCGGCTGCTTTGGTGAAACTGAGCCGTTTGGCAACAGTGTAGAAGACGTTCAGGCGAAAGTCGAGCATCACGGACGAACAATGGCCCATCCGTCTGTTTGGCGGATGATGAGTTCGCCGTTGGCGGTAGGCACGTAGCTGATGAAGGGAAACAGCTCCTCGCGTTTGATTTTCCGCATCCGCATCGTGTTTTCACACATGGCCAGGATAACGCCCTGCTTTTGCAAATCCTGAAGCTGTTTCTCAAACTGAGGTTTGTCTTTTCGATAAACGATATTGGCCCCGCCATAAACCACCAGTTCCATATCCAGCTTGCCTTTCAGACGCGGGTCGTTCAGGGCGTTCTGGATATTAGCTAAGGCATGGCTGATAACGGACGTATCGGCGGTATTGAGCTGGTAAACGGCCCGGTATCTGGCTTTGGTGGCGTCGGCCCCGTGATACGCGCTGGCGTCGGTAGATTGGGCAACGGCAGCGGAGACCGTCAGCAGAGTCAGGAAAAGGAGCGAAATAAACTGGCGCATGGTTGTCGTTTTTTGGGGTGAAGTTAGGCGTTCTTACGCATAGTTAAGGCATATCCACAGTCACCAGATTATCGTCTGAGACGCGGTCGATTAGTTTGTTGTACGGGTCAATGCCTGCTTTGACAGGTTTGCCTTTTACCGTGACCTCAATTACGTGGTTGCCGGGGAGCAGGCTGCGTTTTTGCATGTACAGCGGCACCTTGGTGGTCATACCGTCTTTGTTCTTACCGTCATCGGTCAGTACCGCAATATCGACTACCACCGGGGCTTTGCCTTTGGCGAGTTCTTTACCAGTCTTATCATAATATTCCGTCGCTGATTTCACGTAGAGTTTAACGCTGTAGCTACCGTTGCCAATAGACTTCGCTTCGGCTTTGGTGATGCGGTTGTCGTAGAGCGTCAGTTTCTCAAAATTATCTGTCAGCCAGCCCCGGAGTGAATCGGGCGTGGCGGCTTTTAGAAATCCGTACCACTCCAGCGACGTTGTGAAGGGGGCGCGTTGCCGGAACCGGGCGGCCTTCATGTAGTCATTCATGGCCTGATTGACGCGGTCCTCACCAATATAATCCTGCAGGGCATACATCAGCGTAGACCCTTTCTGGTACCAGACGTAAGCGCGGGTATCGTTGTCGAGCATGTTGGCTTCAAACTTATCTTCGTTGGCCCGACCCCGCAAATAACCATCAAGACTATATTTCAAAAACTTCGGCATGGCACCGGCACCGTACCGTTGTTTCAAAATCATCAGGGCCGAATATTCGGCCATCGTTTCCGAAATCTGATTGGCTCCCCGCGTCCGGCTGGGCATAATCTGGTGGCCCCACCACTGGTGCGCTACTTCGTGGGCTGTCACGTAGTAGGCATAGTCGGTCTTGTTGGGGTCGTGGAAATCGCCCACCCAGCCAAACTCCTCCGAATACGGCACGGTGGTGGGAAATGACTGCGCAAAAGTGGCATAGCGCGGAAACTCCAGCACCCGCAGTACCGGATACGGATACGGCGCGTAGTTTTTGGCATAATAACTCAGCGATGCTTTCATACTGGCCATGAACCGGTCCAGATTGCGGTTGTGCGTGGGGTGATGATAGACCTCCAGCGCAACGGTCTGGCCGTTTGGCCCCGTCCAGGTGTCTCGTTTCACACCGTACCGGGCTGAACACATGCTGAAAAAATAATCGGAGAAGCCGGGCAGTTTGTACTGGAAGTATTTGCGGGGTTTTCCATCGGGGCCATTAGCAATCCAGGTTTTCAGGAGCTTGCCGGGCAGAATGGCCGTTTGGTCGGGCGAGGTAGAAATAGTCCCTTCGAACGTAACCCAGTTGGCATCGTCGGTAAACAGAAAATCGCGCAGACCGCGTGGATCGTTTTGCGCCGGAGCGTCCCACTCTTTGAGGGGCAGATTGTATTTTTTCCGGTACTTGTCGCTGTTCAATTCCTGATTGGCGTCGTACCCAAACGCAGGGAAAATGCCCACGTTGAAAAACGTACCATTGCCTACCACATCGCGGTTGTTGCCACTGTTGGCAAAGCCCGCGTATTGTCCCGTTACGGTCATGTCCATCCGGGCCGTATCGCCGGGGTTCAGGGTCCTGGGCAGCCGGTAGATGTAGTAGCCCTGATCCGTGTCGTTCAGAATTTTTGCCGGTGCTTTCCCGTCAATCAAAAACGTAGTAAGCTGCCGGTGAAAATTGTCTGTTGGGATGGTCAGATGGAGCGAGTCGATGGGTTGGTCGCCTTTATTGACGATGGTAAACTTACCCGATGCTACGGCTTTGAACTCGTCCGGGAAGATATCCACATTGAGTTTCGCACTGGTGATTTTGGGTTGCAGCACATTGGCGTACTTGTGATACGTTTTCTCGAAGTTAGCCGATGCTTCGCGCTGTTCTTCGGCAGACAGGTAGCGATTTTTAACGCTGACATTGGTGTAGATAAACGCGCCCATACCTACAAACGCCACTAAGCACAGCGCGAACAACGCGATAGACCCTCGTCCAATGCGCTGCCGGGCCAGTTGAACGCGGGCTTTAAAGCCGGTGTCGGAACCCCGGTTCCAGAACCACAACGCCAGCACCAGCAACAGCCCCCCAAAAGCATACCAGTAGGCCCGAAAAGCAAACACGCCACTCAGGTAATGCCCGAACCCGTTCAAGTCCGAAATCTGTACCCCTCCGCCCGAAAACGGCAAAGCCAGCCGGTAGTTAAACTCAGCAAACTGGGGCACCGCCCAGATAACGATGTACACCGCCAGAGTAGCGAAATGCCCCACAAACTTTTGGTTCACCAGCGTATGCACAAAGAACGCCAGCATGACGTATTGAAAATACTGCGTGAAGGCCATGCTAAGCAAATCGCGGAAATACAGCCCGAACTCGTAGTTGAAATACCCTTTTACGGTCTGATTCACTACGCCCGATACCAGCACCAGCGCACATAGCACCAGGCAGATGTACGTCATGGATAGCAGTTTGGCGCCATAATTCATCCAGTCTGGCACGGGCAGGGCGTCGGCAATGGTATCGTAATGCACCACTTTGTCGCGGTGAACCACCTCGCCCGTATAGAAGATAACGACAATGAGTACGAAGAAGAAAAACGTACCGTTGCGGGCTTCGAGCATGGCGTAGGTAGTGGGCAGTGAAGGCGTTCCGTATTGTTGACTACCAAACCAGCCATCCAGAAACAGGAACAAAACGGCCCCCAGCATGATGGCGATAAAATACGGGTCGCGGATAATACTCCTGAACTCCAGCCCGGCCTGCCCCAGCATCTGCCGGACATACACGCCCGTGCTGAAAACGGGTTTCGGCGTGGGCAGACTCGCCAGAGAGGGAGCGATTTCAGCAACGGCTTCACCCTTTTTATTTCGGGTCTTTCCAAGTTTTACCGCCAGAAAATTCGAGAAACTAAACTGTAATACCGTACCCAGAAACACAAGCAGAGCAACGCTTAGCCAGACAATCCGGTTGATGAGCAAATCGCCCTCCAGCGGAGCCAGCAACACATTCTGCTCCACCGGCGACCAGTATTTCGTAGCCGTATCGTAGGCATATGACCCAAACGGGTCAAGCAAATTAACGAGCTGTTTGTTCTCCAGATCCTGCGAGAGCGTGGAGCCGAGCAGGTAGGCAATGAAAAGCAGAATACTGCCCGCGTAGGTGGCAAACACCTGCCGCGAGAACGCTACCAGCGCGAAGAAAATACTACCCACCAGAAACATATTAGGCACCACGAACAGCAGAAACGGCTGGGCATAATCCCAAAACCGGATGGGGCCGAAGCGTTCGGCATTGTCGGCCAGATTAAAGACCGGCCCCAGCAACGAGCCAATCACGATACCCAACGCACCCATTGCCATAATACCCAGCAACACCACAAACGAGCCGAAATACCGACCAAGAATGTAGCCTTTTTCAGTAATCGGAAAGCTGAAAAAGTAGTTTTTGGTATTGTGTTCCACGTCCCGATAGACCGGTACCCCCATAATGGCCGACGCCACGAGCATCCCAAAAATGGTCATCACAATCAGGAACTGACTGACGGCGTAGGGCGCGTTGATGTTGGTTTTCTCCGATGCCGGGCCGCTGCCATAAATAACGAACAGGAACGTGAACAGAAACAGAATCAGCGCGTATAGGTACGTCGCGGGACGTTTAAGCCGGTAGGCCAGTTCAAATTTGAAGATTTCGAGGAACATGGAGTTGCGGTTGAAGGGTTGTTACATGGAGATACGCAGAGGAACATAGAGATTCACAGAGAAGAAAATTTTTGGAGAGAATAGATAAACCCGTGACGACGGGCCGCTCCGTGAATCTCTTTTAACTCCGTGTAACTCTGTGTCCCAATTTCTTTATACCGTCGCGACTTCCATTCGCTCGGTGATTTTCGTGAAATACACGTCTTCCAGGTCAGGAGAAACGGGGTCAAAACCAGCTAACGGCATATCGCTATAGGCATGGAGCCGGGTTTTGCCGCCTTTCAGTTGGGTAGAAATAATGCGGTGCGTTTGTCGGTAGGTATCAATCTCTGCTTTTTCGACCGATTTCTGCCAGATTTTACCGCTTACCTCCTTCACCAAATCAGCGGGGTTGCCGGTGGCTACCACCTGACCAAGGCAGATAATAGCCATGTCGGAGCAGAGATTCGTTACGTCTTCCACAATGTGGGTAGACAGGATAACGATGGTATTCTCGCCAATTTCGGCCAGCAGGTTATGGAAGCGGTTACGTTCGGCGGGGTCGAGTCCGGCGGTGGGTTCATCCACAATAATCAGGCGGGGGCTGCCAATGAGGGCCTGCGCAATACCAAACCGCTGTTTCATACCGCCCGAATAGGTGCCGAGGTTTTTCTTGCGTACGTCGTACAGGTTTACTTTTTGTAACAAGCCCTGCACAATGGCTTTTCGCTCGCTGCCGTTGGCAATGCCTTTCAGCGATGCAATATGGTCGAGCATGGCCTCGGCAGTTACGCGCGGATACACGCCAAACTCCTGCGGCAGATACCCCAGCACCCGGCGCACCGCGTCTTTCTGGGTCAACACGTCCAGGTCGCCTTCGCCGGGCAGGCCCGTCAGCCGAATACTACCGCTGTCGGCTTCCTGCAACGTGGCAATGGTTCGCATCAGGCTTGACTTGCCCGCACCGTTGGGGCCAAGCAACCCGAACATACCCTGATTGATCGTGAACGAAACGTTCTGGAGCGCACGGACGCCATTGGTATAGGTCTTGGAAAGGTTATTTATTTCGAGTTGCATGAGGAAATGAGCTATTAATTTGGCAAAAATTGCTTTTCGTCAAATATAATAACGTTTCTGAAGCAGAGCGCCTGTTGATTAACGAACGGTCTTAAATCAGTATTTCAGGCAAAAAAAAGCTCTTTCCGTTTAGTTAGGGCGAAAAGGACCGGACGTTTTGGATTACAGCTCCTCATACCTTCGGGCGTTTATAGAGCGGTACCGTGCTGCATGGCTCGCCAAAGAGCAGACTCTGGACAACGGGCCGCAACAGACGCGTGATTTCGACGTAGGCCGCCGTAGGTACCGGGACTTTCGAGCAGCCTTTGATGACCACACGGGCATCGCGGTACGTTTCAGGGTCGATGCTGGCGATGGCGTCGAAGTACAGCTTTTCGTCAAGGTCGGCGAGGGTACCGAAAACGATGGTATTCGCGTGGGGTTGCAAATTCAGGGTCAGGAGCATGTACGCCCAGGTCGGTACGATGGCGTCTTCGGTGCAGGTAATAGCTACGTTTTTACCCGCGTACTGACTCCAGTCATGTTCTTTCAGGAACGCCCGAAAGTCCTTCTCCCGCAGCATCAGCCCCATGTACAAATTATCTTTGATGTCGTAAAGTACCCGTTCGCCGGGGTGATAATACTCCTCCAGATCAAGCGTAGTGAGGCCGCTGTTCGCTACTCTATTGATGATTTCAGCTTCCATATCTACTATCCGTTTATGCGCGTATTTTTGTTACTTTTGTTCCTATATTTTGTTAAGAACCACTTACTTTAGAACAGGCTCATGAAATTTATCGTTTCCTCGTCCGTACTCCTCAAAAACCTGCAAAACGTCAACGGCGTGGTGGCCACCAATCCCATCGTTCCGATCCTCGAAAACTTCCTGTTTCGCATTGACGACGGCATCCTGACCGTTACGGCCTCTGATCTGCAAACGACCATGACCACACAGATTCAGGTCGAAGCCAGCGAAAGCGGGGCTATTGCCATTCCTGCCAAGTTACTGCTGGATACCCTACGCAGCCTGCCCGAACAGCCCATCACGGTTAATATTGATACAGAGACCTTCGGCACCGAAATCCTGACCGATAATGGCCGCTTTAAGCTCTCCGGCGAAAATCCGATTGACTTCCCCAAGCTGCCCACGGTCAATAAAACGCTGTCGGTCGACATGACGTCGGATATCCTGCTGAGTGCCATCAACAACACCGTGTTTGCCACCAGCACCGACGACCTGCGCCCGGCCATGACGGGGGTATTACTGCAACTCTCTGCCGATAACGCTACGTTCGTGGCTACCGACGGCCACCGCCTGATTCGCTACCGCCGGACCGACCTCAACGCGGTATCGAGCACGTCGGTTATTATTCCGCGTAAGGCCCTGCAACTGCTCAAGACGTCATTGCCCGAAGGTGTGCAGGTTGAGGCCCAGTTCAGCCAGTCGAACGCGTCGTTTACGTTTGGCGGTACGCAACTGATTTGCCGGTTAATTGACGAGCGGTTCCCGGACTATGAAAACGCCATCCCGACCAACAACCCGAACGTAATGACCATTGGCCGGACCGATCTGCTCAACTCGCTGAAGCGGATTATGATTTACGCCAACCGTACCACACACCAGATTCGGCTGGCTTTGAAACCCAATAGCCTGACCATCTCAGCAGAAGATTTGGATTACTCGAACGAAGCCAACGAAAAACTCCTCTGCGATTTTGAGGGCGAGCCAATGGAAATTGGTTTCAACGGCAAGCTTATGGCCGAGGTACTGAATAACCTGAGTGCCAAGATGGTCACGCTCGAAATGTCGGCCCCCAACCGCGCCGGTCTGCTGATTCCTGCCGACAAGGAGGAGAACGAAGACATTCTGATGCTGGTCATGCCGGTCATGCTCAATACATATGCGTAATCTGAACCAGGATTTTAACGGAATTTGAGGGATTAACGGAATTGTTAACCAGACGATTATGATCTATTCCCGCTACGTAGTGCCGCTGGTTGTTGCTGTGGCCATAACAATGATTTCGTCGGTAGGCTGTCATAAAAACGGGTCGGGTGCGGTAGTACCTGACCCGTTTTTGAAAGACATAGCCCCGTTTCCGGTGGGCGTATCAGTAGGCTATAAAGACCTGACCAGCAATGTCTCCTACCAGACTGTTGTGCGAAACGAGATGAGCAGCGTATCGGTCGAGAACGCGCAGAAATGGGCCGGTCTGCACCCCGAACAGAACCGATTCGACTTTACGCAGGCCGATTACATTGTAGAATGGGCCAGAAAAAACGGACAGCGCGTACATGGCCACAACCTGCTCTGGCACAGTTATAACCCCGGCTGGGTCACTGCGTTTCAGGGCGATTCTGCGGCCTGGGAGAACCTGATGAAAACGCACATCCAGACCGTTTTGCAGCACTTCAGGGGGCGGGTGGTAAGCTGGGACGTAGTGAACGAAGCATTTATGGACGACGGGCGGTTGCGTAACGTGGAAACGAACCCCAAAGACGGCAGCATCTGGCGGCAGAAACTGGGTCCTGACTACGTAGCCCGCGCCTTCCAGTACGCCCGCGCTGCCGACCCCACCGTACTACTTTTCTACAACGATTACGGGCAGGAGAGCAAACCCGCCAAAGTAAAGGCCACGCTCGACATGGTGGCCGATTTCAAGAAGCGAAATATACCTATCGACGGGCTGGGTATTCAGATGCACATGGGGGTATCGCAAGCCAACGACGGCATTCGGAACGTGATTCAGCAGTTTGCCGGTACGGGTTTGCCCGTGCACATCTCCGAACTTGATATTCTGGCGTCGGACTGGAAAAAAGACCCGACCCTGCAATATACCGATGCTCTCCAAACCAAACAGGCCGACAAATACCGGTTCATCGCCCAGACCTACAAAACACTGGTGCCGAAGCCGCAGCAGTTTGGCATCACGACCTGGAACGTAGGCGATACCGATAGCTGGATTACCAAGCAAGGCTATACCGACTGGCCCCTGCTCTTCGACCAGGACTACAAACGCAAGAAAACGTATTACGCCTTCGCCGAGGGACTGAAAAACTAACGTTTACCTGTCCATTTTCGGATGCCAACTATCCGAAAACGGACAGGTATGAAGAAGTTGACGCCCGATCCTGAGCAGGATCGGGCGTTTTTTCATTTTGGCACGGTGGTTGAGCCCAGGTAATTGTCCGGTTCTTCGGTTACCCGTGCAACCTTTTCAGGAGCCGATGCATCTTTCAGCCATAAACCAAATAATCGCCATGAAACGCAGTCACTTTTTCCTCGCTCTGCTCAGTGCAACCCTCTTTTCGCTCACAACCCTTGCCGACAAACTTCCTGTCCGTAGCGACAAAGAAGACCCGTATCGGGTCAAAACGTTTTCGGGTACTATCGATGCCGTACGGACCGAAACGTCGGGCGGTAGCCTGACTATAGAAGGCGGCACCGACCGCAACGCTAAGGTTGAAATGTACGTCCGGCCCAACAACTGGAATGGACGTAGCCTGGATAAAGCCGACATCGAAGAGCGGCTCCGCGATTACGACATCAGCATAGAACAGCAGGGCAGCACGATTGTGGCCACCGCCAAACGCCGGGGCAATAACAATGACTGGAAACATTCGCTCAACATCAGCTTCAAATTCTACACGCCCCGCGCCGTTTCGGCGGACCTGCGTACGTCGGGGGGCAGCATCAGTCTCGCCAATCTGAGTGGCAAACAGCGGTTCAAAACCAGTGGGGGCAGCCTGAGTCTGACCGACGTAGAAGGCGACATTAAGGGCCAGACATCCGGTGGTAGTATTCGGCTCGACCGGTGCCGCAACACGAACGGAATCCTCGATTTACAAACATCGGGCGGGGGTATCAACGCCAGCGCGTCGTCGGGCAAGATGCGGCTGCACACTTCGGGCGGCAGCATTGAACTCAACGATCTGCGGGGCGAGGTTGACGCACAGACCTCGGGCGGCAGCATCCGGGGTGGCAACATCCTCGGCGACCTGAAAGCGGGTACGTCGGGCGGCAGCATCCGGCTGGCCGACATGTCGGGCAGTATCGACGCCAGCACCAGCGCGGGCAGTGTGGACGTGACCATGGTCAAACTCGGCGATTACGTCCGGCTCAGCACCACGGCGGGCAGTGTGCGGGTAAACATGCCGCTCAACCAGGGTATGGACCTGAACCTGAGCGGCAACCGCGTCAACATGCCCGACCGGCTATCCCGCTTCGACGGCAACATCGAGAAAGACCGCGTACAAGGTAAACTCAACGGGGGCGGCATTCCCGTCAACATCTCGGCCAGCAGCGGCAGTGTGTCAGTAAACCGGTGATTTTTTGTCATCCCGACAAAGGAGAGATAGTGCTTGACACCAACCAGATAGATGGCTCAAGTGCGCGACCCCTCCTTTGTCAGGATGACAAAAAAACGCACCATCCACGTACTATTATTTCAGCCGCTCCATGCGTATCACGAGCAATACCTGCTTGACTGGCCAGTTCTGGAGTTCAACGCGGGCATCGTCATTATAAAGCAGTTTTAGCTTTTCCTGAATGCTGCGCAGGCCATAGCCTCCGCTCATGTCGTCGGGAAAGACGGGACCATTGTCGTGGACGCAGAGGTGCAGTTCGTCCGGTCCGGCGTCCCGGGTTTTCTGGTAGATTCTGACGTCGATACGGCCCTCATCAGCGCGTTTGGCAATGCCGTGTTTAATGGCGTTTTCTACGATGGGCTGCAACAGGAACTGCGGCAGTTGCAACTCCGTCAGGGCCGGGTCCGACACCTCCACGCTGAACATTAGCCGGTTGCCAAACCGCACCTGCTCAACCTGTAAATACGTCTGTACCATTTCCAGCTCATCGCCCAGCGAGGCAAACAACGACCCCTCCCGCCCAGTTGAGTACCTAAACAGTTTGGACAGCAGTATCGTCATTTCTTCGGCTTTTTCGGCATCGGTATGCACCAGACTGGCAATGCTATTGAGGGCGTTGTAGAGAAAATGCGGGTTTATTTTGGCCTGTAGCGCATCGAGTTCGGCACGAGTCTTTAACTTCTCCAGGTTGAGCAGCTGAAACTCCTGCTCCGACATTTTGCGCGTTAGTTGCCGCCCCTGATTCAGAACGTACAGAAACATATTGGCGATCAGCAAATTACCAATGGCATAAACGTACCAGGGCGCAGAGGTAGCAATGTTCTCCGGTCGCCGTTGCAACTCGTCAATGTATGGTTTGCCTATGGCCAGATAAAGCCCTGTACTGATAATAAAGAAAATGACCACAACACACGCACTGAGCACAAGGTGCCGCATCCATACCGCTGAAAACCGACGCGAAAGCCAACCCGACAAACTCCAGGCCAGCAAAAAAACGGCGGCCCCGTCGCTTACATTCTGAGCAATCAGAAATCGGTAGAAACCACTTAGTACGGGGTCGCTGTCTTTTGAAATCAGGTGGGAAAAATAGATAATGGCATTGGAGCCATAGATTAGTAACGCTCCCAGCAATGAACCGATGAAAACGCCCCAAACGGGTTTTTGCAGTAGCGTAGTCAGCGTAATCTTCTCGGCAGGGCGTTTCGGTGGGTTCACGTTACGCCCGCCACTGGTAAACGACATTGACACACCGAGGAGTGTAGCCCCGGTCAGATTGGCACCCTGCAACCCGCAGAAATTCAGGTTGGCATCGGTCAGGTCAGCGTTTTCCAGAGAAGCCCCGGTCAGATTGGCGCAATTGAAATTAGCCCGGTGCAGGATGCTTCCCGTAAAATTAGCTTTACGAAGATTGGAAAAACTAAAATCGGCATCGGTCAGGTCAAGCCCGCTAAAGTCATAATTCCGCAGGTTTGTCCCCCGCATTCTAACAGGCTTTCGGGGAGCGTTTTGGCCCCGGCGTACGTGTTGCTGTATCTGTTCGCGAGTCATGTTTTGTCGATTTTTGTCATCCCGACGAAGGAGGGATCGCGCGTTTAACCAATACAATCGTTGATGAATGAGTACGATCCCTCCTTCGTCGGGATGACAAAACTGAATGCTACAAACTCACTTCGGACACTTCGTCAGCAGCCCTTCTACCTGATCGTCACCCCAGCTTGGGTGCAGGTTGGTAGCTGGTTTAAAGGTCGTAAATTTTTCGGCAGCCTGGCGTAGCAGCGGGCAGGCCGTATCGGTGCCACCGCCAAACTGCGCGGGCGTGTACATCAGCGACGAGCCTTCGAGCAGATACGGGCGCGGGTTGGCCGGGTTCATGGCTTTTGCCTTCTGAACGCCCTCACTAAACTTTGGGCCATATACCTCCCAGCGGCTCATAGGGTCCACCACCATACGCGCCTGAGCAATATAGGCGTTCAGCACGGCCAGTTCGTCATTTTTGTCAATGGCTTCGGCTTCCTTCAGATACCTATCGGCCTGGTCGAGGTAACGGTCTTTTTCGGCAGCATCTTTACCCGAAAAGCCGCCATATACGTACAGCAAACCAGCGTAATAGCGTGGCAGCCATTGACCCGGTTCGGCACCGGCAATACGCTCAAAGCGGTTGGCGGTGACTACAAACTCAGTAGCAGACGATTTTTTGCTCAGGCCGCGCATGGCCGTAATGGCGTCGGTCATGGCCTGCTGATATTGGGCCGATTGCGCCCAAGCAGGACTGTTGGCGGCCAATGCTGCAATGAGGAGGATGATGAGGGTTTTCATAGGTTCGTTTGATTTATGGTTTCACAATTCATTGACATTCACCTTCGCTTTTCGGCTGAGCATAATAATTCCGCCGACGAAAAAGCTCCGGTAACTTGTTGGCCCTACGGCGTATCTCTCCTTGCCGTCGGGGGTGTAGCGATAGGCAAATACGTTACGGGTGTTGAGCAGGTTGTCGGCAGTGGCGTAGAGGATGACCAGGTTCTTTTTGATGCGCGTAATGTGACTGGCCGAAAAGCTGATATTGTTTACGGCGGGCGTCCGGTCGGCCAGAAACTGGCTGTCAGCCAATCCAGGCCGGGCACGGTTGGGATTGTAATAGGGACGTCCGCTGGTAAAGGTGTAGGTCAGGCCGATGTTGGTACTGATTTTCTCGAAATACCGCTTCGTGATCACACTCACGTTATGGTTCGAGATGAACGTAGGCGTAGCCGTGGCAATAAAGTTCTGGAATAGCCGCTTGGTGTCGACGTAGCTGTACGTAATCCAGTAATCCAGCCCTTTTACGGTAGTTTGGTCGCGCCAGAATACGTCGAATCCCTGCGCGTAGCCAGTACCGGTGTTATTGGTCTGCCCAATGGGAAAGCGGTACGGATTGGCGTCAAAATCTACGGGGGTGCCGTCGGGGTTTCTGACAAACTCACGCACCAACTGTGCATAATTTTTGTGGAACGCTTCGATGCGAAACGTACGCTTGTTTTTGATGACCTGATAGTTCAGAATCAGATGGTCGGCGCGTTCAAAATTCAGGTTCGGATTGCGGTATAAATACTGATAATCCGGCGTCTGATAAAACTGCCCGTAAGCCGCCGATACCTGACTATACGCCCCCGTTTTATAGGCCACCGACAGCCGGGGAGCCACGTTAAACCGCCCCAGCAGCGCCGAATACTCACCCCGAACCCCCGACTGTATGGCCAGTTTCCGGCCCAGATACGTCTGCGTTTCAGCAAAAACGGCTCCATATACATCGTGCAGGGTATAGGTCGTTCCGTTAAACGTATTGCTCAGCGTCAGCCGGTGCGCTTCGACCCCAAACAACAGCGAATTATTACGGGGTAGTAAGCGTGTCAGCACCGTCCGGGCCTGCATACGCTGACTACCCCGGCCAAAATCCTGGGTATCGTAGGTGGTGGCGTCGGTATCGTA
>JACMPG010000214.1 GCA_014377625.1 Spirosoma sp.
CCCGGATGCATCCAAAGACGGGAAAGCGTTTGCCCGTTGGAGCAAAGTAGCTGACGACCTCAACAAGACCGGGTATCGTATCAGTGTGTCGGATTTGTTAGAGCAACGGGCCAACGATGAGCAGAAGCAAGCCGGGTTAGACCTTGCCGACTTTCTGTTACGTAGCGACCCAACACCCGAAAAGGCTCCTTTGCAGCCAGCCAGTGAATTAACAGATTTGCCGGTAGTTGTCCGAACCGTAGCAGAACAGTTGGCAAACCCCGGCGCAACTCTGAAACCTGACGAAAGCGAGATTACCCGGTTTGCTGAGGTTGTTACCGATGGGAGTTACCCGGCTTCATGGGATGAGCCAAACCCGCCCGGCGCAAAGCCCTGTATCAGCGCAACGTCGTTCCACCAGTGGCAACAGCAACACAAATACTATGGCAGACACGGCGTAGCATCATTAACACCTCAGCCACCGCCCTAAGTCATAGGGGTACGGGGGTATAGGTAGTTTCTACTCTTTTTCCCAATCGCAACCGTAGTACCTGTTTCAGCCTTGTACGTGCAATACTTTAGGGGGGGGGTACACCCCCTGTAATATGTTGCGTTTCCTTGTCTCAGGGCAAATAAACCGTAGTGAGACACTAAGTATGAACCTGCTATGAATAAGACCGAACAGGGACTCGGTAATGATTGAAAAGCCGCCAAAGGGTAGGGGTAATCTTTATTCTTTGGAGACGCCCCCACCACATACCGTTAGTCCAGCTTTAAAGGAATTTTGCCATAATTAGCAGGGGGGGGTATCTTCATTCCCTACCGATGCCCCCCACCACTACCGTACTGTTTGGCAAAAAAAAACAGCCGCAAATTCACCAACCCAAAAGTATCATGCCCGGACGCCGACCATTGCCCACAGAAACCAAACGACTGCAAGGCACCTTAGAACTTAGTCGTATGAACCCCAACGAACCCAAACCAGCCGTTTCCGTGCCAATGGCCCCCGAATGGCTACCTGACGAGGTAAAGACAATCTTTAACGAATTGGCCCTACACTTTGCCGATATGCGCGTATTAGGTCAGGCAGACGGGAAAGCACTGGAATTATTGGCCGATGCGTACCACGAATACCGCACGGCCCGCCAATTCATCTATGAGAACGGCTCAACGTATGAAAGTCCAACCAAAGACGGTGGGCGAATTGTGCGGGCCTATCCACAAGTTAACATTGCCTCAGATGCCTTTAAGCGGGTGCGGGCTATGCTTATCGAGTTTGGAGCCACGCCAGCCGCAAGGGGCAAAGTAGATGCCCTACCAGCACCTAAGCCACTAAGCAAACTTGACTTGATTAGGCAAAGACAGGCTTAGATTACTTTTCGGGTACTGGTATCACTTCGATTGGCGTCATATCTTCACCAAAATTGACCAGTGCGCGATCGACTCCGAACCCGCCGAAACTGTTTTTCGCACGGTAGGTAACGAGACACGAAACATAGATGCCCTTTTCGCCGACAAAGGCAGAGCGGTGGTCAATTTGCTCATAGGAATCCGGGTCCTTCAAGATTCGTTTAATGGCCCGGTCTGCCTTTAGGTCTGCGATGTTGATGTCGTTTTCTAACTTTCGGCTTCGCTCGTTTTCCACTTCCAAACTATCAAGACGGGCCTGCTCTTGCGGGGTTACTTCGGCATATTGGGTTTGATCTTTATTATTCAGGTTTCCCAGTGCCGCCAATACGAAAAGCCCAATGAAAATATAGAGTGCAATTTTCCACTTTGAAGGCTTGTTTGGCTTAACCGGAACAATAGGCTCCGGCTCAGGTTGGGGAGTGGCATTGCCTATTAAGGTGCGCTTTTGCTCATTAAATTCCGACTCACTTAATGCACCCTGCTCTTTGAGTTTAGCAAGCCGCTCTAATTTCAAAAGTATATCTTGGTCCATTTTTTCCGAGTTTAGGCAATTATGAGTAAGTAACCCTACATATCAAAGGAAGATGTTGGGGGTCGCTTCTTTTTGCCGCCCCACCGTCTGTACTCTGAATCCATAAAGGGGTAAATGTTAATTTCACCTACCGTTGCGTTGTATTCGGCTACGTAATGTTCGCACATAAAAACCCAATTCTTTTTGCGCCATAAAGGGTCATTGCTTCTTTCGTTCCAGAGTTTGTACGCCCTTTCGTCGTCCCACAATCCAACAACGTTGCAGGTTTTATTTTCACACTCTTTGATCTTGAATATTTTCGCACAAACTAACGCCTGAGCTACCGGGCTATCCTTTGAATCGATCAGTATTTCATAATTACTAAAATTACCGGGCGTAGTTTGCTCTAAAATGGTATAGTAGCTTGACTTAGTTGGTTCGGCGGTGGCAACGGCAATGCTATCTATTGCCTTTTCATTTTCACTGCATTTTATGACGATAGCTATAGCCATGTACGAACAAACAGCTATAATTGACCACTTGAGCCACGAACTTTTGGATTTAGTAGTCTTTTCGCTTTTTGGTCTTGGCATTGGGGTTGACTGGCCCATGAGTGTCTTTTTTTGCTGCTGAAACTCCAATTCACTTAACGCGCCCTGCTCTTTTAGTTTAGCCAGTCGCTCCAGCTTCAATAGTACATCCTGGTCCATCGTTATTAAGTTTTGTCAACAAATTAATAATGGTGTCACTATATCCGGCACTTATTTACTAAGCGGTCATTTCAGAGAAACACTCTAAATCCATCTACTTTAGACAATGGCATACGGACACAAGACAGGCGGGCGAACAGCCGGAACGCCCAACAAACTAACCAGCGATGTAAGGAGCCGGATTGCCGCGCTCATTGATGAGCAGTTCGACACGATTAGCAGCGACCTTGACGCGCTGGAGCCGAAAGAGCGCGTTACGGCCTACCTCAAATTTCTGGAGTACGTACTACCTAAACAGCGGGAACAGTTGAACACCGGCCCGGAACTGTTCACCAAAGTAACGACCGATGCCGAGGGGAATACGATCACGGAGCATTTACCTTATAGCATCCCGTTTGAAATTATCGACCCCGTTACCAGAGAGGTATTTAGTATGGATATTGGAGCCGATGAGCCAATTATTGATTTTGACGTTGATGAGTAAGCGGCCCGGACATTGGCCCGACTTGACTTTAAAAGCATAAAGGATGTTGCAGGGATGAGGGTCTTAGTCGGCTGTATTCCTGCAAAAATTTCCACAAACGAGAACGCCCACACCACCAGCCCCGGCCCGTCAGGTTCGGGGTTTTTCTATGCTCCAAAGTGAGCAGCCGCCGACTTGTGTAAACCAATGTGTAAACCGCCAACAAAAAAGCCGGTCAGCAATTGAGCTAACCGGCTGATTATCAGTGGTGGGAGTTGACGGGTTCGAACCGCCGACCCTCTGCTTGTAAGGCAGATGCTCTGAACCAGCTGAGCTAAACTCCCTTGTATTTCCCAGTGGCTGTTGCCGTTTGGGAGTGCAAATATAGCAGGCCAAAATGGGTTTCTGCAAGCAATACGCCAACTTTTTTTCGTAGCGTAGCGGTACGGTGTCCTAACCCGCTGCCTGTAAGGCAGATGCTCTGAACCGGCAACTCATTCAAAATTCAGGTACAGCGTTACTGAGTGCGTGGTGAGTCGGCGGATGCCGATGCTCGTTGCGTTGGTACCAGGGTTGTAGAGGTTAATCAGTCCGTGCGAAAAGCGGAGTTCAGGTGCGAATTTGAAGTACTCGAAAAACTGCTCGAAGCCAATGCCATACTCTACCGCCAAATCCATGGTGCCGGTACTGAGTCGGTTCAGTCCCTGATTTTCTCTTCGGCGCACGTTGGTTTCGATGCTGAACGCGCCCCCCGCCAGCAGATACATACGGCTGTTGTTGCGCCGTTCAGATTTGTATTTGAGCAGCACCGGAATGTCGAGCCAGGTCGATTCGCGGGTTTCGGTTTTGGACGTACCACCCGGATAATCGTACACCACCTCCCGGTTCATCAGCGATACTGAGGGGGCAATGCGCAAATCGAAATGATCCTGCAAAAAGGTGTTCATGATAAAGCCTACCCGAAAGTTGGGCCGGTTGGGCGAGTAAATCCGGTACGACGAGTCGGCGGTCAGGAAGGCCGGGCTGTAACCTACGCTGAAGCGGGAGACGGGAGCGGCAAAGAAAAAACCGTAGTGAACGGTTTTATCGTCGTAGCGTTCGAGGTGCTTACGGATGTATTTGTAGCCCTGGGCCCGTGCCGGGACAGTAGTTAGTCCCGCCAGCAGCAGCAGAATCAGGATTTGTGACCGATATAGATTGAGGCAACGCCGAAGGTAAGCGGTATCCATTTAGTGTTGGTAAATCCGGCGGCTTCATAAATGCGCAGAAAGTCAGGACCGTCGGGAAACGCCTGCACCGATTCGGGCAGGTACGTATAGGCCGATGCGTCTTTGCTCACTACGCGCCCAATAAGCGGCAGGATAGTTCGGGAGTAAAAACCGTAGAGTTGCTTAAACGGAAACTGGCGCGGGTTCGAGAACTCCAGCACGACGCACACGCCACCGGGGCGGGTAACGCGGTGCATGTCGGTGAGTCCGCGTTGCAGATTCTCGAAGTTACGCACTCCAAAAGCAACGATGACGGCGTCGAAATCATTGTCTGGCAGGGGTAAACCTTCCGAATCACCCGACCGCATTTCGATGATGTTGCTCACCCCGCGCTTCTTCATTTTCTCGCGGCCTACGCTGAGCATTCCTTCCGAAATGTCCATGCCAACGATTTTCTCGGGCTTCAGCACGAGGGCTTCGAGGGCAAAGTCGCCGGTGCCGGTGGCAATGTCCAGCAGGCGTTTGGGCAGTGTGGGAGCCATTGCTTTCCGCAGTTCCCGGATGGCCCGTTTGCGCCACAGAATGTCGACACCCCCGCTCAGTACGTGGTTCAGCAAATCGTATTTGGGCGAAATGCTGTCGAACATCTCGGCTACCTGATCGCGCTTGGAGGTGTCTTTGTCTTTGTAGGGAAGTACGGCCATAGCTTAATGAGTGAATGAGTGAATTGTGAATCGGTACGCCGACGCGGAGCGAATAAAAAAGGATGACGCTTCAGCGTGTTCCCGCAGGTTATTTGCTCACCCGCTCAACCATACCCTACTCAATCGCTAATTTAACCCGAAAGTTTCGGCGGGGTGGGCGCATTGCAAGTTGGGCGGTTTTGATGTAGCTTACTCCCTGATTTTAGACGTATCGATACGACCTGCCCATGACGAATCCTATTCTACCCTTCCTGCCGCTTCTGTCCTTTCTGTTTTCTGCCCAACCCACACCGCCCAATGCGCACAAAATCCATCAGCGCGTCCTGACGCTCGATACCCACGCCGACGCACCCATTATGTTGCAGAAGGAGGGCTTCGATGTCAGTCAGCGGCACGATACCAAAAAAGATGGGTCGCAGATTGACTTTCCGCGCATGAAAGACGGGGGTATGGATGCTATGTTCTTTGCGGTCTATACGGCGCAGGGCCCGCGCACGCCGGAGGGTCACGCCCGCGCCAAAGAAAATGCACTGCACCAGTTTGACCTGATTCATCAGGCTCTCAAAGCCCACCCCGAACTGGCCGAACTCGCTACCACACCCGCCGACGCCTACCGTATCGAGAAAGCCGGAAAACGGGCCGTGTTCATCGGTATGGAAAACGGCTACCCCGTTGGCGACGACCTCGCGATGCTCAAAACCTACTACGACCTTGGTTGCCGCTACATCACCCTGACCCACTTCGCCAACAACCTCATTGGCGACTCCAGCACCGATCCCGACGGCCCGATTTACGGTGGCCTGAGCGATTTCGGTAAGCGCGTCGTATCGGAAATGAACCGGCTCGGTATTCTCATCGACGTATCGCACGTGGCCGACAGTACGTTTTACGACGTCATGACGCTGTCCAAAGCGCCCGTTATTGCCTCGCACTCCAACGCCCGCGCTCTTTGCGATTTCCCGCGTAACATGACCGATGAGATGATTAAACTCATTGCCAGCAAAGGGGGGGTGGTGCAGGTCAACTTCGTGAGCGATTACCTGCGTCAGCCTTCCGAAGCGCACCGGGCCGCTAAAACCCAGATGCGCATGGCTTTCATTGGTAAATCGCCCACGCCGGAGATGCTGGCGAAAATGGCTGTTAAATCAGACTCGGTAGCCAAGGTGTATGCTTCCGAGCGGGCCAGTCTGGCCGATATTGTGAACCATATCGACCACATCGTCAAACTCACCAGCATCGACCACGTCGGCATCGGCTCGGACTTCGACGGGGGCGGGGGCGTCAATGGTCTCGAAGACGTCAGCGAGATCGAAAACCTGACCGCCGAACTCGTCCGCCGGGGCTATTCGGAGAAAGACATCGCCAAAATCTGGGGCGGTAATCTGCTGCGGGTGCTGGGGCAGGCCAGGGTGAAATAAACCACGAAAACTTATATGACTCCCGAAACTGTTTTCCAGATTGCCAATGCACTGGTGTTGCCGCAGTGGCTGCTGATGCTTGTTGCCCCGCGCTGGTTCGTGACGCGCTGGCTGGTGAACTCGTACCTGATTCCGGTTTGTCTGGCGGTTGTTTATATTGTCTATCTGTTTGGCGGTGGCCCGGTCGATTTCGGTTCATTTGCGACGCTGGCGGGTATCAAAGCTATGTTCGCCAACGGGGGAGACGGCGTGATGCTGGCGGGCTGGATACATTACCTCGCTTTCGACCTCGTGGCCGGTACGGTCATACTGCGCGACGCACAGCAGAAGAATGTTCCGCACTGGCTGGTTATCGTGCCGCTGTTTTTCTGCTTCATGCTGGGCCCGGTGGGTTTCCTGCTCTACTGGATTATCCGTACGGTACGCACCCGGATGCTGGCCGATTAATCAGCGCATAAAATAAACCCATGAATACGCTCAGAGCTACCCTCAAAAGCCGGAATGCCGTTTTGTACGGATTTGGGCTGATTTGTCTCATCAGTTCAGGTATCTGTCTGGTTCTTGCGGGTATTACCACAACGCAGGTGCTGGGTATCAATGCGTTTATCAAACCCGCTAAATTCTTCGTGTCCACCTGGGTTTTCTGCTGGACAATGGGCTGGTATACACATTTACTCCCCCAACGCAGCCGTGTTCTGACGTATAGCCGGGGCGTAGTGGTTATTATGACCTTTGAGTTAGCTATAGTTACGGGGCAGGCAGCCTTGGGTAAGTTATCGCACTTCAATATTTCTTCCGCTTTTGATGGACTGTTATTTTCGCTCATGGGACTGGCCATTACGGTATTCACCGGCTGGACGGCTTATGTGGGCTATCTGTTCTTCCGGTATAAGCCAATAGCCGTTTCTCCTGCTTATTTATGGGGTATCCGGCTGGGTATTCTGCTGTTTGTACTTTTCGCTTTTGAGGGATTTATGATGGCTTCGCGGTTGGCACATACGGTAGGCGCACCCGATGGCGGACCAGGGCTGGCCGTAACCAACTGGAGTAGGGGCCACGGCGATTTACGGGTGGCTCATTTTTTGGGTATGCATGCCCTGCAACTGATTCCACTCTTTGGGTATTACGTTGCCCGTCGGCCCCGGCAGGTTATTCTGCTGGCAACAGGTTACTTTCTTCTCGTCACTTTGTTGCTGACACAGGCGTTGGCCGGTAAGCCGCTGTTGGCGGGTTTTGCCGGTTAACGGGTGGTTTGTTGCGCTATTGGGTGAGGAGTGAAGTAAGAAATCAACGTTTACGGACTTATGGTACGGAATGGCCTGCGATTATGTTGCTTTATGCTGCGAAACCTCCCCAACCTCACTTTGCCTGACGTCCGGGACACGCAAGTCGGACATAACCAATAAATACGTCTCGATTGAAATCTGCCCTGCAATGCCTGTTTGCTCTCTGTCTGCCCTTTTGGGTAGCTGGTCAGGCAAAAACCCCCGTTATTTCTATTACCAACAGTAGTACGCTGGCCCGCCAGCATGTGGTGGTTGCCATTCCCTGGCAGACGGTACTTCAGAAACATCCGGGCGTCGATACTGCCCAATTCGGGGTTGTTAACCGGACCACCCGGCAGAACGTACCGTTTCAGTTCGAGCTTAACGGGCAGCCGACTGTTCAGCAGCTTCTGGTGCAGGTGTCGGTACCGGCCAACGGTCAGATCGAGTTGATGATCGAGAACAGGAAATCGACGTCGGCGGTTGCCAAAACCTACGCCCGCTACGTACCCGAGCGGTTAGACGACTTTGCCTGGGAAAACGATAAGATTGCGTTCAGGATGTACGGTAAAGCTCTGGAGGGGACCAAAGGCGATGCATATGGTATGGATGTGTGGGTAAAACGTACTGATAAACTCGTGCTGAACGACCGCTACAAACGTGGTAAATACCACGAAGACATTGGCGACGGCATGGATTATTACCATGTTGGTTACACGCTGGGGGCTGGTAACGTGGCTCCCTACGTAAACGATTCCGTCTATTACTCAGCCAACTACCACCGCTGGAAAATTCTCGATAATGGCCCGATACGCACTACGTTCGTGCTGGAATATGATGCGTGGGACGTGAATGGAATGCCGGTAACGGCCACCAAAAAAATTACGCTGGACGCTGGTTCGCAGATGAACCGGGTTGAAGCTACGTACCGCTATGATGGACCGGCCACACTGCCGGTGGTAATCGGTATTATCAAACGACCCAGGCCCGGTACGCTGCTGCTCGATGAGCAGACGGGCGTGATGGGCTACTGGGAGCCGGAGTTCGGTCCCGACGGCATTACGGGTGTGGGTACGATCATTGGCACACCCATTGACGCTATAACCGTGACGAAAGAGCAACTGTTAGCCAAAACCATTGCGCCCAGAAACGCCCCATTCGTGTATTACACCGGTGCGGCCTGGAACAAAGCCGGGATCATTACCACTGCGCCTGCCTGGTTCAACTACCTCTACACCTTTAAAAAAGCCCTTGATACGCCATTGGCAGTCAGTGTCAGGTAAGGTGAATGGGAAATCAGGCCCATAAATTCTGTTGATCGAGCACCCCGCTACTGATACCCCCGCGCCTGCAAACCGAACAACTCAGCGTAGCGACCGGCTTCTTTGAGGAGTTCGTCGTGGGTGCCGAGTTCAAGCAGGGTGCCGTTTTCCAGCACCACAATCCGGTCGGCCATGCGGACGGTGCTGAACCGGTGTGAAATAATCACTGCCGAGCGGCCTTCGGTCAGTTTAAGAAACCGCTGAAATACTTCATATTCGGCGCGGGCGTCCAGCGCGGCAGTGGGCTCGTCGAGAATAATCAGCTGAGCATCGCGCATGTAAGCCCGGCCCAGGGCCACTTTCTGCCATTCTCCCCCCGACAAATCGACGCCTTTACCGAAGCTCCGCCCCAACTGCTGCTCGTAACCGCCCGAAAGTTTGGCGATAACGGTATCGGCCAGACTCCGCTCGGCAGAGGTCACGATGCGCGGCTGATTGCTGCGCTCGTCAATGTCGCCCACGGCAATATTGGTCCCCGCCGACATTTTGAAGCGGGTGTAATCCTGAAAAATAACGCCGATGTTACGCCGAAACTCCAGCAGATCGTACTCCCGTAAATCGTGACCGTCGAGTAGAATTCGGCCCTCGGCGGGGTCGTAAAGCCGGGCCAGAAGTTTCACGAGTGTGGTTTTGCCCGCGCCGTTCTCGCCCACGAGCGCGAGTTTTTCGCCGGCTTCGAGTGTGAAACTCAGGTTGCGCAAGGCCCAGCGGTTTGAGTTGGTGTACTTGAACCCGACATTCTCGAACACAAATCCCTGCCGGATTGGATTCGGGAACGGACGTATTACGGCGGGCGAGTGGATAAGCGGCTGAATGGCAAAGTAGTCGAACAAATCCTGCAAGTAGATAGCTTCCTGCGTCAGGCTGCTGAACTGGAGCAGAATGCCTTCCAGCGAGGCCCGTACCTGCCGGAACGACCCGGCCAGAAACGTCAGGTCGCCGAGGGATATTTGCCCGGTAGTGGCCCGCAGCACAATCCAAACGTAGGCTCCGTAATACCCCGCCGTGCCGAGGGCCGTGAGCACCACGCCCCAGCCCGCCCGGTTCAGCGCGAGGGCTTTGTTCTTCTGAAAAAAATCGTCCGACAGTGCTTTGAACCGCTCCACCAGGAAGCCCGACAGTCCGAAAATCTTGACCTCTTTCGCTGTTTCGTCGCTTGCGCCCACGTAGCGGAGGTAGTCGAGTTCGCGCCGTTCGGGCGTCCAGGAGCGCGAGAGCGAATAGCTGCGCTGGTTAAAATAATTGTCGCCGATAAACGAGGGCGTAACGGCCACCAGAATCAGCAGCAGCAGCCAGGGGTTATATACTGCCAGGCCAGCCGCCAGAAACCCGACCGAAATCAGTTCCTGCACCTGCCCGAATACGCCGGAGAGCAGCACCGTGCGGCCGGTAGTTTGCCGCCGGGCGCGTTCGAGTTTATCGTAAAACGTAGCGTCTTCAAACTGCTCCAGGTCGAGGGTGGCCGCGTGTTCCATGAGCCGGACCGACGTGCGGTTGGCAAACAGATCCCCCAGCAGCCCGTCCATGAGCGACACCGCCCGCGCCAGGGCGGTGGAGAGAATGGCCAGCCCAAACTCGGCGGCTACCAACTGCCACAAAAACGTGGTGTCTTTATCGGTCTGCCCCGCCAGCCGTACTACTTCGTCGATGAGCAGTTTACCGATGTACAGCACCGTAGCCGGAATAGCCGCCCGCACCAGCCGCAGGGCCGCATTGCCCAGGAACAGCCCCGGCGAAACATCCCAGACCAACCGGAAAAAAGCGGGTAGGTTGTTCAGGGCCGCAAACCGTTCGCGCCAGCTCAGTTCGTCTTTTTCGGAAGCGGGTATGGTACGTGGAATTTCAGATTTTGCCATATCTGAAACGACAAGCCTACCGGGCGTTTAGTTCGCCGATTTTCTACTGCCCTCTTCTTCTGGGGCAGAAGTTGCACGGTGCTTCGTGGATTGATGGGATGTCTGGCTTTGTAGCTAACGTTCGAGGCTTTGTGCAGTTGGGGAATTGACTAACTGTCCGCCCGGTAATGAAGCTAAATTAATAACTAAAAGCCGAAGTTAACCAACAAAAGCCCGGCAGCATTCCGTCCGCCGAAACCAAAGCCTGGATATGTACTGCCGATGATTGCTTCAACGTCATGCCCAAATTGCACAAAACCTTTTGTTAGCAGTTCGTTGTTTTTCTCGTCAAACGGTTGTTTTGTTTTTCGTTTCTAATTTCCAATTAAATAATATTTCCGTTTCACCAATTTTGATAAAATTATTTTTTTCAAGCACTTTGAAGGATGCTGTATTTGTTTTGTCGGTCGAGGCAATTAGTGATTTTACTTTCTCTTGCGTTTTAGTCCATTCGATAATTCCGCCTACAATTTCTGTCATAAATCCTTTTCCTTGAAACTCGTCATAAGTTCCGTAACCGATTTCTATTTCACCGTCTCCGTTTGGTTCGCCTACAATACATAAGTCTCCTATCATTTTGTTTTCTGCTTTTGAAATTGCCGTCCAAAGTGTTGAATATAAATAATTCTTGGTTTTGTCTGCTACATTTGGGAGAATTGTTTGTTCAAATGCTTCTTTTAGTTCAGGTGAAATTGTTCTTGAAGTTTCATTCAAGTTAAGTTCTTCTTCCAAAGAGTTGTCACATTTCGTGTATTTCACTAACTGGTCATAAGTTAATGGTTTTAAAATTAGTCTTTCTGTTTCTATCATTTGTTTGATTTTGTGATTTCTCTGTATTGTTTCGGTGTCGCTCTACAATGACCGCTAACGCCCGCGGCTATAAGAAGTAAGGGAATTTGAAAAACAAATGCCCAAAAACTTCCTGCCGTTGATTAAAGATAATTTGCCCAGCCCATATTCTGCTGCCCTTATTTCTTATAGCCGATGTTGGCAGCAGCCTTTACTACGACAACCTCTTCTTAGCGCGGAATTTATAGAAAATCCAACCGACCAGAGGTATAATTGAAAAAGCGAGAACAATAGTTAACCATTTAGGTATCATAAAATTCACATCTTGACCCCAATTTGCAACCAAAGCAGCGCCTCCATTAAATAAAATGAAATAACAAATAATAAATTCTCCATTCCGAAAAGCTATTGTACGATTTTCGAAAAAATAAATTGCAATAAGCATCGCACTCAGGATAACGAGTAGAAAGCCGGATATTCCGTCTAGCCAAATGAGGAAGGAGTTTTTTTTATATTGAACGCTGTACTCCTTAACTTCCGAGATTTGGTTAACTCCAATAATTCTACCGTTGATTGACGGCAATTCTAAGTCACCTGTAAGAAAAATTTGAAGCAAAAATTTATCATTTACGTTCAAAAGCAGAGGTTTGATAATTATCGTTGAATCATTATGATTTAGCAACACTGGAATTTTTTCAGGGATAGTTCTCGCAATATTTACATTGACTATTTTTGAAAGAGAGTCAAAATTTATAGTCAATGCAGTTTCAAAATCTTGACTAGCAATTGCGGTGCTGCCAGCATTTTGAAATTCCATTAGAACGGAATATAAATTATCTAATTCCTTTCCCTGATAAACAATTTTTAGTTCATTTTTTAACGCGGAATCCTTATTGATCGGTTTGTCAAAACTGATAAATCGGTAATTTAATTTTTTACTAGTGTGAAAGTTCGGATAATAAATCGCATACAAGCTCAGCGAGATTGTAATAAACAACCCAATTGTCCATCTTATATTTTCTGAAATTGTCATTTTTTAAAAAGGTTGCTGCCAACTCCTGAATATACGAAAGTTTTGTCGTACTTTCCGTATTATTTGGTACTATTGAAGGAATATGTTGTACTATACTTGTCGTACTTTTTGTATTTCCGCCCTTTTATTGTACTACACAAACGTACTGTTTTTTGTATAAATCGCAAATTTTCATTCTTTTTAGGCTTAACTGGTCGAATGGACTCACTGTGTTTTCAAGCGTTCGATTGGCGAGATGGATGTAGCGTAGTGTTGTCTTCAGATCATTGTGACAAAGTAGTACTTGGCTGAGTTTTATGTCAGTACCGCGTTTGTGTAACTGCGGCCTCGGCAAATCAGGTTCATACAAGCCAATCCATATAGTTTTCCGGCGAGATGACCGCCATTTCTGCATTGGGATAGGCTTCCTGAAACGAGTTGGGGAATTTAGCTTTGGCGGTTGGATTCCACTTGAACTCGAACGCCCGCAACAGGCCGTTTTCTTCTTCGAGCCAGTCAATCTCCTGTTGCTGTGTGGTGCGCCAGAAATAATAGGCCGGGCGTTTGCCCGCGTACAGGTTCGCCTTGATGCGTTCGGCAATGATGAAGTTCTCCCAGAGCGCACCCGCATCGACCCGCAGCGATATGGGGTTGAAATTCTTGATGATGGCGTTACGAATGCCGTTGTCGTAAAAGAATATCTTCTTACTCTTTTTGAGTTCGTTGCGCAGGTTTCGGCTGAACGCGCTGACCTGAAAAATCACGAACGTTTGTTCGAGTAGCCCAATGTAGCGGTCAACGGTAGCGGGGTCGGTACCGACAATCTGGCTCAGTTCGTAGTTCGACACCTGACTGCCAACCTGCAACGCCAGCGCAAGAAGCAGTTTGGGCAGGATAGCCGGTTTGCGAACGTCCTGAAACCTGAGAATATCCTTGTACAGGTAACTGTCGGCCAGTTCGGTCAGGCGTCGGTCGGCCTCGGCGGGGTGTAGCACAATGTCGGGGTAGAAGCCGTAAGTAAGCCGTTGTTCAAGCAACCGCTTTTCTTCGCGTGGGGAGGTTTCGGCGGCCAGTTCGGCAGTGGAAAAGGGCAGCAGGCGATACTCGAATTTGCGGCCCGTGAGCGGTTCGTTAATGCCCCCGGCAAGTTCCAAAGCCGATGATCCGGTTACGATGGTCTGTACGTTGGGCAACTGATCGGCAAGCAGCTTGAGCGTCAGCCCGATACCCGGTACCCGCTGTGCTTCGTCGATGAACAAAATCCGATTAGCTCCTACCAAAGCGCTCAACTGCGTACGTTCGTCAGGTCGGCACGGTCGGCACGGTCGGCACGGTCGTCGCAGTTGAGCCACAGGGCCGGACGGTTGGTCAGGCGGGCCACTTCGCGGAGCAGCGTGGTTTTACCAACCTGTCGGGGACCGGTCATAATCAGGACTTTTCCTCGATACACATCAGACAGTAGCTGGCTTGTTATAATGCGGCTAATCACAAAATTTAGCTTTTTTTTGAGACTATACTCGTAAAATTAAGCCAAATTTTGTGATTACTTTACTCAATCGACTCCTAATAGAGATGGCCCGCTCATTGAACGGGCCATCTGCTTTACTACACCTAATTAAACTAATCAAAGAAACTTGATAGTTTTATGTTATGTATGTGTTGACGACCAGAGCCGATTTAAACGGTTGCCGTCGATCTGCTAACCCGCTCAGAACAAGTACCGAACGCCAAACTGAAACTGACGAGGAGGAGCTGCGTTGCGCTGTACAATGGCACTCCCCACGGGGCCAATCTGAATCTGATTGCTCTGCCTGGCATTGTTCGAGTAGCCGCTCAGGTTGTTGTTGTTCAGTACGTTGAACACGTCGGCCCGAATCTCGAACCGTTTTACTGTACCAAACGTGTACTGCAAACTCGCGTCGAACACCGTTGACCAGGGTAGCCGGTCGGCATTGCGCGACACGCCGGGTTGCCGGTCGGAGTTGCCCACATAGGCATCGCCGAAGGCCCCGCCGTCGCCGTTGAGGTCGTTGGTGGTTAGGGCCTTGCCGTCGTTGCCGAGTATCGGCTTACCGTTCTGGTCAACTACCGTGTATTTGCTGGCGTCGGGAATACGGTTGATGGGCTGACCACTTTGCAGCAGAGAGGCTACGGTAGCGGTGAAATGCTGGCCGGCGTAATAGTTGAAAATACCGTTGATGATGTGCCGCCGGTCGTTAATGCTCGGCCCCCACTCGGCGGCAAAATTATTGGCATCCTGCGCCCGGAAGTTGATGTCTTCGGTATCGTTGCTCAGTTTCGAGAGGGTGTAAATAAGCCGGTACGCATAGACATCTCCGCCCCGGTCTTTCTGCAAGTTCAGACTCAAAGCCGTATAGCGCGAGCGGCCCGCCGTTTCGGTCATCACTACGCTCTGCGCCACACCCGACAACGGTACGCCGTTGATAATACCAGCCCCGTTCACGATAGGTACCGGGCGGGTCAGGTTGGCAGCAGCCGTAGAACGGGCAATGCCCTGCTGTGCACTCAGGTTGTAATCCCAGACCGAGGGGGCGTTGAGATTGCGGGTGCGGAATAGGTTGTACGACTCGTTGTACATGGC
>JACMPG010000215.1 GCA_014377625.1 Spirosoma sp.
CCGTACCACCGGGCTACCAGCCCTAAACATCAACCGGTCAATTGGCCGTTTGTTCCCGGGTTATTAACCAGACGGCCCCGTATCTTTAGCTTCCGATTCAACCGACCACCTCCCGTGAAACTACGGATTTATCAACTTTTGACCCTCCTGATCTGCCTGCTGGCGGGCTATATTTTTTACGTACATACGCCCACGGTTTACGCCATTGTCGATGTCTCCAAACCGGAATCGTTCAAAGTTTACAAAAAAACGAGTAGTAAGCCACTGAGTATCGATTTGCACGTGCAGGGCAATACCGATTCAACGTTCAACATTCGCATCATAGGCCTGCCTTCTCAAACGGAGCTTTTCAGCGCCGATTTCGACCGGGCACGAGTTGACTACACCGGCAAAATTGACTACTACTCCGGAAACGGCGTAGCGGTGTTTTACACCCCGAAGGGCGTTACAAGAGGGGATGCAACCGTTAGCATCAGCATCAACGCTGATTTTTGATTTCCAGCCCGTTACACTTCACTCCGCAACACCTCCAGCGGGGGACGCGTCAGCACGTCGCGACTGTTGAAAACGCCGATCAGGACGGTCAGGCCCGTTACTACGCCGGCCACAATTAGCAGCGGTATCGCGTCGGGGCGGTACGGCACCTCGAAGACGTAATAGGCCAACGCCCAGGTACCAATCAGCGACAGTAATATTCCCGATAGCGCCGATAGCAGACCCAGCAAACCGTATTCCAGCACGGTAATGCGCAGAATCTGGTTGCGGCTCGCACCCAGCGTTCGTAGCAACACGCTCTCGCGCAGCCGCTGAAACTTGCTGATAACTACCGAACTCGCCAGTACCAGTAGGCCCGTCAGGATGCTGAACAGGGCCATGAACCGGATTACGAACGAGATCTGCCCCAGTATCTCATCAATCGTTTTTAGAATCAGCCCGAGGTCAATGGCCGAAACGTTCGGAAAGTCGGCTACCAGAGCCCGCTGCAACACCGCCGATGCCTGATTGTCGGCTACGCGGGTCATCAGCACGTGAAACTGCGGAGCCTGCTCCAGTACGCCCGACGGGAAAATGACCAGAAAATTCGGCTGTACGCGGTTCCATTCAATCTCGCGGGTGCCCCCCACTATCGTCTGGATGGGTGCGCCCTGCACGTTAAACGTCAGCGTATCGCCAAGTTTCAGGTGCATCCTGTCCAGATACGCCTGCTCAATGGAAATATACGACAGACCACCGGCCGAATATGGCACCTTGCCCGCCGTTAGTTTTTCGGAGCCAATAAGGGTATCCCGGTAGGTAACGCGGTACTCGCGGGTCATGGCCCAATCAGGAATTTTCAGCGTCGTGTCTTTTTTGATGGCCGTCATCGACCGTCCGTTTATCTCGGTCAACCGCATCGTTACCACCGGCACCTGTTCCAGAATGAGTAGTTTCTGCTGTTTAACGAGCGTTCGAACCCCCGCCAGTTGCTCGTTCTGAATATCGAACAGCACCATATTCGGCTGGTTGCCACTCGCCGACAGTTCAACCCGGTTCAGCAACAACCCCTGCATCAGCGTGAGTGTGGCAATCAGAAATGCGCCCAGACCGATGGACGTAACCAGAATGAGCGTCTGGTTATTGGGCCGGTATAGATTGGCCAGACTCTGCCGCCAGACGTAACTCCACGAACTGGGGAAGAACCGGCGCACGAGCCAGATCAGCCCCAGCCCTAGCAACGTCAGCGCACCAAATGCCACGGCCAGCCCACCCGCAAAACCAAGGGCCGATGTCCAGCTACGCGTTTGCCAGTACGAGAAGCCGATGATGAAACCAAGCACCAGCAGATACACCAGCCACCGCAGCGGATCGCGCCCCGACAAATCGTCTTCATAACTACTACGCAACGTGCGCAACGGCGACACGTTTCGGATGGCCAGCAACGGTAACAGCGAGAACAGCACCGAAATCAGCAGCCCCGTACCGATACCGCTCAGAATGGCAGGTCCCGACAGAGCCGTCTCAACCGTGACGGGCAGAAAATCGCTGAACACGCGCGGCAGCAACAGTTGCACCGCCGACCCCAGCACCGCCCCGATGGTTGCGCCAATCAGGCCCATCAACGCGGTCTGGATCAGATAGATCAGCAACGCCTGTTTGCCACTCGCACCCAGCGTCCGCAAAATAGCCACCGACCCAATCTTCTCTTTCACGTACAACTGCACCGAACTCGCCACCCCCACGCACCCCAGCAGCAGAGCCACAAACGCCACCAGACTCAGGTAGTTGGTCAGATCGGCGAAGGAGCGGCCCGTCTGTTGCTTCCGCCCGGCTACGGTATCAGTGTTTACCCCCTCGCGGTCGAGTTGGGGCGAAATCGTTTTCAGGTATTTGTCAACGTCGGTGCCGGGCGCGAACTGGTAGTAGTATTTGTACGCCACCCGACTGCCACGTTCCAGCAAACCGGTATTGGCTAAGTCTTTCTTCGGCACGAAAACCGTGGGCGCAACCGTACTGGCAATGGCCGCCTGACCGGGTGTTTTCATGACCCGCCCCGCAATCAGAAACGACAGGTTACCAACCTTTACCGAGTCGCCCACCTGCGCACCCAGCTGCACCAGCAGCGCATCGTCCACGAGCGAAACCCGGCTATCGGCCTGCCGAAACCGGGCAATGGCCGACACGGGCTGTATCTCCCAGTCGCCATAGTACGGGAACCGGCCTTCCAGCCCCTTCACCTGCGCCAGCCGGACGCCCCCCGTGCGCGGAATGCTCACCAGCGACGCAAACGATACCTCGAACGCCCGGTCCTGCCCGATACGCTGCGCCAGTTTCTGGACTTTTTCAGACGGCGGGCGGTTCCACGACAGCGTAAGATCGGCACCCAGTAGTTCGCGGGCCTGACCGTCGATACTGCGGGCGAGGTTATCACCGAAGGAATTAATCGCCACCAGAGCCGCAATGCCCAGCACAATGGCCGACATAAACAGCAGAAGTCGTTGGCGGCTCCGGCGGCTGTCGCGCCAGGCCATATTGAAAAGCCAGGTTGTGTTCATTTTTTTAACACAGAGAAAGGTGAGTTATACACAGAGAAAACAGAAAGGTTAACCCACGTTCTCCGTTTTCTCCGTATAGGTCTCCGTGACTCTGTGTTTAGATAAGCTATCTTCCACTACACGCCCGCCTTTAATGCGGATCATGCGCTGGGTGCGGGCGGCCAGGTCGAGGTCGTGCGTAACGAGGACGAGGGTGGTACCGGCTTCGCGGTTGAGTTCAAAGAGTAAGTCCACCACCGTATCACTGGTGTCGGTGTCGAGGTTGCCGGTGGGTTCGTCGGCGAAGAGCAGTTTGGGGCGGTTGGCAAACGCCCGCGCCAGAGATACGCGCTGTTGCTCGCCACCCGATAGCTGGGTTGGGTAGTGGTGACCCCGGTCGCCGAGGCCAACGCGGTCGAGCAGGTTTTGAGCCGATTGTCTCGCACCTTTCTCACCACGCAGTTCGAGCGGAACCATCACGTTTTCGAGGGCTGTGAGGGTGGGCAGGAGCTGAAAATTCTGAAAAATGAACCCGACGTACTGGTTGCGAATAGCCGCCCGTTCGTCTTCGCTGAGTGTATCGAGCCGGATATCATTCAGGTACACACTACCCGACGAGGCCCGGTCCAGTCCGGCACACAGGCCCAG
>JACMPG010000216.1 GCA_014377625.1 Spirosoma sp.
CGGCCCATGATGATGGGGTGGTGACTGGTTTTGCGCTTGAAATACGCGGAATCGTCGGGTAGGCGCCAGGGCAGGTCGTTGTCTCTTCCGATGATGCCGTTCTGAGCTACGGCTGAAATAAGGCTTATCTTCATGTATTTTTTAAGCGCAAAGACGCAAAGTTTTCGCAAAGGTCGCGAAGAAAAACTGCCTGCTACGGCCTTTACATACCTCTGATGTCTTTGCCGTCAATTCTTTTTTCGGCGTTCCATTAGTTCGCGCCAGGTGGTAACGATGATTCCTTCTTTTTCGACATAAGCACGTAGGGCCGGGTCAAGCATGGCTAATAAATCGCCTTTGCGGACCTGACCGGAGTTACTGATCTGGTCGAAAGTGGGCGTTGGGGCGGTGCAGTGCATAATAATGTACGTCAGGCCGGGTTTGGCAGATTTGAGCAGATCGATGTATTTCTGCGTTTTGTAGCGTTGCAGATTGGCATCGGTGGCGGGCGTTCCGGCGGGGAGTTTCCAGCCGTAGCTGGTGCCGTCAATATCGTCCAGCACGGGCAGACCCGCGCTCCAGAGCTGCTGCCCTACCTCCTTCACCATCTGCTGCATCGAAGGCGGTACGTTACTGGCCGCTATAATCAGCGACGCATGACCGCCTGGAAACAGAATGGGAATTTTCTCTTCCATACCCACTTTGGCGTAGCGCATCAGAAACTTCGGCTGAAAAAGCGTACCCATATGTGAATCCAGGTGCGTTGGCTCCAGGCCAAAACCCCGATAGCGGGCAATCTGCGCCTTGATTTCGGCTTCTACCTCGTCGGCACTGGCGTGTTCAACTACCTGTGCTACCGAGTGCCAGAGGGCACCCTGTTCGTCGCACAGGCCGGGGGCAGTTTTACAGCCTACCAATGGACCCCAGCGGTAATTATCCCACTCGGAGGTTAGGGCGAGGTGAATACCTGCATCAGTGTCAGGGTGTTGTTTCAGGTAAGTGAACATCTGCGGTACCCAGCCGCAGGGCATCATAATACTGACCGAGTTGGATAGTCCTTTACCAAGCGCAGTCATGGCTCCGGCGTTCGATTCGGCACTCATGCCGGCGTCATCGACGTGAAAAATCACGACCTTTTTCCCCTTCGGGAAGCCGAGTTTTTCGGCGTAGGTCTCGGTCTGTGCGCGGGCTGAGAGGGCGGCTAACAGAAATAGGAGGATAACTGGTGTTGACTTCATGGTTCTTTTGTCATGCTGACGAAGGAAGCATCTTCGTCGGAAAAAGAAATCCTTACTACTGAACGAGATGCTTCCTTCGTCAGCATGACAAAAATCAAAGACTATTACCCCGTAAAAACTCCCCGGCAGTCATACGTCGTTTCCCCTCAGCCTGAAGTGAGTCGATGCTAAGCCAGCCATCGGCAGCGCGGACTAAAATTACGGTTTTATTATCGGTATAAGCTTCACTGGGTTCAGCATCGAAAGGTGATTCATTAGCTACTGATACAGCATAAATTTTAAAAAATTTGCCGTTGATTATCGTCCAGGACGCTGGGTAAGGTGACAGGCCCCGTACGAAGTTGCGGATGATTTGTACGGGCTGATTCCAGTTAATTTCGGTGGTTTCGCGGCTGAGTTTAGGCGCGGCTTTGGGCTCGGTAACGGCGGGCTGGGGCGTTCGGACGTAGTTGTTCGCTTCAATGGCCCGGACGGTTTGCAGCACCAGATCTGCCCCGCGTTCCATAAGCCGGTCGTGTAGCGTTCCTGCGGTATCATCGGCATGAATCGGTTCGCGGTCCTGCAAGATCATCTGGCCGGTGTCAATTTCTTTTTCGATAAAAAAAGTCGTGACGCCAGTTTCGGTTTCGCCGTTGATAATGGCCCAGTTGAGGGGCGCGGCTCCCCGGTATTGCGGTAACAGCGACCCGTGCAGGTTGAAGGTACCAACCGTTGGCATAGACCAGACTACTTCGGGCAGCATTCGGAAGGCAACTACTACAAATAGATCGGCAGTATAGCTGGCCAGCTGCTCCAGAAAATCAGGATCGCGCAGTTTTTCGGGTTGGAGTACGGGCAAGTTAGCAGCTTGGGCAGCTTTTTTTACGGGCGATGCCATTAACTGCAACCCGCGTCCCGACGGGCGGTCAGGAGCCGTAACAACGGCCACTACGGTACAACCTGCGTTTAGCAGACGCAGCAAACTGGCAACGGCAAAATCGGGCGTACCCATGAATACAAGACGGAGTGGCTGGAACATAATCAGAAAGCTGGATTTTAGTTACCGGACCGGATACATATTGGTATAGCCCGGAAGTATGCGTATTTTTGTATCACAAACGCGCCGACAAGGACGCGTTTTGTTTGTTTAAACCGGTCAGAAATCAATGCAACGACCAATAAAGTCAACGCTTTACTTGCTTAAACCGATCGCGTCGAACTTCCGACAACGATGCTGACACGACTGCAAAGAAAACCAATTTGGTTGCAGAACGGTCAGTAGGCCGTTCTTTTTATTTGTATAAGTCACTGCGTCGAGAGTACCCTAAAACCAATGTGAAAAACGAATTCAGAACAAGAACACCATGGCAAAAATCTCGTATTACACTGAAGAAGGACTTAACCGACTCAAAAATGAGTTGAATGAGCTGAAAACAAAAGGACGCTCGGCCATTGCCCACCAGATTGCCGAAGCCCGCGACAAAGGAGACCTCAGCGAAAACGCCGAGTACGATGCCGCCAAAGACGCGCAGGGGCTGCATGAGCTGAAAATTGCCAAACTCGGAGAAGCACTCTCAAACGCCCGCGTCCTCGACGAATCGACCATCGACGCATCTATAGTCTCGATCCTGTCGAACGTGACGATCAAAAATAAGAAGAGTGGTCAGCAGATGCAGTACACGCTGGTATCGGAAGAAGAAGCCGATTTGAAGACGGGCAAGATTTCGGTCAATTCGCCCATTGGCAAAGGGCTGTTGGGCAAGCGCGTGGGTGAAACCGTCGAAATCAAAGTCCCCGCCGGTATGGTGGAGTTCGACGTACTTAACATTACGCGCTGATTACCCGCCTGTTTGGTGACGCGGGATACCCCCATGTCACCAAACAAAAAACCAACTACCAAACAGACGATGACCATCTTCTCCCGCATTGTGGCCGGCGACATTCCGGCGCATAAAGTTGCTGAGACCAACGAGTTTCTGGCCTTTCTGGATATTATGCCTACCACCACCGGCCATACGCTCGTGATTCCGAAGCGGGAGGTGGATTATCTCTTTGATCTGGATGACAGGACGTATACCGGGCTAATGGCCTTTGCCAAAACGGTAGCCGCAGCCATCGAAAAAGCAATCCCCTGCCAGCGTATTGGCATGGCCGTTGTGGGACTGGAGGTTCCTCATGCGCACGTGCATCTGATTCCGCTCAACTCAATGGCCGACATGGACTTTAACCGAAAAATGCAGCCAACCCAAGAAGAACTGGCCGCCACGGCAGAGACGATTCGGGAGCACCTTTAGTGGTCATTGGTGGTCATTTTTTAATTGTTATGAATGACCACCAATGTCTCACCTTAACCTCCCCTGCAATTCCCGCATCTCAACTACTGGCGAGGCCCGTTCGTACAGGATGTTATAAACAGCGTCGGTGATAGGCATATCAACGCGGTAGTTGCGGTTGATTTGGTAGATGCTTTTGGCGGCATAGTACCCCTCGGCAATCATGTTCATTTCAGCCTGTGCAGACTGAATGGTATAGCCCCTGCCAATGAGCGTACCAAACGTACGGTTGCGGCTAAAGGGCGAATAGGCCGTAACCAATAGATCGCCGAGGTAGGCCGAGCCACTCAGGTCACGATGCTGCGGAGCAATGGCATCCACAAATCGCTTTATTTCCTGCATGGCATTGGCCACCAGCACAGCCTGAAAATTGTCGCCGTAGCCAATACCCCGCGTAATACCCGACGCCAGCGCAATAATGTTTTTCATCACCGCACTGTACTCAATGCCATAGATATCATCCAAAGGCGACGCCTGTACGAAGCGGCAGGTCAGAAGTTTGGCTACCTCATCGGCACAGGCCAGGTCCGTGGAGCCGATGGTCAGATACGATTGTTTTTCGAGGGCTACTTCTTCAGCATGGCACGGTCCGGCAATTACCGCTACGCGACTGACTGGTGCGTCATACCGTTCGCTGACCCAGTCGGTGACCAACTGGTTATTTTCGGGAATCATGCCCTTGATGGCTGATATAACGCACTTTCCCACAAAGTCGTGGGGGGTTAATCCGGTAAGGGCGTCGCTTACGAAGGCGGCAGGTACGGCCAGAATCACGTAATCGCTGTCTTTGAACGCATCGCGGATTTTAGTGCAGACCTTTACTTTTCGCGGGTTGATCTGTACATCGCTGAGGTAGTTTTTGTTATGATGAAAGTGCTTGATATGGTCGGCATCGGCTTTGGAGCGCATCCACCATTTGATTGTTACGTTGTTTTCCGAGAGGATTTTTACGAGTGCGGTAGCCCAGCTTCCGCCCCCCACCATAGTCAGACGGGTTGGTTGATGTTGCGTTTTCATGCGGTAAATCTATCGAAAACCCCTCATCCGGGCTATTGTGCATCCAGATACTGCACCAGGTCGCTGATGGTTCGGATACCGAGTTTGTCGGCCTGCTGTCGGCGCATCATCAGGCAATAGCTATTGTTAAACCCCAGCGGCTGTTGCCACGCCAGATCATACTTTTCTTTGTACTGCTGACGCACAAACGCAAATACCGAATCGGGTTGCATGGGCAGGGTGTTGAGTACGCTGGCCGATGGTTGCAACACCACCAATAACCCCGTGCCAGTATATTCGGGATAAAAATCAATAGACCCCGTTCGTAACGCATCCTGGCAGATTTGCGTACCGCCCAGCCCCGTTCTGGACGCTACCCGCAGTTGCGTTTTCCCCTCAATGAGTTGCCGGAATATCTCGGCCAGAATATATTGCTCGGTAAAAATCTTTGATCCCAGCACTACGGTCTCAGATCGTTCGCCGGGCGTTGGCAATTTGTACAGGCCCATTTGTTTCAGGAAGATTTCGGCAATGGTACGGGGCGACTGATGCAGATAATCAGCCTGGTAGTTGAGCGCGGTCATTACCGAATCGGTTAGTTTACTGGCCAACAGATTGAGCGTTGGACCGAGATCGGGGTAGCGGTTCAGCGTGGTCTGACGTACCACCAGAGCCGCATCGTAGGGCGGGAAGGCGTGCCGGTTATCCTGCAAAACCACCAGGTCAAACGCCCGGATACGTCCATCGGTCGAGTAGCCGCTGATGATGTCGACCTGCCCGCTACGGATGGCTTCATACATCAGATTCTGGTCAATAAGGCGGGGGCGCAGGTGCAGACCATACGTTTTTTGCAGACCCGGATAGCCGTCGGACCGCCCGTAAAATTCATGTGCAAAACCCGCCACCAGCCGATCCTGACTACCGGGAATCAGCACAAACGCCGACAGCACTGGTACGAGCAGTACGAACACCAGCGCACCCGCCCGCATTTTCCTGCCGGACAGTTTTTGCAGCCGGGCCAGCCCGAAATCGAAGCCAATGGCCAGCAAAGCCGCCGGAACAGCCCCGGCCAGAATCATGTTGGTATTGCTCAGCGCAATGCCGCTGAAGATGAACTCGCCCAACCCACCAGCCGCCACGTAAGCCGCCAGCGTGGCCACCCCCACATTGATGACCGTAGCGGTGCGAACGCCCGCAAAAATAACCGGCAACGCCAGCGGCAACTCTACTTTGGTCAGGATTTGCCCGTTGGTCATACCTACGCCCCGCGCAGCCTCCCGCACGGTTGGGTTGACTTCGGTAATACCTACAAACGTATTGCGGATAATGGGCAGCAGCGCGTACAGAAACAGCGCCACCAACGCCGGACCGACGCCAATACCCATGAGCGGAATCAAAAACCCCAACAACGCCACACTCGGCACCGTTTGCAGCACCCCCGCCACGCCCAGCACACCACTCGCCAGCCGCTTCCGACGCGCAATCAGAATGCCCAGCGGCAACCCAATCAGCAACGCCAGCAACAGCGACACAAACGTCAGCCCAATGTGCGTGAGCGTTTGCTGAAGCAGTTTATCGGCGTTTTGGCGAATGAAATCGAGCATGCTTTTTTTAACGCACTCATAAATCCAAAAAATCCCGCACAAACTCCGTAGCCGGATTATGTACCAACTCGTCCGGCTTGCCCATCTGCACAATTTTACCAGCGTCCATCAGGGCAATGCGGTCGGCAAGCTCGAGGGCTTCGGCAACGTCGTGCGTGACCAGGACAACGGTTGTTTCGCGGAGCTCATTCAGGCCGAAGAGTTCGCGCCGGACGTGCCGACGGGTGAAAGGGTCGAGCGCGCCGAAGGGTTCATCCATCAACACCACCGGCGGGCGGGCCGCCAACGCCCGCGCCAAACCCACGCGCTGCCGTTGCCCACCACTGAGTTGGGCAGGATATCGGTTCAGCAGATTTTCGGGGAGTTGGAGTTTGGCCATCAGTTCAGTGGTACGTTCCTGAATCTGCTCCGGTGTCCAGCCAATGAGTTTCGGCACAGTAGCAATGGCGTCGGCAATGGTATAGTGCGGAAAAAGCCCACCGTCCTGAATGACGTAGCCAATGCCCCGGCGCAGGGCTGGGCCGGGCTGCTGACCCACGTCGGTACTATTCACACTGATTGTACCACTGCTGGGTTCAATCAGCCGGTTTATCATCTTGAGCGTTGTGGTTTTGCCGCAGCCACTCGTACCAAGCAGTACCAGCGTTTCGCCCTGACCCACTTGAAACGATACGTCGTTCACAGCAAGATATTCGCCAAAGCGTTTGGTCAGGTGCTCAACAACAATCATTCCGTTACCCGAACGCCTTTCCAGAAAGCCACGTGGTCTTTGATGTTGCTGGCGGCAGCTTTCGGTTCGGGGTAGTACCAGGCCGCATCGGTGTTGGTTTTACCGTCTACGGTCAGCGAGTAATACGAGGCCAGCCCTTTCCAGGGGCAGGTGCTGTGGGTGCTGCTATCGGTTAAGTAATCGGGGTTAACCGAGTCTTTGGGGAAATAATGATTGTTTTCGACCACAACGGTGTCGTTGCTTTCGGCGATAGTTTGTCCGTTCCAGATGGCTTTCATGATTAGCTAAGTTAAGGCAGACAGATGTCCGCTTTTAATGAGTTCGGGTCGGGTGGCCGGTGCCACTTATGTCCTGAACAGCTTACGCTTCCGTTATGATAACTCTCCTGAACAACCTGTTTGTTCAGAAGCCGACTTTTGCTGTACCCTGCCGCTCGCCGGATACGGTTTGTTCTTCGAGGTTAAAAATGTCGGCCAGGGTCATAGGTTCGTGAGTGTGGTAGTCCGCGCCGAGGTGGGCCAGCAGTTCATTGGCTTTGTCGGTAGCTAATTTCCCGAAGGCGTAATCAACCATCAAACGTCCTTTTCGCAACAGGGCCTTGTCTAACAGGTGCTTGCTGGCGTTGAACGTGGCAATAACCTGAATGTGCATACAGTCGGCCAGCAGACCGTCGGTCAGGTTGAGGATATTGGATACGCTGTTGGTATCACCCCCGGCCTCGCGCGATTGTAAAATGCGTTCGGCGTCTTCAATAATGAGTACCGAGTCCTTGTTATCGAGCAGAAACGGGATGATTTCGGGCGAGGTCAGGTAGTTGGTCATGTAGGGCGGTAGGATGAGCATATCCTTTTTGACCATTGAACTCAAGTGCTTGATGTACGTGGTTTTACCCGTTCCCGGCTCGCCGTGCAGCAAAATCAGGCCCTTGCTTTTGGGTTGCGCCAGCAAATCGACAAGCCTTTCGTGGACGGGCGGAAAGTCGGCGTTGTAATGCAGATTAAGGTCAATAGTTGGCGGCAGAATTTCGACCCGCTCGGTGTGCAACCCACCCAGACCACTCTGAATCAGATAAATATGAGTCTGATTATCTTCGTGAATGTACTTGTGCTCCAGCAATCCGTCAAGCAGCGTTTTTGCCGACGCTTCATCGCGGTAATAGCCGTAGAGCCGGAAGAATCGTTCGCCCACAAACTCGGCTTTCAGCACTAAACCCTCATCGTGTTCATAGACCCGCTCAATAATGTGCCAGTTGCCCTCTTCACTAACCCGGCTGGTATGATTGACAAGTTTGAACCCCCGGCTGTCGAGCAACTCCTGCGCCGACGGTTTAAAATCTTCGTTGAAATGCAGATAGTTAGGATAACTGCCAAATGCCTGTACGAAATGCGGAGCCAGCGGAAACTCACGATCAAGGTCGCTGGGAATATATAAGTTTTGAATCACCTGGTGGTTGGGCATACGACTGTTGGCCGTCAGATAGCGAAACACATCAGTTCGCGAAGGGTTTTTCTGAGGTTTCAACAGGGCGTTCGATTACGTTTCTATACGACTAAGTTACCGTAAAATTAACGATTTGCTAATCAGCAACCGCCGTGTTCAGCGCGTAAATGTCAGTGTATTAGGCGAAAATCGAATGCCAATTTCGTGAACGCTGGTTTGGAAATACAGTGATGCGTTGGGGTTTTCGGGCGTTTGCGAGTAAAACTGGTAGCTGAGTCGCAACGCTTTGGTGAGTTGATACTGTGCCTGCGCATACAGGTAGTTAGTCTGGATCAAACCGGGGGTATTATAGCGATACGACAGGCCAAACCCAATCTGCTCCTGTAGCCACAATTGCAGGTTAAGATCAACGCCTACGGGCCGGGCGGCAGTACCGATTAGTTTGGACACCAGCACCGACGGAATCAGCACTGCGTTGTCACCTACCGACAGTGGCACCCCCACCTGCACCATAACGGGCTGAATACCCGGCAGCCGCACCACCGCCCCCGATTGTACAAGACCAGGCAGTTTTCCCGCCAGTTCGGGCATGGAAACACCCACAAAAAAACGGTCCGATTTATAATACACGCCCACCCCCAGCGACAGTTGGGTTTGGTTGAGGGTAGACGAGTTCTGACTCTGAAACGGCAGTATGTTCACCCCCCCCTGCACCCCCACCGACAGCCGGGCCAAAGCGGGCAACGCAAACCGATATGCCACACTACCGTAAATACCCGTTGTGTTGAAAAAGCCCATCCGGTCGTTCAGGGCCTGAAACCCCAGCCCTACCCGCCCGTTGGCAACCGTACCGTCGGCAGCAAAACTCTGCGTTACAGGTGCACCCCGCACACCAAACCATTTGCGACGGAGCATACCGGTCAGCATAAATGATTCGCGGCTGCCCGCTACGGCCGGGTTAATAGCCAGCGGATTGGTCAGATACTGCGAGTACAATACCTCCTGCTGCGCCCAAAGCGGGTAGGCTGAGAGAAGAAGGAGAATGAGGAGGGTAATACGCATAAAAAATCGGGGACACAGAGATTCACAAAGAGAGACACAAAGATTCACAGAGAAAAGTTAAGAAATCCCTCTGTGAATCTTTGTGTCTCTCTTTGTGAATCTCTGTGTCTCAAAAAAACCTTTACTCCAGTTTTATCACTTTGATTTCGGTTCGGCGGTTGGCCTGGTATTGCTCTTCGGTGCAGTCAACGCCGTCTTTGCAGTTATTGATTGGGTTTGTTTCGCCATAGCCTTTGGCAATCATTCGCTTCCCGGCAATGCCCTTCGATTTCAGATACGCTACGGCCTGTTTGGCCCGGTTAGCCGACAGTTTGTTGTTATAGGCCGTAGTAGCCCGGCTATCGGTATGCGATCGCATTTCGATAATCATTTTCGGGTATTTCGCCATCAACGCGACTACTTTATCCAGTTCGGCGGCTGCGTCGGGGCGGATATCGGCCTTGTTGAGGTCGTAGTAGATATTTTCTACCTTCATAATATCGCCCTTGCGGAACATGGTCAGGTCGGGCGAGCCAGTACCGTCTTTGCCGATACGCGATCCCATTGTACCCATATCATCTTTCTGGGCTTCGATAACGTAATCGCAATCGAGCGTAGTGGTGAAGGAATAGACGCCGTTTTCGTCGGTCGTTACGTCTACCCGGCTGCTATCACACTGATTTAAGAGCGTAATTTTGGCACCGCCAATGGGCTTTTTATCGGTTTGACCCGTTACCCGGCCCGTTACTACGCGCCCACCAGCCAGCACTCCTTTGGGCCTGGTCAGCATAATTTCCAGCCGACTCGGTGCATCGTCCGACATATTTTTGGTCGAGAAACCAATACTATTGTCCAGGTATCCTTCGCGGCTGGCCATGAATTTGATGTCGCTGTCAGCATCTACGCACAGCCGAACGGCTCCTTCATCATCGGTACGCAACTCTTTCTGACCACTGGCTTTTTCGTTGTCGATGGCTACCACCGTGTTGGTGAGCGGCTGCCGGGTTTCGGCATCATACACAGCAAGCACCAGCTCCCGGCACGGGTATAGACTGCCTTCGCGGCTGAAGCGGTAGAGGTCATCGTCGTCTCCGCCGTTTTTGCGGTTGCTGCTGAAGTACCCACCCCGCCGGTCGCCATCGGTCACGATGCCAAAGTCGTCTTTGGGCGAGTTGAGCGGCTCGCCGAGGTTGCGAATGCCCTGCACGGGTTTTGTACCCTCTTCAGAAAGCTGCACGTAAAACATATCCAGTTCGCCCAGGCCGGGGTGACCATCGGATGAGAAATAAAGGTTGTTTTTTTCGTCGATGAAAGGGAACAGATCATTGCCTTTCGAGTTCACGTCTTTACCGAGGTTGAGGGGTTCGCCCCATTTGCCATCGGTATAGCGCGAGACATAGATATCGGTACCGCCAAACCCACCGGGCCGGTCCGATGCGAAGTACAGCAACTGGTCGTCTTTACTCAGGGCGGGGTGGCCGGTCGAGTATTCATCGCTGTTAAAGGGCAGTTCCTCAGCTTCGCTCCAGTAGCCGCTGGTTTGTTTGGCGGTATAGAGTTTGAGCTTGTTGACTCCGTCAGCGCTTTGGCGGTAGTGACCGTCATTATAATTGTTACGCGTAAAAATAATCCGCGACCCGTCGTGACTGAACGTAGCGGGACCTTCGTGGTATTTGGTGTTGAGCGAGCGGCTGAACCGGTCCGACTCGCTCACGGGCTGGTTTTCGTAACCGTTGGTCAGATTGCGGAATACGCCCACCGTTTTAGAATCGTTGGCAGTGGGAGCCGTAAAGGCATCGCTGCCGAGGGGCCGCAGCACGGATATACCCGGAAGCCGCTGCCGTTTGGGTTTTGAGCCACCCAGCTTCGACGCGCTGCTGCCGCGCAGGTTTTCCGGCTCTGGCACGTAATACAAATCCAGAAAGGGCGTGCTGTTCCAGTTAAACACTCGCTTAATACCGTTACCGCCGTAACTGGCCGATACAAACACCAGACCATCTTTATAGCGAACAGGGCTAAATTCCGGTTTTTTGGTGTTCATTTTCAGGAACTCGACTTTGTAGCTGCCCGCATTTTTGGTAAGTGAGCTTACGTCTTTATACAGCCGCGAGAACGCCGGTCCGCGTTTGTCGGCGACCTGAAGCTTACCGTATTTTTCGTACACCTCCTGCGACTCGCGGTATTTACCGTTACTGGCCAGAGCCTGAGCGTAATACAGGTACACCGGTGTGTATTGTTGGGGCAGTTCGTTAGTACCGATCAGGTCACGATATACGCGCTCTGCGTTGGGCATGTCGCGCATTTGCCGGTAGCTGTACCCAAGCCGAACTTTGGCCGTTTGGCGTTCGGCTTCGGTAAGTGAGCCGGGTCGGCGCAGAGCCTGCTCGTACAGGTCAGCGGCTTTGGCGTAGGCAAGCTGGTTAAACTGACCGTCGGCCTGTTTGGTCAGCGACTGGGCCATGAGCAAGCCCGACCAGAGCCAGAGAAGAGCAATTGAGGTAAATTGGTGTATCATACACGAAATGGTTACGGGACAAACCGGTGTAACAGGGAATCAGACGGCTTCCGCTACAAAAGACCATCCTGATTCTCCATGCAAATACTACGCCGAAATTTATCAGTAGGTCGTACAAGGGTGTACGACCTACTGATAAATTTCGGCTGATACCCTATCAACTTAGCTTCAATTATATCGTTATCCTGCTCACGGCTGGTCGGTCAAGAATGACCAACCTACTTCAAACCGAGACTGCCCGCTGAACTGTGTCAAGACTAAGGGGGAATAGAAGGGGAAATAAAAATTCATCCCTAATTTCACTTTACCATGACTGACCAATTCGATTACGAAGCCTTCAAACAGGCCGCCATCAAAGGCCTTTACGAAG
>JACMPG010000217.1 GCA_014377625.1 Spirosoma sp.
GGCAGTTCGAGTGGCAGGTCGGCTTCGTCGATCAGGTACGGCAGAAGCTGACCATCCCGATCCGGCTTGAAATAGACCGGCACGGGTTCGCCCCAGTAGCGTTGACGGCTGAATACGGCGTCGCGCAGCCGGAAGTTGACTTTGCCACGTCCCACCCCATTTTTCTCCATCCAGGCAATCAGCGTTGGCGTGGCTTCGGCGTAGGTCATGCCGTTGATGATGCCGGAGTTGATGTACTTCCCGTCTTTCGTGTTGTCGGCCTGTTGGTCGAGGTCTTTTTGTCCGTCAAGAATTGGAATGATGGGCAGGTCGAAGTGTTTCGCGAATAGATAGTCGCGCTGATCGCCGGAGGGTACGGCCATGACCGCGCCGGTGCCGTAGCCCGCCAGCACGTAATCGGCCAGGAAAATCGGGACGGGTTCGTCATTGACCGGATTGAGGCAGTAGCTACCCGTAAACACGCCCGACACGGCTTTGGTATCGGCCATGCGGTCGCGCTCGGAACGCAGTTTGGCCGCCTGTACGTAGTCACCCACCGCGTCGCGCTGTTCGGGCGTGGTAAGCATCGGCACCAGTTCATGTTCAGGAGCCAGCACCATAAACGTCGCGCCATAAATCGTATCGACGCGTGTGGTAAATACCTCGATAAAGCCCGCTGACGGCAATTGTATCGGAAACTTAACCGAGGCACCTATGCTTTTGCCGATCCAGTTGCGCTGCTGTTCTTTGAGCGATTCGGTCCAGTCAATGGTGTTCAGGCCAGTCAGGAGTCGGTCGGCGTAGGCGGTGATGCGCATCATCCACTGCCGCATCAGCTTCTGCTCTACCGGGTAGCCGCCCCGCTCCGACACGCCGTCTTTCACTTCGTCGTTGGCCAGAACGGTACCGAGACCCGGACACCAGTTTACGACCGCATTGGCCAGAAACGTGAGCCGGTATTTCAGCGTGATGGCGTGTGCCTGTTCTTTCGACAGGGCGTTCCATTCAGCCGCTGTAAACGTAATAACGTCGTCGTCGCAAAAGGCGTTGACATCGGTGGTGCCGTTAGTAGCAAATTTGTTTAGCAGCGTCTCAATGGCTTCGGCCCGGTCGGTATTTCGGTTGTACCACGAGTTGAACAGCTGCATAAAAATCCACTGCGTCCACTTGTAGTACGATGGGTCAGAGGTGCGGATTTCGCGCGACCAGTCGTAGCTGAAGCCAATATTTTTGAGTTGCTCGATGTAGCGCGTCAGGTTGGCTTCGGTCGTGACGGCGGGGTGCTGTCCGGTCTGAATGGCGTACTGTTCGGCGGGCAGTCCAAAGCTATCGAAACCCATCGGATGCAGGACGTTGTAGCCTTTAAGCCGCTTGTACCGTGCCACAATATCCGAGGCAATATAGCCCAGCGGATGCCCCACGTGCAGCCCCGCCCCCGACGGGTAGGGAAACATATCGAGCACGTAATACTTCGGTTTATTGGGCGGTCCGTCGTTCCGGTTGATGTCGGTGTGGTACGTCTGGTGTTCGTCCCAGAACTGCTGCCATTTTTGTTCGGTTGTGCGGTGGTTGTAATCAGCCATTGGTAGCGCGGCTGGAAGGCCGTCGGAAGTACAATTGTTTGACTGCGGCTTTCCAGCCGCATTACTATTTGCAAAAATAGCCGTTTACGGAGACTTTTGCCCGGCAGGTATCCACAATCGTTTCGGCCCACCGCATGGTAAAATCCCGTTCGCTCTTCATGTATCGTCCGAAGTTTGTGTTCATGGATAGGCAATGGGCCCTTGTGCTGGGGTTCGTAGTGGCGATACTAGGCGTCTGGATCGTGGGCAACTTCAGCGGCCCCATGTCCGATGGAAACGACACGGATCAGTACGAATACGTCGGCTATTTCTTCGCCAAAAACGTGTCGCTCTGGCCCTGGCCGCATCTTAATCTGACCAACAACCAGTCGTTTTATCCCTACGGACTCAATCAGGTTTTCCTGGACTGGGGCTTCGAGCGCGACTACTGGTATGCCCTATGCTACGGGTTTAACGGGCCGATGGGACCGTACCTTCAGCTGTATTACATCTATTCGCTGGTGGTGGCGGCTGTGGGTACATATCTCCTGCTGAGGCCCCGGTTTGGACCACAAAAAGCAGTCGTGGCCGGGCTGGTCGTATCGGTGTTCAATGCGTATGCCGTGTTCAAGTTTCCGGTACACATGAACGTCTGCGTACTGCACTGGACCACGCTTTGTATCGTGGCTACGTACCAGCTGCTGTATGATTTTACGGAAAGGAAACCCGTTTCGCTGGCGTATGTGCTGCTGTGGGTTTGGCTGCACGTGCAGGTACTGGGGCAGGAACTGGGCTACGTGGCTGGCTACGCGCTGACGTTCACCACGCTGGCCGCGCCCGTCATGGCGTTGCTGCTGTACCGCCAATATCCTGATACCCGGCTTTGGGCTGGCCAGTTCGGGCGGTTCATTCGGGAAGATTGGACGCGGCAACGCAGCATTATTGCGTTGGTACTGGGCCTGGTGTTGGTAAGCATCTGGCTGTACTTGCCGCTCACGCTACAGGTAGCCACAACGGCCTGGGCGTTCGATTTTACGGTTGTGCCACTGGCCCCATTATGGTCGCACCCGGCGCGGCTGCTGCTGCCACATCTGCCCGGTATCGATGCCCTCACTATACCTCACCATTATCAGCACTGGCTGCATGACAACTACGAGAGTTTTGGTCAGGGCAGTCCGGGTTTGTATCTGACGCTGCTGACGGGTGTGGGACTATGGCAAACGCGCCGAAGGGTAGCGTTGTGGCTGCCCGTTGTGGTGATGCTGGGGTTATGTTTGCTGTATCATCCGGTGCTGCTGCCCACACTGCGGGTGTTTCCGTGGTTCAGTTTCAACCGGCATGGCGGGCGGTCCAGCATGGTGTATCCAGTATTGTTTGTCCTGCTGGCGCTGCCCCTTCGTTGGCCCGCAACCCGGACTGGCTGGCTGGCGGTGGGGTTACTCGGCTTATTGATGGTCTGCGAATGGACGCATTTAATCCGGCTCCGGGTGTCTATCCCCACGCTCGTGGCCTCGCCCGATCTGCTGCACTATTGCACGGTGGTAAAGCAACAGCCCGGTGTGGCCGTTCTTGATTTTCCCTTCTGCACCGTTGGGGCCGATGGTACCGGCGATACCGACGGACTCTGCCCCTACTACAACCAGCAGAACGCCGTGTTTACCTTCCGTCGGTTTTACGACAAGAAAGCGGTGGGGCAATACTTCGGGCGGTTGCATCCCGATCAGATTGCACCCTTCCTGCGCGATGGCTGGCCCCGGCTCCTCGCGCCCGGCCACGTGTTTACGGAGGCAGACTGGCAGTTTCTGGATGGGTTTCTCAGGAAAAACAACTTTGCCGGGATCAACCTCTACCTCGATTTACTCACGCCCGCGCAGATAGCCGGCTTTCAGGAACGATACGGTCCATCTATTGCTCAAACGCGTTTCCCGGCGGCTGGCCGGGTGGTGTTTCTACCGCTACGGAAGTGATAGAAATGGGATGGTTTTCGGACACTTTTACCCCCTGTCTTTTCGTTTTTAGTGAGTACTTAATTACCCATCTATTGCGTATGATTTGATTGTGTACTGCCCTGTTTTCTCGGGAACACCGCTTTTTATCAGCACGATCATGCGCTCCTTTTTCTCCGCTGCCACGCTCACCCAGCTGGCCCTCCTTGGATTTGTTCTTGGCTGTGGCTCTGACCGCGATATTGAACCCGCGTTCCAGGCCGACTGTCTCGTCAAAGCCACCGCCAACTCCGGCCAGCCCATTGCCGGTTCCTATATCGTTACCATAGATTCGCCAACCGGCAATCTGCCCACCGCCCCAAACGCCCGAACAGGCGCGGCCCGGCTGGGTGTGGCGGGGTTGCTATCGCGCTATCGAATGGCCGACGAAGAAACCGAAATCCTCGCTGCCGATGCTCAGACCACGTTTCTGGCGCACCTCTCCCCCGCAGAAGCCGCCCAACTGCAAACCGACCCAACCGTTGAGATGATAGAACCCGACCGGATTATGGCTATCTGCAACTGCGTCGACGTAGCCACGCCAACCACGCTCTCCTGGAACATCAAACAGACCGGCTTTGGGCGGGGTGATTTGCAGGCTGGCAAAACCGCCTAGGTCGTCGACACGGGTATCGACCTGACCCACCCCGACCTGAATGTCGATACGCAGCGCAGCCGTTCGTTCGTGTCGGGCGTGACGTCGGCCAACGACGAAAACGGACACGGCACCCACGTAGCGGGCGTAATTGGCGCCCAAAACAACGGGGTTGGCATAACGGGCGTTGCATCGGGCGCAACGCTGGTCGCGCTCAAAGTGCTGAATCAGTTAGGTGAGGGCAGGCTATCGGGCATTATCCAGGCGGTCAACTACGTCCGGCAAAACGGCCGCGCGGGCGACGTCGTGAACCTGAGCCTCGGTGGCGAGGGCCTCTCGACCACCCTCGACAATGCCATCCGGCAGGCGGCCAACGCAGGGATTCTCTTTGCCATTGCCGCCGGGAACGACGGAAAAAACGCCGACGATTTCTCGCCGGCCCGGGTCAATTACGCCAACGTTTTCACTGTGTCGGCCATGAACCGAAATAACCGGTGGGCAAGTTTCTCCAACTTCGGCTCCAGCGTCGACGTCTGTGCTTACGGTGTGGGCATCACCTCGACTTATAAAAACGGCACCTACGCTACCCTGAGCGGCACCAGCATGGCGGCACCGCACGTGGCCGGGCTGCTGCTGATTCGCGGCAGTAAACTCCCTACGCGCGGCCTTGTCACAGGCGACCCCGACGGCACACCTGACCCGGTGGCGGGGGAGTAAAGTCAGGCTAATTGACGGCTCGGTAACTTCGGCCCAAAGAGCCGGTGCAATGGATAGCTCGATTTTTCAACCAACACAGAGATATGAGACTCATCATAATAGCTTTCGGTTTGTTGTCCCATTATTCGCTTTTTGCCCAAAAAGTTGGGCCTGTTACAAATGGTGATTTTATAAAATTTGCTAACAGCTGCAAAGTGTTTGCCAGTTATAAAAGTAAGACAGCGATAGTGACGGTTTACAGAGTAGATGCAGGTTTCAGTGCTTATGCCAGCGAATCAGATGAGATAGATAACACGCTATATGTGGCAATAGGTGAGTACGGAGAGTATCCTAAGCAATATTTATTCAAAACAGGTCCATTTTTTGGTCCCACTTATCTGAATTGGATAGATAGAGGGGAGAAAGAAGGATTGGTCTTATTATTCCGTTATATGGCCAAAACGCGGCAGACAGGTGCGTTAACGATAACTAAAAGTAAAGTCACTTTTACCCAGGGCAAATCATCTGGAAAAAGTGTTCTACATATTCCTGACAAGCAATAACAAATTCCCCACCTACAACTTCGTCACGGGCAACCCCGACGGCAAAGCTGATCTCATGGCAGGGTGTGAGCTAACCCCGTAACCCCGGCTTGAAGGAATAGGGTTACCATTACAAAAAAGCGAGTGCCGGGACTATCCCGGCACTCGCTTTTTTGTAATTGAATTGTGTTTTACAGCGGATTAGCCAACTCCCACTGCGTTTCGGCGTTGGGCCGTACCATGGCGTCAAATACTTTGTAGGGCGACGTATTGAAGGGCAATGTGCCGAGCAGGTTGTACCGGCGGGCGTCGAACCAGCGGTGACCTTCAAATAAGAGCGAGTACCGGCGTTGTTTCAGCACTTCGGCAATCAGCGCGTCTTTCGTACTGGCTCCGCTGTACGCTTTCAAACCAGCCCCCGTCCGAACCACATTGATAGCAGCCGTAGCCCCTGCCAGGTCATTGGTCTGCGCTTTGGCCTCTGCCGACATCAAAATCAGTTCTTCGTTTCGGATGATGGCGATAGGAGCCGTGACACCCGAATACAATTTGATCTCGTAGTTCGACGGGATACCGCCCGATGAGCGGGTGGCGGTCCGCTTACGGGTTTTGTTGGCAATCCGGGTATCACCGGCTTCGGCACTGGTAACGACCTCATCGAACAGCACATAGGGTGCTCCGTTGCCGTCGGGCAGTTGAAACAGGCCGTTTGGCGTATCGTTCTGATCGTTAGAAAAGTTGAACTTAGGCCCGGCGTTCAGATCGCCCGTCAGGCTCAGAAACGACTGACCAACGGCGGTGTTCATACTTGCCCAGTCCTGCTTGTACATAAACGCCCGGGCGGCAATGGCCCGGTTAACCTGCTTCATGGCAGCCGGGGTCGTGAACCCTGCCCAGCCACTGGTAAACGTAAACGGGAAGGCCGTTCCACCCGCATCGAGCGCCGTACTGCCTTCGTTCAGCGTAGCAATAACGAGGTCGAGACCGCCCGCATAATCTGTAAATTTGAGCGGTTTCAGTTGATCGCCGGGCGAGTTCAGGTCCGTGTAGCCTGAGCGAATCCCGTTTTTACCCTGCATATTCAGCAGTTGCAGCATAGCGTACGCCTGAATGGTGCGGGCAAAGCCTTTGGCGGCTGATTTCTCGGCGGCACTCAGCGCCGAAGCCGTTTCAGTTGCCTTCGCAAACTGCTCGGCACGTCGACGCGTTTGCGAAAAATTGCTGTAATACGCGTTGAAAATGCCATTCGGGTCGGTGGCTCCGCCGAACCCATCCGCTTTGGTACCCAGCAGCTCGGTGAAATACCGGTTGTCGGTCGAAGCCGAATAAATGGTCTCGCGGCCAATGGCCCCCGCACTGGCCACTAAATCGCCGTAGCCCGCCCGGGCAGTAGCCAAAATTCCATTCGACAATAACTGAACCTGACCACGGCTGGGGTTATTAGTGAAGGCATCGACCGAAAGGTTGTTGGGGTCGATAATGTCTTCGGTTTTGAAGAAGGCACAAGACGACAGTCCCCCCGCCAGGGCAAGGGTTACGAGTCCGGCCAGAACAGTATGTTTTTTCATGGCTTGGTTGCTGGAAAGTTGTTAGTTAAAACGTGACGTTGAGGTGAAAAAACACACGCCGTGACGCCGGGAACGACAGCAAATCGACGCCCGTACCGATGGGACGGTTACCAAAGTTGGAAGCCTCCGGGTCATAGCCTACGTATTTGGAAGCCACAAACACGTTGTTGCCCGACGCGCCCAGCTTAATGGCCGACACCGCGTTGCCAAACAGTTTACCAAAGGCTACTTTCGGCACATTGTAATACAGCGAGATTTCGCGCAGCTTCACAAAGCTGGCATCCTGCACAAACTGCCGGGTTTCAACGCCGGGGCTGCCATAGATGCGCGCCACCCCATTGAATGCACTTCCATCGCCCAGACTAGCCTTGACCCGGTCAGCCTGATACAGATTGTCTTTATTCAACCAGTCGGGCGTGGTACCGCCCTCGTCCATCAACTCCTGACCCAACGTTGAGTTGTAGTTCTTGTAACTCCAGTGGACCAGAAACGAGAACGTGAAGTTGTTGAGGAACGTGATGTTGTTATACGACGACAACTGGAACTTGGGTTGTGAATTGTCATAAGCCGTTGGCGTACCGTCGGCCGCGTAGGGTGAACCATACCAGGTCGTTGGCGACAAACCCTGAATGATCTGGTTGGTACCAAAGCCGCCAAAGCCCGACGACGGCACCGCAAAACGCGGTACTGACAACCGGGTTACGGTCGTGCGGTTCTGCCAGTAGTTCAGCGTAGAGGTCCAGCCCAGATTAGCACCTTTCAGAATCTGCCCGGTCAGGCTCAGTTCGATCCCTTTGTTCTGCAAATCGCCCACCGGATATGCGTTGATTTGAGAAGCTCCGGTACTGGGGGCTAATTGATACTGGTACAGGAAATTCAGGACCTTTTTATCGTAATACGTCGCTTCGAGCGTTACCCGGTTGTTAAAAAAGCTGGCATCGATTCCGGTTTCAATCTCAGACGCCGTTTCGGGTTCTGCGTTGGCGTTACCCAGAATTGACGGCACCACCACGCCCGAACGCCCATCAATGGCTACGTTGCCCAACGAGGTAAACGTGTTACCAAACGACGCTGAACGCCCGGTCTGGCCGTAGGCTACCCGTAATTTCAGGGCTGATACGGTATTTTTATTCGTCCAGAAGTCGAAGTTGGCAACATTGACAGCCGCAGATGCTTTGGGGAACGCATAAAACTTGCTGTTGTCGCCGTTTAGGCTCGACTTATCGAAACGAACGCCACCCGTTACAATAACCCGGTCGCGCCAGTTGATTTCTTCCTGCCCCACAACGCCCACATCCTGCGCACTGGTTAAGTAAGTATCGGTCACCCGGCTGTCGGCGGTGTTTGGGTTTTTCACCGGGCCGGGTTTCAGGCCACGCCCTTCAATGTACGATTGCGTACTGTTGTTGCTCAGCCGAACGGTTCCAACGGAGGTGGTGAAGTTGAACCCGTTAACCTGCAGGTTATCCACCAGAAACGCCTGAGCATTAAAATTCAGGGCGCGGTTGGTTGTATTGCGCACGGCACCCCGGTAGCCTAAACCGGCCCCGCCCCCGGAGAAATACTGCATTTCTGGTGGTGCATACGCCTGACTTTCGTTCAGCAGATAGTCAATACCGCCCTGCAAAGAGAGCTTGAGTTGGTGGTTGGTTGTGTTAATGAATCGGAAGTTGGTCGTTACGGACTGAATAAACCGGTTCGTGGTCTCGGTATTGCGCATCTTATCAACTACCTGGAAGAGATTCTGACCCGTCAGGGGGTTTTCGGGGTAGTTTCCGTTGGCATCGACGTGTTGTTCGAGCCAGGGGGGCAAGTAGGCCAGGTTGTACCCCAGCGAAACGCCGTTATTATCATTGCCACTGAACGAACGCGACGAAGACGAGTTAATGTAATTCGACCCGACTGCTATATCGACAAAGTCCGACAATTTAGCGTCGATGTTAGCCCGCAGCGAGTTACGCTTAAAGCCGGTATTTTTCTGAATACCGTCCTCGCTCAAAACGCTTCCGTTCACGTAATACCGCAGCCGGTCGGTGCCGCCCGATACGTTCAGTTTGGTATTCCGCAGCAAGGCCCGGTTGCCATATACTTCCCGTTCGTAGTCATACCGGGGGGCATTGTCGCCACCGGCTGCCGTGTACAGTTTTAGCATGTCGGCGTTCGACACCAGAAAAACCCCGTTGTTGATCTTGTCTAAGTTCCAGGGCGATTTGGCCAGTCCGGCAAACTTGTTGGCTTCGGCAAAGCCAATGTCCTGGCCAAAACTCACGGTAGTACGACCCGATTTGCCTTTCTTGGTTGTAATCAGGATAACCCCCGCGTTAGCCCGCGTTCCGTAAATGGCAGCCGCCGAAGGGCCTTTCAATACTTCAATATTCTCGATGTCTTCGGGGTTGATGTCGGCCAACCGGTTGCTGGCCTGATCCTGCGTACCGGCTGTTTGTGACGTGGCCCGGTTGAACGACCCCGTACCGGCACCCGTTGCAAACTGCGAATTGTCGATGTACACCCCGTCAATGATATAGAGCGGTTCAGATGCCTGCGTTACCGACGAAATACCCCGCAGTTTCACCGAAAAACCACCGCCGGGTGCCCCGCTGTTGGCCGTAATCTGTACGCCCGGCACTTTACCGTTCAGGGCACCATCAACGGTTTGTGGGCGAGTAACGCCCGTCAGTTGCTGGGCACCAATGCTGGTCACGGCATTAGCGGCATTTGACCGCTTCACACTCGTTGCCAAGCCCGTTACCACCACTTCTTCCAACTGGCGATTGTCTTCAAGTAAAGTCACGTTCAGCGTACTCTGGTTGCCTACCGCAATTTCCTGACTCAGGAAACCGATGTAGCTGAAGCCCACGCGGGCGTTGGCGGGTATTGCCAGTTGGTAATTGCCTTCGGCGTCGGTAGTTGCTCCCTGGGTTGTACCCCGTACAATGACCGATACACCAGGGATCGGGGTGCTGTTTGCATCACTCACCTTCCCTCTAAGTGTCTGATTTTGAGCCAGTACTGCACCAACAGTACAAATGAACAGACACAGCATCAGTAGTAATTTTTTGTTCATACAAAGTGTGTTTAATCGAAGTTTAATAAGTCAGTAATTGCCGCAAATATGGAAATTTATTTGGCAAATCAGCCTACACTTATGCTGTTTATTTTGCTATGTATTCATAAAGGTTTATGATCTTTGGAGTCGCGGGTAGTACTTACGACATAAAAAACTACTTTCCCCGCAGCACATTGGTAACTCACCTTATCCTCGCACTACCTTGACCGACTCTTTATTCATTCTGTTTGTACTTGGCGTTAATGTTGTTTTCTGCGAATGGCTTTGCCGCAAACCCGGATTTCGGCACATCGGAACCGCCCTGCTCGTGATTGTAGTAACGGCCATAGAGGCCAATCTGGGCCTGATACCCACCACCGCCACACCCGTTTACGATACTATTTTCAGCTACCTCGCGCCGTTCGCGCTGTTTCTGCTGTTGTTGGGTGTGAACCTCAAGGACCTTAAACAGGCTGGTTTGCCCACGCTAACGATGTACCTGATTGGCTCGGCAGGTACCATTATCGGGGTATTGGTGAGTGTCTGGGTCTTTTCGGCGCGGGAGAGCGTCGGTCCGCTGTTCTACGCGCTGGCGGGTATGTTCACGGGAACCTATATTGGAGGCAGCGTCAATTTTCACGCCGTAGCCCTGCACTACGGCGTTTCCAAAGCGGGCAATCTCTTCATTGCGGCTACCGCTGCCGACAACATCATTACAACGCTCTGGATGGTGGCCACACTGACCCTGCCGCGCCTGTTGCAACGTCGGTTTCCCCGGCAGCGAACGGCAACGTCGCTGCCCAACCTCGCTGCCACCACCGGCAGACCCATCGACGCCTATTCTGACTCGGAGACCATGACTCCCTACGATCTGGGTCTGTTGATGAGTCTGGGTCTGGGGGCTATCTGGGTATCGCAGCAACTGGCCACGGTTATACCCGTACCGTTCGTCCTGATTCTAACAACCGTTGCCCTGGTGCTGGCGCAGTTTCGGGTGGTGAACAACCTGCGCGGCAGCCGGTTGCTGGGGCTGTTTGGTATCTATATTTTTCTGGCCGTCATTGGTGCTTATTGCGACGTAGTGGCGTTGCTCAGCGATGGGCGGCTGGCGGGGGTTTTGTTCGGGATGATTTTGCTGGCGATGCTCATACACGCCCTCATCCTGTTCGGCATCGGGGCGTTTTTTCGGCAGGATTGGGACGTGCTGGGCGTGGCGTCGCAGGCCAACATAGGCGGCAGCACGTCGGCCCTGGCCTTAGCCAAAAGCCTCGGTCGACCCGACTTGCAGCTACCCGCCGTGCTGGTGGGTACGCTGGGCAACGCCATAGGTTCCTACCTCGGCATTTTCGTAGCCGAGTTATTACGGGCCACGTAGGCAGGGCCGGACTGTATTCGGTTGCGTGAGTGCGGACAACGGATCAAAAACGCTGGCACCGGCGTTGCTGACGGGCATTGCGGCTTTTGGTGCTACTGAACTGGAACAGACTGTCGAGACCGTACCATACACTCAGTTCATGCGCCCCGCCCGTGGCGTATCGCAGAGGAGATACCCGTAATATCGTAGCTGTACTGCACCATAAACGTATCGAATTGCAGGGCCATCAGCCCCACCAACGCATCGTTCTGGAACGTCTTGTCGAATTGCCGGATAGGAATACCCCGGTACCACAGGCCAATCATAATGGGTGAATACGTCAGATTAAGGCCCATATCGAGTTGTAGATTATTACCCTGTTGACGCAGATGAGCCGTTAATCCGTATGACTGGTCGCGGTTTTGCTGGTGTACGAGTCCTTTGTTCCACAGCCCTTTTCTAAAGGGTATCTACACCCCCGCCATACCGCTGATGCGCTGCCCCAGCCAGTCGCCCCGCAGTTGCGAGCGACCAATATGGTTGACGGTTGCCCCCGCCCAGTACTTGGCCTGATCGTCGCCGAGGTCGTGTTCAAACAAAAAGCCGCCCGTAAAGTCGGCACTGTGGCGCGAGAGTCCCCCGCCCAGGGCCGATTCGCTGATCGTGAGCAACTTAACCACAACTCAACTCACGGTAACGTATCAGGTAAGTAACGCGGGCGGCTGTCAGGCATCGGCCGTGTTTGCCGTTACAGTGGGACAGCCCAAAGCCGATTTTACGCTGCAGGGCGAGTGCACCAACAAACCTCAGACGGTGGTAAACAACTCGATCGGTGCCGATACGTATTCGTGGCTCATAAACAACGTAGATAAGGCAACGGGTAAAACACCAAGCCCGGCACTGGTGTTACCGCCCGGCCCGCAAACCGTGACGCTGCGGGTCTCGGCGGGTAGTTGCCGCAACGAAACCACGCAGTCGCTGACAGTCATTGCGCCACCGGCTACCCTCACCCTCACGCCCAGCCAAACCAGCGGCTGCGCCCCGCTCACCGTTACGTTCGGGCTGAACGGCCCGGCCCAGCCCGGCATAGCCTACCGCTGGCAATACGGCGACGGAACCACCAGCAATACGTTTACGGCCAGCCGCCACACCTACGCCAACGCCGGGCAGACCACCCGCCTGTATACCGCCACGCTGACGGCCCAGAATACCTGCGGCACCACCAGCACAACCACTACGCTGACCGTACGGCCCCTGGCGTTCGCCGAAATTGGCGTTGACTCGACCGTTGTTCGCTGCACCCCGGCCACGCTGCGTTTCTCTAACCGGAGCGTGGGCGAAGGCCAGAGCAGTATTTGGGATTTTGGCGATGGTACAACCTTGCAAACGGCTCAGGATACCATTCTGCACCAGTTTTCGGCCCGCGACTCGGCCCGGACGTACCGGGTAACGCTGGTGGTACAAAACACCTGCGGGCGCGACACCGACACGGTAAGCATCCGGGTGTATCCCACCACCGTGAAAGCCCTGTTTACTCTCTCCACCGCCCGCCCCTGCGCCAGCGAAGCCGTGCAGTTTACCGACGCCACCGTACCCCGGCCTACGTCCTGGGTCTGGAAATTCAGCGATGGCACCGTAGAAACCACGCCGAATCCGGTACACCGCTTTGCCAACGCCAACCAGACGTACAGCGTAACGCTACTGGCCAGCACCCCCTGCGGCTACGACTCGCTGACCCGGTCCATTACCACGACCACGCCACCTACCGCCCGGTTTCAGGTACCCGCGCCCTTCGTCTGCAACCAGCAGGCAGCTTTGCTAACCAATCTGAACGATCCGGCCAACCGGTTTCGCTGGAATTTTGGCGACGGCACCCCCCCGGATTCGGTTAACTTTTCGCCCCGGCATGTATTTCCAGCCAGCCTGACCACTGCCAGCGTCCGCCTGACGGTGTTTGGGTCAACCACCGGTTGTCAGACCACCGTAACGCAGTCTGTTACGATCAAACCCGCGCTGAAACCAACCTTCAGCGTTGGCAATGGTCCCGATGTTTGCCTACCCGGCGCGGTACAGCTTACCGGTACCGACCCGGCGGCCAAAACCTTTCGCTGGACCCTGATCAATGGTTTCGTAACCAATACGGCCAATCCGCAGTTTACCGATCTGCCACCCGGTCAGTTCGGTCTGACACTGGCCGTAGGCTACGAAAACGGAGCCTGCCCCGACTCGGCCAGTCAGGCCAATGTGTTTCGGGTGCTGTCGTGCCAGGCCGTGGCTCCCGAAGCGTTCACGCCCAACGGCGACCGGCGCAGCGATACCTGGACCCTGTTTGGCGATGCCGACGCGGGGCTATCGAACGGCTGCGCATCTGGAATCGCTGGGGCGAGGTGGTCTTTGAGATGTATGATATTCCGCTGAACAGTGATGCCCCCGGCCAGTGCTGGGACGGCACGAACCGGGGCGTTCCGTTACCCAACGGTCAGTATGCCTTTGAGGCCGATGTACTGCTGCGCGATTCGCGACGCCAGAAACAGACGGGTAGCATTGCGCTGATCCGGTAATCAACCGGTTAGAATAGCTCTGCTTTCCGTCTTTTTGTCGTCATCGCTCCTGCTAACCCATCTTTATGCCAATGAGAAATAGTATTTAGTACGTCGTTATACCAACATTAATCCTCCTGTTATTGCTAACGCTGACTGACTGGGTACAGCCCTAAACACCCGTTCAGCACGTTAACCCGCTGATTGGATTGGCACCGGCCACGACTCCTGCCGCCCAACGATACAGCGAAGCGGGCAGCAAACTGAACGGGCACCCATTGGCGCAACGGCGGCTGCGTACGGCACGGGCGGGCCTGCTGCGGTTTACCTTTGGGCGCGGGAGCGAACGTGCGATGTTGATCCACCCCCTCCAGCATAGAAACTATATCCAGTCTGATTTGCGTCTTTGCCAAAAGCAAACTTACCTTTGCGTAAAGTCTGCTCCGGTAGTTTCCAAAAAAACGGCACAACTCAGTGCCGTTTTTCGCAAAAGAAATAATCTATTAAGTCGATAGGGTTTAAGTATTATGAAATTGGATGAACTGACTCCATCCGCACCCCTACCTGATTCGTTGTCCGGGGCCGCGTTGCCATTCGATTTAAACGGGCTGACCATCACGCTCGAGGGAGCCACAGCCAGTCAGCAGCTCGACGGACTGCGGGCTACGTATCCTGGCGTGAACGTCGAGCTGCGGGAAGCCTCCGGTTCGTCGTTCACCACGTTGCTGCGTCGACGCACCCGCACCGAAATTGGGATATACGTATTTGCAGCCCTTTCCCTGATGGTGGTTGGTCATCTGCTGTTCAGCTATTTCACGCTCGACCAGATCACCCTGCTGGCTACGTCTGTTAACATCACTCCCGACATTTTTTACTTTATCCTGGCCGGTTTCACCGCGCAGATGATTGACGGTGCCCTCGGTATGGCGTATGGCGTAACGGCCACAACGTTTCTGACCAGTGTGGGCATCAACCCGGTTTTTGCCACGGCCAGTGTGCACAGTTCCGAGATTTTTACGTCGGGCGTATCGGGCTATATGCACCTCAAGTTTGGCAACGTCAACAGCCGGTTGTTCAAAGTGGTCCTGATTCCGGGCGTGATTGGGGCCGCACTGGGCGCGTTTTTGCTGACGCAGGTGGCCGAATTCGATATCGTAGCGAAATACCTGGCGCCGGGCATTTCGGTCTATACGGCTATTCTGGGGATTTTGATCCTCCGAAAAGCGTTGATTAAACGGACGAAGAAAAAACCCATTAAGCGCATTGGACTGCTGGCCTGGTTTGGTGGCTTCATCGACGCCATTGGCGGGGGGGGCTGGGGACCAATCGTTAACTCCACGCTCATTGCCGCCGGTCGGCACCCGCGCTACACCATTGGGTCGGTGAATCTGGCCGAGTTTTTCGTTTCGTTCGCGTCGTCGGTGGTGTTCGCGCTGGTGATTGGGCTGGGCAACTACGGCATGGTCATTCTGGGCCTTATTCTGGGTGGCATGATTGCCGCGCCCATTGCCGCCCGCATCGCGCAGAAATTACCCGTCAAGTCAATGATGATTCTGGTTGGTATCGTCGTCATCCTCGTAAGTTTGCGCAAGATTCTTTTATTCTTTTAGTAATGCAGAAACAAACCAAAGCCATCCGTACCCAGGCACCGAAGTCGCAAAACCGCGAGCATTCAGTACCGCTTTACCTGACGTCGAGTTTTGCCTTCGAAAGCGCCGAGCAGGGTGAAGCACTCTTCAACGAATCAGAACCGGGTAATATCTACAGCCGGTTTTCCAACCCCAACGTAACGGAGTTTGTCGACAAAGTTTGTATGCTCGAAAACGCCGAAGACGGTATTGCCACCGGAACGGGCATGGCTGCCGTGTTTGCCAGTATGGCCGGGCTGCTCAAATCGGGCGATCATCTCGTAGCCTGTCGGGCTTTGTTCGGCTCGGCGCACCAGATAATTACGCAGATCCTGAGCAAATGGGGTATTACGCATACCTACGTTGATGCTACCGCCACCGAAGCCGAATGGGACGCGGCCATACAGCCTAATACCAAAATGGTGTATCTCGAAACGCCCTCCAACCCCGGCCTTGAACTCGTTGATCTGACGATGCTGGCACGGCTGAAAGAAAAACACGGGTTCATTCTGAACGTCGATAACTGCTTTGCCACGCCAATTCTGCAAACGCCCCTTGATCTCGGAGCCGACCTGTCTATCCATTCAGCCACCAAGTTCATGGACGGACAGGGCCGGGTTTTGGGTGGCATTGTGGTAGGCCGGGCCGACCTGATTGCGCCGATCCGGTTCTTTGCGCGACATACCGGCCCGTCACTGTCGCCGTTCAACGCCTGGGTGCTGTCGAAGAGTCTGGAAACGCTCGATTTGCGCATGGAACGGCACTGCCGCAACGCACTGGCCCTGGCCGAAGCACTGGAAAATCATCCTGACGTGGCGCGGGTGCTGTACCCGTTTCTGCCCTCGCACCCGCAGTATGAACTGGCGCGGACGCAGATGAGCGCAGGCGGAGCCATTATTACCATTGAACTCGACGGCGGTTTTGAGCGGGTCAGCGCGTTTTTCGATGCCCTGCACATCCCGACGCTCTCGTCCAACCTCGGCGACTCGCGCACCATCGTCACCAACCCCAACACCACGACTCACGCCAAACTCAAACCCGACGAAAAAGCTGCCCTCGGCATTACGCCCGGTTTGATTCGGATTTCGGTGGGTCTGGAAGCCATCGAAGACCTGATTCAGGATTTCTCGCAGGCGGCAAGCGTCAGTGCGGAGGTGTTGCAGGAACGGGTGTGAGCCGAATGCTTTTAAGTGTCAAGTCGTTCTCTAAAAAACACGTAGCTATGAAGACGCTAACCATTGATTTACCCGATATGCTCGACTTAGACGAGTTCGAGGCTAAGATGCTTCTTTCTGGTCAGTTGTACGAAAAAGGGAAAGTAACACTTGGTCAGGCGGCCCAAATTGTGGGCATCAGTAAATGAGCTTACATGGAGATTATGGGGCGGTTTGGGTTCAGCTTATTTAATTACTCGGTGGAAGATCTGAAAAAGGAACTGGGAAATGCCTATTGACAATCTGGTTATTTCCGACACATCGGCATTGATTTTATTGAGCAAAATTAGCGAAACAGACATACTCCGCCAGTCGTTTATGCACGTATTTGTTACGCCTACTGTGGTACGGGAGTACGGCGATCAGAAGTACCTCGGAACACTTGGGTTGATTCTCCGGGCAAAGCGATTGGGTGTTATTCCCTTTGTTCGACCACTACTTGAGAAAGTGAAACAAACTGATTTTTGGGCAAACGACAGACTACTCGATTACATCCTTCTGGAA
>JACMPG010000218.1 GCA_014377625.1 Spirosoma sp.
ATCTCCGTTCCTTTTGCAGGCTACACCACTTGTAGAGCTTAATTGCCGACTAATTTTTGGTACAAAATCCAGAAGGCTTCAGCGGCCTTAGTCCAGGTAAACTCGCTGGCCCGCCGAAGCTGCCGCTCCTGCCGCAGGGTATTCTGGCCAAAATCGTGCAGACCGTCATGCAGTACTTTAGCCATGCTCTCCGGCTCAAAATCCTGAAAGTAATATGCTTCCTTTCCCCCTATTTCGGGCAAGCTGGTCAGGGTAGACAGAAAAACCGGCTTACCAAACCGCATGGCTTCTACCGCCGGCAACCCGAAGCCTTCGGACAGCGACGGAAACAAAAAGGCTTCGCAGTGGGCATATAGCCATAGTTTATCGTTTTCAGAGACCGCGCCAGGCATTACCAGCCGATTAAGAACACCAAGATTTTCGGCCTGCTCGTAGATATGACGGGCGTAGGGATGGTCGTCGGGCCCAGCCAGTACGAGCCGGTAGTCGGGAAAAGCTTCGAGCAGCGGCAGGAGCGTATGAACGTTTTTTTTCGGGTGAATGACACCAACGAATAGAAAGTAAGGCTGCTGGGCCAATGGCTTCAGTTCTTCAGCATCGGGTTCGGTGGGTGCCTGGAAGGGATCAGTAGCTACGCCATTGTAAATGACCGTCAGCGGTTTAGTATCCACGCGCAGGTTAGCCCGGACATCATCAGAGGTGGCGTTCGAAATGGTAGTCAGCGCGGTGGCCTGGTCAACCCGGCGTTGTAGATCCTGACGTTTGCGGGCTTTTTTAGCGTCAGAATAATCAGAACGATTTAAAAAATTCAAATCGTGGATCGTGAGTAGCAGCTTCCCCTGACCAGCACGGGGCAAATACGTCGAATCCTGATGCAGACAGTGCCAGACATCATACCGGCCCGGTATGTAAAACTTCCGTAGCCACGATGCTTCGACATACCCCACCGGAACGCCGGAACGCGCACCGCCAAAGATACCCGACTGACCGGGCGGCACCAGAAACGTGAGTTCCCAGCTGGCAGATTGGCTGGCACACTGCTGCACCAGTTCATGGCCGAGGTTCAGGCAAACCTGTCCTAACCCACTATTGAGGTCACGTAAGCGTTCAGTATCTATGAAGAGTTTTGGCATATCTCAATCCAGCAAATCAGGGCGTCGGGTACGGGTGCGTTCGAGGGCCTGTTCGTACCGCCACTCGTCAATTTTGGCTTCGTGACCGCTTAGCAGAACATCCGGCACCCGATGCCCCTCAAACTCCGCCGGGCGGCTATAAACCGGTGGGGCCAGCAGGTTGTCCTGAAACGAGTCAGTAAGGGCCGATGTTTCGTCGTTCAGCACACCGGGCAGGAGCCGGATAATGGCATCGGCCAGGACACAGGCCGCCAGTTCGCCCCCACTAAGGACGTAGTCGCCGATGCTGATTTCGCGGGTTACGAACAACTCCCTCACCCGTTCATCAACACCTTTATAATGCCCACACAGCATGATCAGGTTCTGCCGCAGCGACAGCGCGTTGGTCATTTGCTGATTTAGCCGTTCGCCGTCGGGTGTCATGTAAATCACCTCGTCATACGTGCGTTCGGCTTGCAGCGACCGGATGCAGCGGGCAATCGGCTCAATCTGCATCACCATGCCCGCGCCCCCGCCAAAGGCGTAATCGTCCACGCGCCGGTGCTTATCGGCGGTATAGTCGCGCAGGTCGTGTACCACTACCTCCACGTAGCCGCCCGTTTGCGCCCGCTGCAAAATGGAATGGGCAAAAAAGCTATCCAAAAGCCGGGGCAGGCAGGTGATAATATCAATCCTCATCCGTGTTCGTCTCGTCGGCGTCGCCGTCAATTTCGGGCGTTTCTTTAACGTCGTCTTCCATGTAGATAGCCAGCAGGCCATCGGGCAATACCACGTTCAGTTTCTGGTTGACCCGGTCCACGGTACGTACAATATCACTGTTGATCGGAATCAGCACTTCTTTGTCCTGATAGTCCATCGCAATTAAATCCTGCGCGTTCATGGCATAAACGCCCCGTACCGTACCCAGCTCACCTGCTTCGGCATCAACTACCTGATAGCCTACAATTTCGTGGAAGTAAAACCGGGTTTCGTCGGTGATAGGTTCGAGGTTGTCCAGGGGTAAGAAGGCCCCGCTGCCGATGAGCCGTTCAGCCTGTTCGATGGTGTCGATTTCCTCGAAGGCCACAATGGCACGGCTGGCTTTAACGATGGCGATTGACTCGATAAAGTACGGTACCAACTGCCCTTTCACCTCCAGCAGCACCGACTCCAGATCGGCGTATTCGGCGGCATCGTCAACGTCTAAGTAGAGAACCAGTTCACCGCTGACGCCGTGCGTTTTGGTGATGTGGCCAAGCTGGTAACAATCGTCTTTTGTCATTTGATAGAAAATAAAAATGAGTCTGTTCGTGGGAACAGACTCATAAATAACCGTTTTTCCATTTAGAAATCTATTCCGCAGCGGGCGTATCTTTCTTCTCGGTTTCTTCAGCAGCAGCTTCTTCCGATACGGGAGCAGGCGTTGCGTCAACTTCCGGTGCGGTTTCAGCAACAGGCGCTTCTTCAACGGCAGGGGTTTCTTCAGCAACTGGTGCTTCTTCCGTTGTGGCAACCTCCGTTGGGGCAGGTGTCTCTTCGGCTACCGTAGCTTCAACAGCAACTACTTCGTCAGCAGGTACGATGTCAGCAATGGGTACTTCAACAGCGGGCGTCACCTCGGCGGCAACGGCTTCAGTTGGAGCAGCCACCTCGGCGGTCAGCTCAACCGGCATCTCACCAATGGCTTCAGTAGCGGGAGCTTCTTCAATGGCAGCAACAGGTACTGAATTGACTACTTCGCGCTCTTCGGCAGCTTCAGCTGCGGCAACCTCCGTTGCGGTAACCTCCGTTGGGGCAACCTCCTCTACAGGAGCTACCTCAGCAACCGGCTCTTCTACGCGATTTTTCTTGACGATAGCCTCGGCGCGGATTTCGCTTACCTTACGCTCGGCTTCGAGACGGGCGGCACGCGACTGCTCTTTAGTCTGCGTTTTGGTATCGGCAGCTCCGGCAATGCGGTTCTGCTTGTCCTCTTTCCAGGTAGTGTATTTCTCATCGGCCTGCTCCTGCGTGATGGCACCTTTGTTAACGCCAACCTGCAAATGCTTCCGGTACATGACACCTTCGTGCGACAATACCGAACGCGCGGTATCAGTCGGCTGGGCACCTACCATGAGCCAGTACACGGCCCGGTCCGACTTCAATACGACCGTCGACGGGTCGGTGTTGGGGTTGTACGTGCCGATTTTCTCGACAAACTTACCATCGCGGGGCGAAGTAGATTCGGCCACTACGATGTCGTACATCGCCATTTTTTTGCGTCCACGACGCGCTAAACGAATTTTAACAGCCATTTGTGCTTGTTTGGTTTTGGTGGAGGAACGAACCCCCAGGTAAAACGTGGCCGCAAAGGTACGGAAAAAGTTTACGCACTGGTATTGCTGGCCGAAAGAAAAAGCGAATGGGCAGCAGGAAAACCCGTTGCCTATTCGCTTTGCAAATGCTAAAAAATCCCATCCAATCCAGACCTGTAAGCCGGGTTCTGTCCTCCCGCCGTTTGGCCTGAGCCGCCCGGCAGAATGGCTTATCATTTATCTGGGATGCCGGTCACCCGAACACCTCGTTCGACCTACCCGCGTCGGTGTTGTTCCTTTCGGAACGCTGGCGACGAGCAGCCGCGCGTCCGACGCTTATTTGGTCTTTCAGCCCCTAAGGGTTGCCGTGCCCCACTGGTCGCCCACTGGGCGGTAGGCTCTTACCCCACCGGTTCGCCCTTACCTACTCAGTGAACAGTAAGCAGTTACCAGTTATCAGTCAGGCGAAGTTGCGCTAAACTGTTCACTGATGACTGCTTAATGTTCACTGAATTGGCGGTATATTTTCTGTTGCCCTATCTGTCAACCGGCCGTTCCCAGCCGGTTGCCTTCCCGTTAGGAAGTAGAGTGCTCTGTGCTGCCCGGACTTTCCTCGCTCCGCCCAAAGGCGGGGCGCGATAAGCCGACCTGAATTGGTTGGGAGGACAAAGGTACGTATTTGATACGCGCCATTGGCTGTTACTTACCGCTGGTTATTGCGCCTTTTGTCTGCTGCATATAGTTTACGGTAAGGTGGCAGAGCGATTTCATGCCCAATACGAAGCAACTTTCGTCGATCTGAAAATCAGGCGTGTGGTGTGGGGCAGCATCATCCCGTTTTTTGCCTTTGGCCATGCCGCCAAGAAAATAGAAAAACCCCGGCACCTTCTGCTGATAAAACGAAAAGTCTTCGGCACCGGTCTGGGCGGGTATCAGCCTGACATTATCGTTGCCCGCCACCGTTTCGAGTGTACCCAGCATCTGCGCGGTTAGTTTGGGATCGTTGTACGTAATAGGATACATGATGTCGATGTCCACATCGGCTTTTGCACCGGCACTTTCAGCGATGTTGACGGCTACTTCTTTAATCCGGCGGTGCATGGTTTTCTGCATGTCGGCATCGAGCGAACGTATCGTGCCGATCATGTTCACCTCTTCAGGAATGATGTTCTGCCGGATACCGCCGTGAATGGCACCTACCGTTATCACAGCCGCGTTTTCGGTCAGGGGCAGGTTCCGGCTGACAATCGTTTGCAGGCCCATAATCACCTGCGCAGCCGTTACAATGGGGTCCACACCCGACCAGGGCGACGCACCGTGGGTTTGTTTGCCGTGTAGTTTGATAGCAAACTGATCAACGGCGGCCATTGTCCCACCGGGCCGATAGCCAATCTTGCCCACTTCGGTCTGCGAGTTGATGTGCAGCCCGAAAATGGCATCGACTTTAGGATTTTCAAGAACGCCTTCTTTCACCATCAGCTGGGCACCGCCTTCTTCGCCAGTAGGAGCACCTTCTTCGGCAGGCTGGAAGATAAACTTTACCGTGCCGGGCAGGTCGGCTTTCATAGACGCCAGCACCTCTGCCGCACCCATCAGCATGGCCACGTGCGTATCGTGTCCGCAGGCGTGCATAACGCCGGTTTTCTGGCCGTTGTATTCGGTCTGCACAGTCGATTTAAAAGGCAGATCAACGCGTTCTGTTACGGGCAGGCCGTCCATATCGGCGCGGAGGGCCACTACGGGGCCGGGTTTACCGCCTTTGAGCAAGCCAACCACGCCTGTTTTACCCACGCCCGTTTTCACCTCGATACCCAGCGACTGGAGGTGGGCTGCAATCTTGGCAGCCGTCTGAAATTCACGGTTGCCCAGTTCGGGATGTTCGTGAATGTCGCGACGCCAGGCCACCACTTTCTTTTCGAGACTCTCGGCCTTTTTATCGATCTGTGCCGACATGGTCTGCCCGACTGCACCCTGAGCTACTATAGTGATAAAAACTGCTGCACTTAGATACTGTGTAACGTGTTTCATAGAAATGTTCAAATTTTCGTGTACAAACAATTAATTGGCAATTTACGCATAAATCCAAATAATAAATTACCTGTGTAGCTTCTTGCAGGAAGATAGATAGATTTGTGCATCATACACCATATAATCAATAAATTTACAAGACTGGTCTAAATTCCACTTTGTCAAGTGGGGGGAATCTTGGCATAATGAAAAAAAGTTCTGCCCGGCATAACCCGATAAATTACCGTCTTATTATATTTGCAACTTAGTAAACGGTAATTATCAGCAAATTTTTAATCCCACAAGTCAAATGCGCAAAATTTTATTTGGCAGCTGGTTGCTTTCGCTTCTGTTCTGTTTGCCCGTGCTGGCGCAGGATGTGAGCGTAAGTGGCCGCGTCACTTCATCAGAAGACGGCTCCACCCTACCGGGTGTGAGCGTACAGGTAAAAGGTACAACACGTGGCACGACCACGAACAGCGATGG